>JBBRDW010000020.1:0-47532 GCA_038203525.1 Chitinophagales bacterium | reverse complement strand
ATTACTGTTTCACAAACTTCTCCACCGCAATACCATTTGCATCTTTTACCCTTACCATATAACTACCTGGTGCAAGGCTGCCAATGCTAAAGCTATAGCTTGCATCCTTAGCTGTAAACTGCAGCAATTGCTTGCCCTGTATATCAAGAACCGCAATGGTGCTGGTTATTGTAGCATTTAAACCTTTTACGGTAAGCTTATCTTTTGCTGGGTTGGGGAACAATTGTATGCTGCCCGGTTTTAAATAAGCGATGTTGATGGTTTTGCTGTAGCTAAACTTGCCATCTTTGTCCACCTGTTTAAGGCGGTAATAATTGTTACCTGCCAGCGGCAGTTTATCGGTATAGGCATAATTCTGTACTGCTGCACCTGTGGCTACACTATTTACTTGTGCAACACCAGTATAATTAACCCCATTATTGCTGCGCTCTACCACAAAATATTTGTTGTTTAATTCTGTAGAAGTTTGCCAGTTAAGGGTTATGTATTCTTTGGTTTGGGTAGCGGCAAATTTGCTGTAGATGATGGGGAGTACAATCTCATTATTAAAACGGGCTAAAGCAATATTGGTAAAATTGTATTCGCCTTCCTGGTAGCCTGCCCCACCTATTACAATCTTTCCATCTGCCTGTACTGCGCCATGTCCGGCGTAAAGAAGGCGTAAGTTAGAAAAACTTGTTACAGCTACGCCATTTTCTCCAAAAGCAGAATCCAATGTACCATCCATATTATACCTTACCGCTTCAAAACCGGAGCTTGCTTCAACAGTAGAGTAAGCACAGGTAAGTATAATTTTATCGCCTGTAACCGCAACATTGTATGCGACTGCAGTACCATTCTCCGTTGATAAAACTGTATAACCTGTTTTATCCCCAAAAGCAGAATCTATTGAACCGTCGGCTTTAAACCTTGCCAAAGCAATTTCGTAGAAACTGTTTATACCTGCAGAACCCGCTACTAATATTTTACCGTCTGGCTGTACTGCAATATCATATAAATTGGCATTTGGAAATTCATCATCTGCAAAGATAATTCCAGTAATACCATCTTTTTCCTCATCAAATGTATTATCGAAACTACCATTCGGTAAAAAGCGCATTACAAAAAGGCTTTTGCCAAAATATTCACCACAAATCAATATTTTATTATCTGCCTGTAAGGTGATTGCACCTATATTACTGATAGAAAGATTTCTCAAAAAAACTACTCCCTTTTCTCCAAAAGTCTCATCGTATTTCCCATCAGGTAAAATACGTGTAATATAACTTACACTTTCTTCACCGTCGTCCCCTGAAAGTAATATTTTACCATCCGTCTGTAGTACCATATCTGTCACCTGATCTTCCTTTGTAATGTTTAAAACAAGCACCCCATTATCGCTAAATGAATTGTCTAACTTTCCATCTGCATTTAAACGAATTACTGCAATATCAGAATAGCGGCCAACATTATTGCCAACAACCCTGCCACAGCCAATTATTTTGCCATCTTCCTGTATGGACAAACCTCTCATCTGATCGTATATTAATATGTTTTCCACCCTTGTTATTATTGCCTTTCCATTCTCTCCAAAGGTTTCATCAAGGCTGCCATCCGTATTAAATCTCGCGAAAATGAAAGCTATATTTTCTTCCTTATTGGCATCATAAATACCGCCTGTTACAATCTTACCATCTTTTTGTATAGCTACAGCCGTACAATTGCCGGTAAATGAATCTTCGAAAAATTTTCCATTATTACTGAATGTTTTATCAAGTGTACCGGGTTGTGCATTAACTGTCGCTAAAAAACTTAATAAAAGAATTGTTGTTTGAATTATATTTTTCATAAAAGAAATTTTAGTTTAATTATTTTATATTTTTTATTAAAGATTTGGAGGGTTACAATCTGTATCTAAATTATTTAAATTACAGTTATTTGCTTCCGGATAAGTTTTATTTCCATTTTCATCTAAAACACAATGCCGATCATCTTTACAGTCAACAAAAAAGGAGCGGCTTACTATAGTTCCGGATGTATAGTTAGCAGGTGGATGCACCCGGGAACTTGAGGAGTAATTCATAATTATCTGGCAAAAAACCGCCATTCTTGATGCGATGTATTTTGTGACATTCAGATCGTCTGTAAATCCAGAACTATAATCGCTCAGATATGGGATTTTCATATCATCTAGTCCGTGACCGCAATCGCAATCAGTATATAAAAGTGTAAATCGGTCTATACGACTGTCTTTAAGTATATTGTAAATATTTAAGCCACTGCCTTTTTTAACAAATGCTTCAGGGGGATCTAAAACGGGTTGTTTAATTATAAAATTTTTCGCCTCTAACAAACAAAAATTTTCTTTTCTTCTTGAAGTAGTAGTGGAATTTATAAAATTTTGATAGTCATCATCGTCATAATCATTAGTCCTGTCCTCCTTGCCATGGAAAGCAATTACTGGAGGATTCTGGCTATTGGTAACAACATTACCATCAGGGAGAAAAAAAACGGGTTCGCCTGAATCATTAGATTTCGGCATACGCAATGCCCCCCAGCATGATAAAATTCCACGTATTACAGGCAATGCATCCATAGGGTTTGAATCATAGTAGTCAGCATCAATTGGCCCAAGTGCCTCTTCTATTGTTAATTGACTTGTAGCATCTACGGGGAAAGTATCGTTAACCATCGTTTGGGTTCTAAGGTAACCAACATTCATACAAATGGCTGCACCAGCACTTGCGCCACCAATAAAAACCTGGTTTTTGTCTATCTTAAAATTACCATAATTAAAGGCTTCACTACCACTATGCCTGCTCATTATTGTCCTTATGGCACCCCGAGCATCTTGTATTCCCCTGTAGGTTGCAAGCTGCTCATGGGCAGAGGTTCTACTGCTGTCTGAAAGTCGCCCGGTTCTGTAACTTACCGATATAGCTATAAAACCTTTTAGGGCAAATTCTTTAAGCAGTGTTTCCATAAAATCATCATCATAAGGGGTACATTCCTTAAAACCACCTGCATGAAAAAGTATAATGCAGGGTAGGCGCACATTTTGATAATCGTGTCCGTTTGCCGTTTGGTTTGCTGATTTTGGATAAGACACCTTATATTTTAAAGTTGTTTCAGGAACCATTTCATCAAGCCATTTTTTATCATGTGCATCAGACCAGCGACAGTCATTTACATCAGCGGTTGTGCAGGATCCTTTATCCCCTTTATAAAATACATCTTTTAATGGGTCATTGGTATCATGATCTGTCACATTCTTGCAGTAAGTGAAAATGTCCCCAGCGTTATCATGCCTGATTTTACTTTCAGTAAATAGATAACCTCGTAAATCAACACAATCTTTTGGATGGCTGGTATCCACTGCTGATGCTTGAAATAAATTGCCAAATATTTTGGAATAGGGCAAAAATGAACCAGATAATGCAAAGCCAGTTTGCTTTAGAAAATCTTTTCGTGTGGTGTACATAAATAATAGTTTTCTATGTAATAAAATTGTTTGGATTAAAACGGAGAAAGTGCAGCTATTCTAAAGCTTTTCTTTTTTAATGCTTTTTATAGCTTTTTGCTCATCGAGCATCGCTCTGTAAATGGCAAGCTGCTGTTCCACTGCACTCCCAGTGGTTTTATTTTCCATTGATAAACTGATAAACCCTTCACCGGCAAATTTTTTGGCAATTTCCATAATTGCTGCATCATCCTGAATTAAGTTTTCTACAGGTGAGGCTGCATGAAAGAAGAGTATAACCGGTAACCCCTGATTAAACCCATTGGGTTGCTGCGGTTGTTGTATTGAATGGTTCATAATTGTAATTTTAAATTGATTTGAAAATGTTTTTAAAAGAAGGTTTTAAATATCAGCAATATGGTGCCTGCATAAAAAGGGGGTAAACAACGGTTGCCGTTATGTAAAAAATGATGCAGGGTATAAGCACTTATCACTAATATTATGGGCTTCGGGCGTTGATATAATTTTTATTGCCACAGCCATCAATTGTAGTACAGGATTGCGTTTCGTGGCGGCATGGCCTGATATAATAATCTATATGGCGGTTTATTTTTTCGTTTCCCGGCTGAATAATTTTCGGGGGGGGGTAAAGTTTATTAGCCGTTTGTTAGCGGCTAATAAAAAATAATTAGTAGCAAATACGGGTAATTGAAAAAACTCAATTTTTAAGGCGTACATATTTATACAATTTTAAGGGTGCATAATAATCTTACAATTTATATAAGTGTTTATATGAAAACTTGTTCAGGATTTTAGAAAGGATATTAAATTGATAGGTTGCTTTGCAGTTGTAAACTACATTTATTTTATAAAGCCGCCAATTAAATTATAGGTTGATTGTTAGGTTTTCGTTTTTAAATAAATGCCTCACCAATTTGGATTTTACGTTGTAGGCATTTGTAATGTTGCTGGGGGTTTGCCCAATGTAGATATACTGTACAAGAGTGCGACGCAACAGGCGATGCCCAAAGAAAAAATGCTGGGCCCAAAAAAATGTATTTAAAACTGTAACGTAAATGCGGTGCCTTCGCCCACTTTTGATTGTACGTGAATATTGCCCTTGTGCAGCATCATTATTTGCTTGCACAGGCTTAGCCCAATGCCACTGCCAGTTTTTTTGGTAGTGAAGAAGGGGATGAAAATTTTATCTGCCAGTTCTTCGGGCATGCCGCTGCCGTTATCGGAGATTTGTATCAATGGTTTTTTATTGCCGTGTTGAGATGCCGAAAGCATAATGCGTGGATTTTCTTTTTCTTTTACGGCTTCAATGGCGTTTACAATTAGATTAATAAGCACCTGTTCTATTAAATTGGTGTCTGCTTCTATCATAAGATCGGGATCTTTTAGAATGATCTCTATTTCGATATTTTTTTGATCGAGTGTTGGCTCCATAAGGGTGTGCATGTTTTCAAAAAGATCACGCACATAAACTTTTTGAAGATTAAGTGTTGTAATCTTATTGAGGTTGCGGTAGGTTTCTGCAAACTTAAGCAGCCCTTCGCTTCTGCTTTGAATGGTAGTGATGCCGAGCTCAAGGTCTTCGAAATTTCCCCTGTTTTCTGGCGAAACGTTTTCTCGTGACTGGTTTAAAATATTTTTTAATGTGCTGCTAAGCGATGAAATGGGTGCAACAGAGTTCATGATTTCGTGCGTTAATACATTGAGCAAACGTTGCCATGCTTTGCTTTCTGTTTCGTCCAATGCTTCGTTTACGTTTTGAAAGGCAATAAGCTTGTATTTTTTCCCTTCTGTTTGAAAAGCGGTTGCTGATAATAAAATTTTAAAAGCATTTTTATCGTGGTGCGCTGTGGCTATATGACTTTCGCCAAGGGGTAGCGACATGATCTCGTGATACAGGTTCCAGTCGCGTTTTGAAAGGGAGTGGATTGTTTTTAAATAGGGTACTTCTAGTAGCCTTTTTAGCGATTCATTCATCCACACCACTTCGCCACTTTCCATCTCGTAAGAGAGTATGCCCGTATCTACCAGTTCCAGTATTTTCTGCAGGTATTGGTATTGCGTTTCCTTTTCTTTACTAATAACTTTTAGTGTGGTATTAATATCGTTGAAACCTTTGCGCAAGGTTTGTAATTCAAGCGGGGCATGCTTTACATCGAAGTAGCGGCTAAAGTCGCGGTAATGTACGCTCTCTACAAACTGCTGCACTTCTACCTGTGCTTTCTCGTGAAAGCGAAAAAAATCGATGAGTTGAAAAATGATAATGGGGCATACCAACAATTCGTACATATACCAGCCTTTTACCAATATAAAACTAGCTGCTGAAATAGTAACAAACATCAATACTACTTTAACCATGATGCTCCACTCGTATCGCTTAAACATTTTTACAGGTTTCTGGTATCAGGTTTCAGTTATCAGCCAATACCATAATACCGTATGAATATTTTATTTTTAATACCTAAAATTAAAAAACAATCTTATGCGTGATTTCAAGAAACTTTCAATCTGGCAAAAGAGCCATCAATTAACGTTGAAAATTTATGCAGCAACAAAAACATTTCCTAAAGATGAAATATTTGGGATTGTTTCTCAAATAAGACGTTCTTCAACTTCGGTTCCCACTAATATTGCTGAAGGATGCGGTCGAGACAGCGATGCTGAATTAATCCGTTTTCTCACAATTGCCAGTGGGTCCGTTTCGGAACTTGAATACCAGGTGCTACTTTCAAAAGATCTTGGCTATTTATCCATAATATTTCATGAGGAGCTTACTAATGAAATTATTATTATTAGAAAAATGATTTATGCCTTTATCCAAAAGCTGAGATAGCTTGATGCACACATTCTCGGTTTAAATAAAAGTGTACAAAATATACTCATTAGTAAGCCTTTGCTGATACCCGAATGCTGATACGTGACGGCACTCAAATATCATACTTACTCAACCGCCGGTACAAAGCCGTTCTTGTTAGCCCCAGTTCTTTGGCAGCTTTGGTAATATTGCCGCCATGTTTTTCTATTACCCTTAGTATGGCGTTTTTTTCCATGGTGCTCAGCTTTGTTTCATCTGCTTCTGCTACCGCAGCCGTAGCTGACTCAATGGGCGAGAAGATAAGATCTTTCGCCTGCAGCACTTCGCCGTCGCCCATAATAATGGCCCTTTCAATGGTGTATTGCAGTTCTCTTACATTGCCGGGGTAATGATAGCTAAGTAATTTTTGCCTTGCACTTTCATCAAAGTCAATGGCAGGACGCATGTACTTGGCGGAATATTGTTTAGCATAGTGTTTTGCCAGTAAAACAATGTCATCGCCTCTTTTGCGCAATGGCGGTACGGTTATTTCTACCGTGTTAATGCGATAAACAAGGTCCTTTCTAAAACGTGTTTCATTGGCCAGTTCGCTCAATGGTAAATTGGTAGCGCATATAAGGCGTATGTCAATATCTGCGGGTTGGTTGGCGCCAAGGCGTGTTACCTGCCTGTTCTGCAAAACAGTAAGCAGTTTTGCCTGCTGCATAAGGCTAATATTACCAATCTCATCTAAAAATAAAGTGCCTCCATTGGCGCTTTCAAAGCGGCCAACACGGTCTTCTTTGGCATCGGTATAAGCACCTTTTTTATGCCCGAATAATTCACTTTCAAAAAGTGTTTCGGTGAGTGCGCCCACATCAACTTTTACAAATGGCATATTTGCCCGCAACGATCTTTCGTGAATGGCTTTTGCTATCAGGTCTTTGCCAGTACCGTTTTCGCCAAGTATTAAAACGTTTGCATCGGTAGGGGCTATTTTCGAAACCTTAAAAAAAATATCTTCCATCACTTCGCTTTTGCCCAGCATGTCTTTGCCCGGCAGGGCATTGTTTTGGCCTGCGGTATTTTTTAGTTTGCCTGTACCTTTTCCGCGCAAAGCCTCTTCAATCGTTGAAATAAGTTTTTCGTTGTGCCAGGGTTTTACAATAAAATCTTCCGCACCTTCTTTTAATGAGCGAACGGCGAGATCAATGCCCCCATAGGCAGTTATCATTATCACGGCTATTTCCGGTCTCAGTTCTTTAATACGCTTTAGCCAGAAAATACCTTCATTGCCCGTGTTTATGGAAGATTTAAAATTCATATCCAACAGCACCAGGTCAAAACTTTGTTTCGATAAAAGCGCCGGTATATTCTCCGGGTTCTTCTCTGTAAGAATTTCTTTTACATCTGTT
The DNA here is from genome assembly GCA_038203525.1 of Chitinophagales bacterium. GTDB lineage: Bacteria > Bacteroidota > Bacteroidia > Chitinophagales > Chitinophagaceae > Limnovirga. The sequence goes on along the minus strand of JBBRDW010000020.1, from coordinate 39,866 downwards.
TTTAGTAGAAGGCGCACAGCGGTTAATACATCCGTGTCATCGTCAACTGCAAGAATGGAATATTTCTTTAGGTTCATAAATTACAGATCATTTATTTATCGTGAATCGTTAATTGCTTAATCGCTGCAATTATAGTTTTTATTAGCCCGGCTGCAAATTACTATTATACTTTTCTTGCGTCGCACTCTTATGCGTTCGGAACTTTGTTGACCAATGATCTCAGCTCTTAACCCCTAGCTAATAGCTAACGGCTCAAGGCTGAATGCTATTCTTTAGTACAAGAGTGCAACCACCGCCTTGGCGGGGGCAAGCTGCAACGAAACATCAACAAGGGTTATAAAGCCCGGCTCCAAAAAATATGCTTAGAATACAAAGCTGTAATAATGGTAATAATCAATCAATCAATCAATAAATACAGCTTTACCTTTCGGTTAATTTTCAAAAGCCTTGTTCTTACGAAACCAATGCTACGAAACTCAGCAACTCAACTCCATAAATATACCAATACCATTAAATTAATGAGGCTTAATTGTTTACATAAAAAGTCGAATGTACCTGTGTTACAATTGCGTACACAAACTGTATCGAAAGCGGACACCGATATTTAAATATTTTTTATAAATGCCTGTTGCTCAATACCATTTTTTTTGGCACTACTATTTGTTTATGTATGATGCCGGAAAACAAACTAAAGGCAAATTGAGTAAACGGAAAGATTAAATTAAATCGATAAACTGTGGATAGAGTAATTGAAAAAAAGTACTGGAATAAGAAAAGGATTTTAACTATTGCAGGAGTGGTGGCATTGATCGGCTTAATTATAGCGAGCTATTATTATACCTCTGGCAACAGCAAATTAAATGTGGATACAGACCGCATTACCATAAGCGAAGTACAAAAAGGTGTGTTCCAGGAAAATATACCTGTAAACGGTGTGGTACTGCCCCAAACAACCATTTACCTTGATGCAGTTGAAGGTGGCAGGGTTGAAGAAAAATATGTAGACGATGGGACTATAATGAAAAAAGACCAGCCAATCTTAAAATTGTCCAATACAGACCTCGAGCTTAGTCTTGTAAATCAGGAAACCTCTGTGTACAACCTGTTAACACAAATGCAGATTGCCCGCAATGCTGCCCAGCAAAATACCACCACCAAATTAAACCAGATGACAGACGTAGACAATTCACTTAAAGAAGCTGAACGTGTTTACAATCTTGATAAACATTTGTACGAACAGAAGGTAATTGGTTCGCAGGAATTTAGACAGGCCGAAAACAATTACAACTATCAGGTAGCAAAAAAGAAATTAACAGCGCAGATACTCAGCCAGGATTCGGTTTCTACCAAACAACAGCTTGACCAGGCAAAGCAATCTTACGAAGGTTCGCAAAATGCACTGGCAGTAATGAGAAAGAAGGTTGGCGATCTTATTGTTCGTGCACCAGTAGATGGCCAGGTAACCTCACTTGATGCCGAAGTGGGGCAAAATAAAAACAAAGGCGAACGCCTCGGGCAAATAGACGTATTGAGCGGTTTCAAAGTTCGTGTTGATATAGATGAGCATTATCTTTCCCGCATTTATACAGGCTTAAAAGGCACATTCACATTTGCAGATACCGCTTATATACTTGAAATAAAAAAAGTGTACACCCAGGTTACCAATGGCCGTTTCCAGGTTGATATGCAGTTTGTAGGTAGGGTGCCCAAAGGCATACGACGCGGACAAACATTGCAGATACTTGTTGCACTTAGCGATGAAAGACAATCCATTCTTTTGGCAAAAGGAGGTTTCTACCAGCAAACAGGTGGTAACTGGATTTTTAAAGTAAATGCAGATGGTAGCAAAGCATATAAAGTAGATATACAGTTAGGTAACCAGAATGTAGATTATTATGAAGTGCTGCAGGGGCTTCAGCCGGGCGACAAAGTAGTAACCAGCAGCTACGAAAATTACGGAACCATGCAGGAACTGGTTTTAAAGAAGCCCTAGGGAGATGCTATTAGCCATTAGCTGTTAGCTTTTGGAGTGAGTGTGTTAATCAATGAGTGCAACATTTTTCTAATTTCTGTTATTGATTCATATAGTTCTTTAAAATTTTCCATTGAGATGTATAGAAGGTCCCGGCTTAAAATAAGTTGGTAATAAACCTCAGCAGCAGAACCAGAAGCGATGATAACAAAACGCTTAAATTCAAGATCGGTCTTTCTTCCAGGTCCCTCTGCAATATTGGTAGGTATTGAAGATGCAGAGCGCCGCATTTGAGAAGAGAGGCTGTACAACTCATCGTTTGGGCAAACTTTTGTTGCTGTATAAATTTTCAGGGTTAAATGATGGCTCTTTGCCACACCAACAAATCTTTATAATTTTTCATGGTAAATTTTAAATAAAAAGCGACAGTCGTAAAGTCAAATTTAATAACAAAAAACCATCAGCTAACTGCTAATGGCTAAAAGCTAAAGGCTATATTATGATTAAGATAACCGAACTCGAAAAAGTGTATCGCACAGAAGAAGTGGAAACAGTTGCATTGAATAAACTTTCCATTGAAGTAAAAGAAGGTGAATTTGTGGCAATAATGGGGCCATCGGGTTGTGGCAAATCTACCCTGCTTAATATTCTCGGTTTGCTCGACGACCCCGATGCAGGAAGCTTCGTTTTCAACGGCATCGAAGTAGCAAAATTTAACGAACGCAAACGTGCCGACCTTCGCAAACACAATATAGGTTTCGTTTTTCAGAGTTTTAATTTAATTGATGAGTTAACCGTTTTCGAAAACGTAGAACTGCCGTTAATCTACACCGGCATGAAGGCGCCCGAGCGCAAAAAGCGCGTAGAAGAAGTGCTCGATAAAGTGCAGATCATGCACCGCCGCAACCATTACCCACAGCAGCTTTCCGGTGGTCAGCAGCAGCGTGTTGCCGTTGCTAGGGCTGTTGTAAATAAACCAAAATTAATTCTGGCCGATGAGCCAACCGGTAACCTCGACAGCCATAACGGTAACGAAGTAATGCAGCTGTTAACTGAGTTAAACGAACAAGGAACCACCATTGTAATGGTTACACACAGCGAACACGATTCCCGTTACAGCCACCGCATCATACGCATGCTGGATGGGCAGAGCGTTACTGAAAATATTCTAATCTAAAGCGGCCAGCTAAAACCAATCCGGCAATGAAATTTTTATTTTATGAAAAAGACGGTAGCTAAAAATATGAAACTCACAATAATTTTTACCATAGTCATCTGCGTTGCCGGAGCTGTTTACTCGGGCATCAACAATTCTCATATTAAAGAGTACAGGAAAGCTGGTACTTCAAAAGCAGATGGCGGAAGCTGTAAAGAAGATGCCGGCGAAGAACTCTCACCCGTGCAATTTGTTTCCTTTCGACTCATGCAGTTGCTTTGATTTTTTTGAGCCAGACTTTAGAATATGAATTAGGCTTTCGTTGCGTCGCACGCTTGTACAGCAGCAATACAATTGATCGTTAGAATAACTAATAAGTAAGTACAACCACAATTCTTCGTGTACAAAATATTTTACATGATACTGTTTAACATAAAAATTGCCTGGCGTAATATTTGGAAAAACAAAGTATTCTCTTCTGTAAATATTTTCGGGCTTGCATTGAGTATGGCTTGTTGCCTTATCATATGTGTATATGTATGGAATGAATTAAGCTATGATTCGTTTCATAAAAACATGCCGGATATTTACCGCATTACCGAAAAGCAAAACCAGGCAGGCACTTTGTATGATGTGGCTGTAACACCCGGTCCGCTGGCGCCTGTGCTTAAAAAAGATTTTCCTGAAATACAAAACACAGTGCGTTTCGGCAGTTGGAGTGGAGCTTTAAAAAATGGTATAAATAAATTTGAAGAGAATAATATACTGCTCACAGAAAATAGTGTATTAAATATTTTCAGCTTCCCGTTATTAAAAGGAAACCCTGCTACCGCATTACAATCCCCAGATGAAATTATAATCACAGAAAAAATTGCTGTAAAATATTTTGGTAAAAACTGGCAGAACAATCCTGCATTAATCGGCCAGGTATTCAGGCTAAACGATCAGACTGATTTTAAACTGGCAGGTGTGGCAAAAGATCTGCCGCAAAATTCCAGTATTCAATTTGATATATTGTTACCAATTACTTATTTGTTTGCATCTGATGAATCGTCTAATAAATGGAACAGCAATAATTATCATACTTATTTGCAGTTAAAACCAGGAACGGACGTTATTGCCTTTCAAAATAAAATAAAAGATCAATTACATATTTACAACAATAATGAAACAAAAGACCTGTTGCAACTACAGCCTTTAAAAGAACAATACCTTAATTCTAAGTTTGACTTTCATACAGATTGGGGTAAACGCAGCAATATTAAGTATGTACAAATTTTTGTAGGTGTGGGCTTGTTATTGCTCATAATAGCCTGTGTAAATTTTGTTAACCTTTCCACTGCCCGTTCTTTAAAGCGTTCTATGGAAGTTGGCGTACGAAAAGTAAACGGCGCTTCCCGCAGGCAGTTGATACTTCAATTCTTAAGCGAATCAATTTTAGTTGCCTTCTTAAGTGCAGTACTAAGCATATTTATTATACAACTGGTACAGCCTTATATCGAAACACTCACAGGAAAGTCAGTAATTGTAAGTGTAACAAGTCCTTTATTCATCGGTTTCTTCCTGTCCTTTATTTTCATTATTGGTTTGCTTGCCGGGCTCTATCCGGCTTTTGTATTGTCTTCTTTTAAGCCAGCAAGAATATTTAAAAGTAACAGCAATACTAAATCGGGTAAATCTTTCTGGCAGGGGTTAGTTGTTTTTCAATTCGCTGTTTCTATTGCATTAATGGTATGTACATTTTTTATGTACCGGCAGTTGCAGTATGTACAAAGCAAAGACCTGGGATTTAATAAAGAACAGTTGATCAGTATTCAGCTAAAAGGAATATTAAAAGAAAAATCTTTGTTGTTTAAGCGGGATATTGAACAGCAGAGTAATGTAATTGCTGCAGCCCCGGCTACCATGTCGCTGGTTAACGTTGATAATTCCTCTTACATGGAATGGGAAGGTATGCAACCCGATGATAAATTTTTGATTACCCAGGCAAATGTTGATCCTGATTTTATTCCAGCGTTAGGTATGCAATTACTCAATGGAAATAATTTTTCCGCACAAAAAACAAATGATACGGCCAACTTTATTGTAAATGAAACAGCAGTAAAGCGTATGGGCTACACAGTTAATAATGCCGTTGGTAAAAAGGTAATTATGTGGGGCGCAAAAGGAACTATTATTGGCGTGGTAAAAGACTTCAATTTTAAATCGCTTACCACGAGTATTGATCCTTTTATATTCCGCTACCAGCCTTTAGACAGTTACTTTAATTTATTTGTAAAAACTGTCCCCGGTAGTACAGCCGAAGCTATACAGCAAATACAAAAAGTATATAAGCAATATGATACGGAGTTTCCTATGGATTACACTTTTGTAAATGAAGCGATCAACAATCTCTATCTTGAAGATACGCGTACCGCTAACCTTATTTTATTATTTGCATGCCTTACTGTATTTGTTGGCTGCCTCGGTTTATTTGGCCTTACTGTATTTGCCGCCGAGCAGCGTATAAAAGAAATTGGTATCCGTAAAGTATTAGGTGCAGGCGTTGCTTCGCTGGCAAGTTTGCTATCAAAAGATTTTCTTAAACTTGTTTTGCTTGCAACGGTTATCGCTACGCCTGTTGCCTGGTATGTTACCAGTAATTGGTTACAAAACTTTGCTTACCGAATCAATATTGATTGGTGGGTATTTGCTACGGCTGGTTTCGCTGTCGTATTTGTCGCCTATTTAACTATCAGTTTACAAGCAGTTAAAGCAGCTATGGCCAATCCAGTAAAAAGCTTGAGAACAGAATAGAAACCTACGCTTTGGTAAAAGTTCATTATTGACCTGAACGTACAAGTGAGTGACACAACGAAGATGAACAAAGAACAAAAAGCTAAGTACATAACGCATTTATATTACTACTATGCTAAAAAATTATTTCAAAACCGCTTTTCGAAGCCTTTGGCGCAACAGGCAATTTACGTTCATAAATATTGCAGGTCTTGCATTGGGCATTTCGGTTTTTTTATTCATCATGCAGTATGTAGCATTTGAATGGAGTGCCAACCGTTTCAATAAAAACTATGATCACCTGTACCGTGCTGACGTGCTGTATAAAGAAGGCAATGCAGATTATGTTTTACCTCCGGGTTTTGCACCCATTCTTAAACAACAGTTTCCTGTTATCGAGAATTGTGTTCGCGTAGCCGATGGAATTGCAGGCGGCGTGTTAACTTATAATGACAATAGCTCAACAGATGATAAAGTTTTTCGCGAGGAGAATATAAAGTATGTTGATGGCAATTTTTTATCTGTTTTTTCATTCCCATTATTATCCGGTACGCCATCTTTATCGCAAGCTAAAACGCTGGCTCTTTCAGAAGTTATGAGCCAAAAATTATTCGGTTCAGTTAATGCAATTGATAAAACAGTTACGGTAAGCAATCAGTTTGGCAATACACTTTATACCGTAAAGGCAGTTTACAAATTGCCGGAAGCGTCAGATATAAAAGCAAATGTTTTGCTCTCTTTACAAACACTTGAGTCCGCCGCCAACCGCGATGGTAATGACTGGGCTGACCCAAACGGAACTGGTTCTGGTTTTACCAGTATTTATTTTCAACTAAGAAAAGATGCAAATGCTTCTGCACTGGCAGGCAGCATTACCCAGTTTGTACGTTCTATAAATCCTGATTCAAAAACCGACGTTGTTTATCTGCAGCCGTTCAGTGAACTGCATCTTGCTCCATCATTCAGTTATCCTTATCAAACGTATGGAAACCTGCTGTTGGTAACGGTGTTTGCCTGCATCGCAATATTAATATTATTGATTGCCTGGCTTAACTATATTAATCTTTCCACAGCGCAGGCATTCAGCCGCGCAAAAGAAGTTGGAGTAAGAAAAGTATTGGGCGCAAGCCGCAGCCAGCTTATGTTTCAGCACCTTACAGAAACATTTTTATTAACTACCGCAAGCGTTTTTATTGCCTTTTTACTGGTGAATATTTTACAAGGATTATTCAACAATTTTACCGGCAAACAACTTTCTTTATCTGTTTTAAATAATGGCTTATTCTGGCTGGCTGGTATTGTAATGATCGTAGTTGGATCAGTGCTTTCCGGCAGTTATGTAGCGTTTGTTTTAACTGCATTCAAACCATCCAATACCATCCGCAGTAAAGGCAGTATTTTTATCAAAGGCTTGTCTGTACGCAAAGCACTCGTTGTTTTCCAGTTTACTGCATCTATTGTTTTCATCATCGCTACCGTTGTTTTATACAGGCAATTGCAATACATGAAAACTGAAAATCTCGGCATGAATTTAAACCAGTTGCTGGTGATACAGGGACCCACAGTGTCCAGTGATGGTCAGGCGGAAAAAAATAGTTCATTTAAAAATAGCCTCGCACAATTGTCATTTGTAAAAAAATATGCAGCCAGCAATAATGTGCCTGGTGTTGGCTATAATTTTTCAACGGGAGGAATTACAAAATTAAATGCAGGAGAGACGGATAAAAAAAATTCTTACCAGATGTTTATTTGTGATCAAAACTTTTTTGATACGTATGAAATTGCCTTTGCACAAGGGCAGACATTTAGCCAGAATGATGCGGAAGCAAGCTGGAACAATGTAAGAAAAGTGATCATCAACGAAAGCGCTGCAAGGCAACTTGGGTTTGACGTTAAAAAGAATTTGATTGGCGAAAAAATAAACTGGGGCCAACCTTTTGAGATAATCGGTGTGGTAAAAGATTATCATCATCTTTCGTTGCGTGAACCTATTAAGCCAACCATTTATCTGGGTTCAGTCTCATTCTCTTTTTTTACTATACAAACAGATTCGAGAAATATTGCATCAAAAATTACAACGATAAAAGGTTTATACAATAAAACTTTCCCGGGTAACCCTTTTGAATATTTTTTCGCTGATGAAAAATATGATCAGCAATACCACGCCGAACAGCAATTAGGCAAGGTATTTATTGCTGCTGCATTCGTCGCTGTATTTATCGCATGTTTAGGCTTATTCGGTTTGGCAACGTTTTCTGCCAAGCAGCGTGTGAAAGAAATAGGCATACGCAAAGTGCTGGGTGCAACTGTGGCAAGCATCACTTCACTGCTTTCGAAAGAATTTATAAAGCTGGTAATTATGGCCTTTATTATCGCCACACCGGTTGCTTGGTGGGCAATGTACCAATGGCTGCAAAATTTTGCTTACAGAACAAACATTAGTGTATGGATATTTTTAGTCTCCGGCCTAATGGCTATTGGCGTTGCATTAATAACAATCAGTTTTCAAGCAATAAAAGCGGCAGTGGCTAACCCCGTAAAAAGTTTGAGAACGGAATAAAGACGGTGAGTGGTGAATGGTGAATGAAGAAAAGAATTTTTTTGAGCCAGGCAGTGGAATATGAATTTAGCTTTCGTTGCGTCGCACGCTTGTGCTTTCTGCTTAAGCAGCAGCTTTTCCCATATTATATTGAAAGAAAAAAAACTCCTCTCGTCATGGTTCAAACGTTCAAATACGCCACAAAGTGTTCGTTTTCGTACAGTTTATGTGCGCTCAAAAGTCCGAAACGTAATACAGCAAAGGGTTTTAGTATTGGCATATCTGTTGAATAATTATTAGCAGCAGTTGGTGAAATTGACATGAATTTTTACTGAATAGAAAATAAATACAATTTTTTTTGTTTCGCTGTTACTTTTTTAAAAATGCACCGTTACACTTTCGATTATTGTGCGCCGTTCATCTTTGTTCTGAACGTACAAGAGTGCGACGCAACAGGCTATGACCAATGAACCAATGCCCGGCCAATAATATTTGCACAAACAAAAAATCAAAAAATAAACATCATGAAAAAGTACATTCTCTTTTTATCGCTGTTAAGCGTTACTGCAATTACAAAGGCACAAACAGGGGATAAAGAACCCTACATTACAAAATCGCTGAGCAGCGAAAATATTAAAGACGTAATGGCACGTACTTCTGGCGGAAGTATTACTGTTGCCGGCATTAGCAGTGAAGCTAAAATTGAAGTTTATGTAACCGGAAACAACAGCCTAACAGGCCTATCGAAAGATGAAATAAAAAGCAGGCTCGAAGAATATTATACACTGGAAGTTTCTGTTACCAACAATAAACTAACTGCGGTTGCAAAGCAAAAAGAAAATGATATGAACTGGAAAAAATCGCTGAGTATTTCTTTTAAAATTTATTTGCCGGGCAGTATTTCTACCAATCTTTCTACCAGTGGCGGCAGCATTCATTTAAGCGATCTAAAGGGTAGCCAGAACTTTAGCACCAGCGGTGGCAGCCTGCATATTGATAATGTTAGCGGCATGATTAAAGGCAGTACCAGCGGAGGCAGTATTCATGTGGCAAATTCAAGCGACGATATTGATCTTTCTACCAGCGGTGGAAGCATTGAGGCAAGCAAGTGCAAAGGCAAAATAAATCTCGCTACTTCGGGCGGCTCTTTGCATCTTAATGATCTTGACGGCACCATTGAAGCATCTACCAGCGGCGGCAGAATTGATGGCAGCAATATTACCGGCGAACTTTCTGCAAGCACCAGCGGCGGCAGTGTAAAGTTGGATAATATTTCCGGCAGCTTAACCGCATCTACCACCGGTGGCAGTATGGATGTTGCGGTAACTTCACTGGGTAAATTTGTAAAGTTGCGCAACTCAGGCGGCAGTATAAATCTTGAGCTGCCAAAAGATAAAGGTCTCGACCTTAACCTTAGCGGAAACAAGGTAAAAGTAAACTCACTCAATAACTTCAGCGGGTCAACAGACGAAAATAATATTACCGGAACATTGAACGGCGGCGGAGTACCCATTACTGTAAAAGCGTCCAGCGGCAGGGTAAGTATTACTTTAAAATAATGAAGTAAACAGCAGTTAGAAAATTATTAGCCAGGCAGTAGAATATGCATTTGGCTTTAGTTTCGTCGCACTCTTGTACGTTTATAACTTTATTGAACTATCCCGGTGCAAACAGTAAAATTGTTACCGGGATTTTTTTTGTTTTTAAATGCCGCAAATTATTGCGCAAACTGCATCGTAACAGAACAATAATTGTATCGGAACCGTACACTGGAACGTACAGAAAATAGTCAAGTTATTGTAATTCAATCAGGGTAATGATTGGCATAAAATTCACAGAGGAAAACATGGGTATTTTCTGTTTTATTAAATAAGTTTTGTTTACGTTTAAAATAAGTTTATGATAAAGAACTATTTTAAAATCGCCTGGCGAAATTTGATGAGGTATAAATTTATTTCTTTCATCAACCTTTTTGGACTTACCATAGGCTTAACATGCTGCCTGCTAATACTTGCCTATATACTTAATGAATTAAGCTACGATAAGTACAACGAAAATGCGGATAATATTTATCGCGTAACAAGAACATTCAACAACCAGGAAGGTGCTGTATCGCTTAAACTGAGTACCGTTTCACCACCATTCGGTTATTACCTGCCAACCGATTTTCCCGAGATCAAAAAAATGACCAGGTTACTCGATAATGGTAATATGCCACTTCGCTACAAGGACAAACTGATCAACGAAAAAGATGTTTTTTTTGCTGACGAAAATATCTTCGATGTATTCACAATTAAGGTTTTAAAAGGTAACCCCAAAACAGCATTGTCAGATCCATTTTCAATAATGCTCACAGAGGAGAACGCTAAAAAATATTTTGGAGACGAAGATCCCATAAACAAAGTTATCAGAGCCAATAACCAGTTCGACGTTAAGGTAACTGGTATTTACCAGGCCTTTCCTTCTAATGCCCATTTACATCCCGGTATGCTTTTATCATTTAATACCCTGAAAGATTCTGTAGTTTATGGCGAACAAAATTTACGCACCAACTGGGGCAATAATTCTTTTTTTACTTACTTACTGCTGCCTGAAAATTACGATGCCAAAAGCATGGTTGCGAGGTTCCCTAAATTTATTGATGCTCATATGGATCGAAGCGATTACAATGGTATGCAGGTTTCAAAATTTACCAGCTTAGGTCTGCAGAAGTTAACAGATATTCACCTTTATTCTCATACAGATTATGAAGCGGAACCCAACGGCGATATAAGCCGGGTGTATATTTTTGGTGCCATTGCGTTTTTTATTTTGCTTATTGCCTGCATCAATTATATGAACCTGTCAACTGCACGCTCTGCTTTACGTGCAAAGGAAATAGGCATTAGAAAAGTAGTTGGTGCAAGGAAAAAGGAACTCATCTTCCAGTTTTTAAGTGAGAGTATCATCATTTCATGGGCGGCTATTTTGGTTGCTGTATTTCTGCTGTATTGCTCTGTGCCCTGGCTCAATAAAATTTCGGGTCAGCAACTTTCACTTGCTTCGTTGTTGAAATGGCAAATACTGTTGTCTATATTTCTTACCCCTTTTTTAGTAGGTACTTTATCAGGCATTTATCCTGCACTATTCATGTCATCTTTTCAACCGGTAAAAACCCTGAAAGGAATCTTCAAAGTTGGTGGCAGCAATATTTCATTTCGTAAAATATTGGTGATAACACAATTTTCAATTTCCATTATTCTTATTATTACAACAGCAATCGTTTTTCAGCAACTGCATTTTATGCAGCAAAAATCGCTTGGGTTTAATAAAGACCATATTGCTGTTATTCCTTATAACAGTGCGCTAGGCGATAAGTTTGAAGCATTCAGAGCTGAGCTGCTATTGAATAGTAATTTTAAAGACCTTACCCGTTCCTCACGCATACCAACAGGCAGGTTGCTTGATAACCAAAATGCTTACACACTTTCCGGAGATTCAATGGTAGCAACCAGTACAGATATAAAATATGTTTCCGTTGACTACGATTTTGTACCAACTTATAGTATTGGTTTAGCGGCGGGCAGAAATTTTTCAAGATCCTTTGGAACCGATACTTCCAGTTTTATTATAAATGAAACGGCGGTGCAAGCACTTGGCTGGAAATCCGCCCGGGATGCAGTTGGTAAAGACTTTAAATATGGCAACACAAATGGGCATATCATCGGTGTGGTTAAAGATTTTAATTTCGAAAGTATGCACCAGGCAATCGTGCCAATGGTACTTCTAATGTTTCCACCATCATCCAATTATTTTAATATCCTGTCGGTAAAAATATCGGGTAATAACACTGCGGCAGCGGTTGAATATCTTGAAAAAACATGGAAAAAATTCCTGCCTGAAATCCCTTACGAGTTCACTTTTCTGGATGAGAATTTCGACAAGCTTTATGAATCGGAACAAAGACAGGGTACAATCTTTACCACGTTTGCCTGTATTGCTATTTTCATTGCGTGCCTTGGTTTGTTTGCACTTTCTGCTTTTACCATTACGCAGCGCGTAAAAGAAATTGGTGTACGAAAAGTGCTCGGCGCAAATGTAAACAGCATTGTAACATTACTATCGAAAGATTTTTTGAAACTCGTAATAGTTGCTTCGCTGCTTGCATTTCCTGTAGCATGGTATGCTATGAACAATTGGCTAAAAGATTTTGCCTACCGCGTAGATATTCAATGGTGGGTATTTTTTCTTGCAGCAATCGCGGCAATGCTTGTGGCGCTTGCTACAGTTAGCTTTCAGGCCGTAAAAGCAGCAACGGTAAATCCGGTAAAATGTTTAAGATCAGAGTAATATTGAGTAAATATTTATGAACCAGGCAAATGAATATAAATGATACTTCCGTTGCGTCGCACTCTTGTACTGTAGAATCAATACGCAGCAACTGGTATCAACAGACCGGAGATGAATAAAGTTAAGAAAGTAAAAGTGAGTGACACAACAGGCGATGACCAGAGAATCAAAAGCTGGTAAATGAAAGATTATTCCATGTTATTATATGCAGTTAAAAATCATGTTATGATAAAAAATTATTTAAAAATCGCATTCCGCAGTCTTTGGAAAAACAAAGGTTTTACATTCATCAACATTGCAGGGCTTGCCATAGGCCTTGCCTGTTTTATTTTAATTACATTATATGTGGTGGATGAAATGAGCTACGACAAATACAATGTAAATGCTGATAATATTTACCGCGTGGATGCCGATATAAAATTTGGCGGCAACCAACTAAGCCTCTGTGTAACAAGCGACCCGATGGGTGCCGTGCTGAAAAAAGATTATCCACAGGTGCTTGAATACACACGCATTTATGGAAGTGAAGGAGATAAGTTAGTGAAGAAGGGAAACGAATATATTGATGAAGATAAAATTGTGTATGTTGATTCTACTTTCTTTAATGTGTTTACACTACCAGCCGTTTCCGGTGATACAAAAACTGCTTTGAATGAACCCAACACTGTTGTAATAACCCAGTCAATTGCTAAAAAATATTTTGCAGATGCTGATGCAACAGGCAAAACACTGGAGATTGATAAAGTGCCATTCAAAGTAACTGCGGTAATAAAAGATATTCCGCATAACTCCCATTTTCATTTCGACTTTATGATGAGTATGAAAAATGTGGAGTATGATTTTGGTAATTTTCTCAGCAATAATTTTTATACATATATTTTACTGCAGAAGGGAACGGACTATGAGGCCTTCGATAAAAATTTTACACAGGTAATAGATAAATATATTTTGCCGCAGGCAAAACAAGTCGTGCAAATGAAAAGCATGGATGATTTTAAAAAAGGTGGTAACAAGTTAGATTATTTTCTTACACCGCTTACTGACATCCACCTTAAAAGTAGCCGTTTCCCTGAGCTTGAAGCCAACGGTAACCTACAGACGGTCTATATTTTTGGAGTAATTGCATTGTTCATATTAATTATTGCTTGCATTAATTTTATTAACCTTTCTACTGCACGCAGCGCAAGCCGGGCAAAGGAGGTTGGTATTAGAAAAGTGCTTGGCACAGAAAGAAATGATTTGATTTTACAGTTTCTTACCGAGTCAACTTTAATGGCAGTAATATCATTGATAATAGCCATTGCAATCGCATATTTTATTTTACCACTGTTTAATGATGTTGCTGTAAAATCACTTACCATCAGCAATATTTTCAGCCCTGGAATTTTACCGTTGTTAATTGCATTGCCATTTATAGTTGGCATTCTTGCAGGCAGTTATCCTGCATTCGTTCTGTCAAATTTTAAACCGGTAAGTGTATTGAAAGGAAAGATAAACGCAGGCTTTAAAAAAAGTTATTTACGCAGCAGCCTTGTGGTGGTGCAATTCTTTTTTTCTATTGCATTGATAATTGGTACAGTGGTAATTTATAAGCAGCTCAATTTTATTCAAACCACCAATCTTGGGTTTAATAAAGACCAGGTACTTATTATTAACGGCGCAGGTGCATTGGGAAATAACGATAAAGCTTTTAAAAATGATGTGCTCAATTTTACTGGGGTAAGCAGCGCCACCATCAGCGGTTATCTTCCGGTTTCTTCTTCAAGAAGCGACAATAGTTATTCGAAAGACGCGGTGGCTGACGCAAGTAACATGCTAAGCATGCAGAGCTGGAATGTTGATTACGATTATATAAATACGTTGGGTATGCAGATTGTACAAGGAAGAAATTTTTCAAAAGAATTTGGATCAGATTCCACTGCATTTATTATCAATGAAACCGCCGCAAAAGTGCTTGGCTATGATGACCCCATTGGCAAGAAAATTTATACGAATTACCAGGATGGGCCTAACGACAAACGCACACTTAAATCATACACCATCATCGGGGTAGTGAAAGATTTTCATTTCGAATCTTTAAAACAAAATATTTTCCCGCTTGGCCTAAGGCTAGGACACAATAATAGTCTTATTTCATTTAAAGTAAATACCGCAAACGCACAGCCATTGGTAAACCAAATTGAAAGTAAATGGAAAACAATGGCGCCCGGCATGCCTTTCAGTTACCGTTTTATGAATGACGCATTTGACAATATGTATCGCGGAGAACAACGCATCGGAAAAGTTGCTATCACATTTTCAGTACTTGCTATTTTAATTGCATGCCTCGGGTTATTCGGTCTCATCACCTACATGAGTGAGCAGCGTACAAAAGAAATTGGTGTGCGGAAAGTACTCGGGGCGTCTGTTACAAATGTGGTGATACTGCTAAGTAAAGATTTTTTGAAACTCGTTGTAATAGCGGCCATTACTGCGTTTCCGGTTTCCTGGTGGCTTATGCATACGTGGCTGCAGGATTTTGCTTACCGTATAGATATTAGCTGGTGGATATTTGCGGTAGCGGGGCTAATTACATTATTTATTGCGTTGATAACCGTAAGTTTCCAGGCAATAAAGGCAGCGATTGCCAACCCGGTAAAGAGCTTGAGAACGGAATGATGTACGGATGTGCAGATGCGTGAATGTGCAAATGTGCAAATGAAGAATTTTTTTTGAGCCAGGCTTTAGAATATGCATTAAACATCGTTGCGTCGCACACTTGTGCTGTTTTACTATTAGCAGCGATTAACAGCCACAACCTGAAGATGAATAAAGAATAGAACGTACAAGTGAGTGACACAACGAAGATGAGTAAAGAACAAATGTTGGCACCAAAAATTTAAAATATATTATTACTACTTATAACTTTTATTATGTTTCGAAATTATTTTAAAACAGCACTTCGCAACCTGCGCAAAAACAAACTCTATTCGGCCATAAATATTTTTGGCTTAACAGTCGGTTTGGCAGCATGCCTTTTAATTGGAGTGTATATAAATCACGAAATAAGTTACGATACTTTTAATACCAATGCAAATCGCATTGTGCGTACCACAATGGAATACGGAAATGCGGGCACAATTAGCAATGTAGCAACTACCGGAACGAAAGTGGGTCCGCAGTTTTCGAGAACTTTTCCTGTTGTGGAAGAATATGTCCGAACATTTATTTCTCATAATGTTGTAAAAGGCGGCGATAAGATTTTTGACGAGCCACGCATACTCTATGCTGATTCCAGTTTCTTCAAAATATTTTCTTTTCGTATGGTGGAAGGCGATCCGGCAACTGCTTTAGATGCACCCGATAAAGTTGTTATTACACAAAGCATGGCAAAGAAATATTTTGGAAGTGAAGATGCTTTGAATAAGACATTAACGAGCGGTGGAAAAGATTTAAGGGTTAGTGCTGTTTGTGAAGATGCGCCTCAGAATTCGCAAATTAAATTTGATTTTGCTACACAGTTCCTGAACCTCGGTAATGGTGTTAAAGATGAAACTTGGTGGACCGCCAACTGGATCACTTATTTTTTACTGCGTGACGAAAAAGGGATTGCCCAATTTCAACAACTGGTGAAAAATTATATGAAGACCGCAGAAGTGAGGACTGATGCGGGTTTGCAGGGAAGCGATTATCTCACCTACAATTTTGAACCACTTACCAAGGTGCATCTCTATTCAAGCCTTGAAGGGTTTGAACCCAATGGCAGCATCACTTACATTTACATGTTTGCTCTAATTGCATTAATGATTTTAATTATAGCATGTGCCAATTATACCAATCTTGCTATTGCTCAATCTGCAAGCCGCAGTGGAGAAATTGGCATGCGTAAAGTAATGGGGGCTTCCGCTAAGCAGGTGTTTTTTCAATTCATAGGTGAATCGTTTGTAATAACTCTTTTTGCGGCCGTGCTTGCATTTGTGCTGGCCATTTTTCTTATTCCATATTTCAACAGTATTACGGGTAAACAGTTTTCGTCAGCAACGTTGCTTCAGTCAAAACCCATAATTGCATTGGTAATTTTTGCATTGGTAGTAAGCTTTTTTGCAGGCCTTTATCCTGCATTGATTTTATCTGGTACGCAAATAATGGGCATACTAAAAAAAGGATTCAGGTTTAATGGCAGTAACGGCATGCTGCGTAAAACCTTAATTGTAGCGCAGTTTGGTATTTCCGTTTTTCTCATTATTTATACGGTTATCATATTGCAGCAGATGCATTATATGCAGACAAAAAACCTCGGCTATGATAAAGAACATATTGTTGTATTACCGATTGGTGGAAGCATGTACAACAATATTGCAGGGTTAAAGGAAGCATTACAACTTGTGCCCGGTGTGCAAGGTGTAACTGCCTCATATGAAACACCCGAAAATGTTGCATGGGGCGATGGTATTACTGCCGTTGATGAAAATGGCAAGCATGATATTTCGCTCAACGCCATGCCTGTCGACCTTGACTTTACAAAAACGATGAAGATGGAACTGCTTGCTGGGCGTGACTTTCAGCAATCTGACTTTTCAATGATGGACACTTCTAACAACAATTCAAATTTTCACCAGGTATTTATTATTAACGAAACGCTGGCGAAAAAAATAGGCTGGACCCCGCAACAAGCTATTGGAAGATCGATTGAAAATCGGGCAACAGGGCAAGTGGTTGGCGTAGTAAAAGATTTCAACTTCGAGAGTCTTCGTAATCCTGTTGGCCCACTTGTAATCTTTTTGGGAAGAGATTTTTCACGTGAATTTATGGTTCGCATTGATGGCAGCGATGTGCAGGGCACTATCGCAAGATTAGGAATTTTATGGAAGCAGCGTATTGCAGACCGACCTTTCAATTACCATTTTCTCGATGATGATTATAACAAACTTTATCTCGCGGAGGAACGCACCTCTTCGTTGTTTAGTGTGGCTGCGGGGCTTGCAATTGTACTTGCTTGTTTGGGTTTGTTTGGTCTCGCTGCATTTACTACTGTTCAGCGCACCAAAGAGATAGGTATCAGGCGTGTGCTTGGCGCTAATGCAGGCAGTATTGTTTTTTTGATAGCCAGAAACTTTTTACAACTGGTAGGTGTTGCAATTCTTATAGCCATGCCGTTAGCGTGGTGGGCAGGTAATAAATGGCTGCAGGATTTTGCGTTTCGGGTGCCGGTACAATTGTACGTATTTATAATGGCAGCTATTGTTACAGTGCTTATTGCACTGTTTACTGTGGGCTATCATTCAATAAAAGCCGCGGTTACAAATCCCGTTAAAAGTTTAAGATCAGAATAGCAAAATGTTAACCTGTAATGGTATGGGAATAAAAATTTATTTACCAGGCTTTGGAATATGAATGGAACTTTTCTTGCAGCTTGCCCCGCTAGGTGGCAGTGGTCGCACTTTTGTACTTTCTGCTCAATGCTGAACAAGGCGTACAAGTGAGCAATTTACATGACACTGTAGTAAGTTGGATACAACGAAGATGATGAAGAGAAAGAAAGAGCCAGGAACATAAAATGATTCAATAGCAACGCACTATTTTAAAGCTACTTTTATGCTAAAAAATTATATCGTTACCGCACTTAGGCTTTTCTGGAAAAACAAATCTTTTTCCATTATTAATATTGCAGGTCTTGCATTAAGTATGGCAGTTTGTTTGTTACTAATCATGATTGTGAAGGATGCAAATGAATACGACAAATTTCATCCCGATAGTGACCGGATTTTCCGCATTAATACTGAAGCGCTCCGAAAGGGTGGGGGTGCTGAACCTTATGCATCCTCACCCTATAAAGTTGGAGCTGTGCTTGCTTCAAACTATACCGGCATAGAATCATGGACTATGTTTAACAGCGGATTTAATGGAGATATTATTGCAGAAGAAAGAAAGTTTGGGGTTAGTATGCATTTTACAAATACTGCATTCTTTGATCTTTTTGGATTTACCCTTAAAGAAGGAAATGCAGGTACTGCATTGAACGATCCGTACAGTATTGTGCTGACAGAAGAGATGAGTGATAAATTATTTCCCGGTGAAAGTGCGGTTGGCAAAACTGTTGAAGTGAGCGGGGCCGGGCTTTTTAAAGTAGCTGGAGTATTAAATAAATTCCCAGGAAAAACACATTTTCAATTTGAGGCACTGGCTTCGTTTTCTACTATACCTTCTCTTGAAAAGATGAAAAATGTTATTGCCACTACAGATAACTGGAATAATTATTATAGCAACTATACCTATATTCGTTTAAAGCCTGGTATTAAGCCATCACAAATTGAAGCATCACTTGCAGATATTGAAAAAAAGAATTACAAAAGTCTTCCGCTCGAAACAAGAGATGCCGGTTATCGTTTCTATTTACAGCCACTGAATGATATAACGCCGGGGCCAATGCTTAGTAACAGCATCGGCAAAGGTTTGCCTTCTTCTATACTTTGGTTTTTTAGTTTGCTTGCATTTATAATAATAATGTCTGCTGCATTTAACTATACCAATCTTACTATTGCCAAATCCATGGGCCGCATGAGAGAAATTGCCATGCGTAAAGTTGTCGGCAGTTCACGTACCCATATTTTTCTGCAGATAATGCTTGAATCTGTTATTACATCAATATTTGCACTAATAGTCGCATTTGTTTTATTACAGTTTCTTATACCAGAGTTTTCAAGCCTTGGTTTTATAAGTGCCGCCAACATAAATTTTACCAGTAATACATCTGTTGTTATTTTATTTATTGTTTTTGCAATTGTGCTTGGCTTGGTTGCCGGTATATTGCCTGCAACGGTTCTCTCCCGTATAAAACCACTCCTGCTTATGCAAAAGTTGCAAAGCCTGAAACTCTTTCGCCACCTTGGTTTGAGAAAGACATTACTGGTGATACAATTTGTAATCTCACTTATTTTTATCAGTATTGTTACCGTTACATATAAACAAATGCAGTATGGAATAAACATAAATTTTGGCTCTCTGCAAACATATATTTATAATATTCCATTGCAAGGAATGGCTTATGAAAGGGCGGAGCAGGAATTCAGTAAAATACCAGGTGTTGAAAAAATTTCAGCTGTATCTGTGCTTATGGGAACGTATGGAGATTGGGCTGATGATGTGCGCACAACTAAAGATAAAGATCCTGTAACGGTACGTGAATATTTTGCCGATGAAAATTACCTTGAAAATTTCAATTTAAAATTAGTTGCAGGTAAAAACTTCCCTTCAGAACACGCACAAAAACAGGAGCAGTTTGCTATAGTAAATGAACAGTTTGTCAAGAACTTTCAACTTGGTACAGCAATAGATGCTGTTGGTAAAACCATCTTTGTTGGCGATAGTATAATGATTACGATAACAGGTGTACTCAAAGATTTTTTGTTTAAACCTGCTGATTATAGTTTGGAACCAATGCTGTTGCGGTATAATCCTGAAAAATGGGCAGTACTCAATCTCCGCATTGCATCCGATAATACAATGCAAACAACTTCTCAACTGGAAGCTGCATGGAAAAAGCTTGACCCTTACCATCCTTTCGGCGGTAAATTTTATGAGCAAAACATACAGGATATATTCGCCGACATGCGTGACGCAGTATGGATAATTACATTTATTGGTATCATTGGTATAACCATTGCGTGTCTTGGTTTGCTGGGCATCACTATATTCACCATACAATCAAAAGCAAAAGAAATAAGTATAAGAAAAGTTGTTGGCGCAAGCCCTGCTTCGCTTATGCGCTTACTCTCAAAATCATATTTAAAAGTCATGATCCTTGCAATTGTAATTGCAATCCCTGCGGCAGTTTTTCTCAGTACAATGGTGTTGCAGCAAATGAGTCAGCGTATTTCAATTAATGCAGCATTGTTTATTCCCGGGGTAATAGTGATTATTTTTTTGTCCATGTTAACTATTGGTTCGCACATACTAAAAGCAGTATTTGTTAATCCTGTTAAAGGATTAAGAGAAGAATAGAATATATTTATGTTCCAAACTTTAGAATATACATTTAACATCGTTGCGTCGCACTCTTATACTTTCTGTTCAATATTCTGCACTTAGTGCACAAATGTTCGTCATCGCACAAAAGGCGTTCATTATCGAACACCTTTATTTTTACTCTCGTTGTAAATGCTTTAAATACAACCCGTTAGATATTGGCACAAGCGTTGGTATTTTTTCCTGTGGTCTTCTGTGTGTCCACAGCCTTTTGTTCAATAGAAGTTAGAACGTACAAGTGAGTGACACAACAGGCGATGAGTAAAGAATAGAAAGTTAAGTTCATAAAAAAAATTGCTCCCAGCCTTAACCGCAGAACAATATTTATACAGAAAAAATTTTCGATCATGTTTAGAAATTATTTGAAGACGGCGTGGAGAAATATCAGGAAGAATAAATTATTTTCTGCTATTAACATACTGGGGTTATCTATTGGTATGGCATTGTGTTTTATTATTATGCTGTATGTGCAGGATGAACTGAGCTACGACCGCTTTAATAAAAATGCAGACAATATTGCAAGGATTGTTTTCCAGGCAGATATTAATGGCGGTAAAATAAATGAAAGCGTTTCTATGCCGCCTGTTGCACAAATAATGAAAAAAGATTTTCCTGAAGTACAGGATGCCACAAGGTTGCTTGCTTTTGGTGGCTCAAAAATTATATATAAAGACAAGACATTTAAAGATGACCGGTTTGCATTTGCTGATCCTAATTTTTTCAGCATTTTCACTTTGCCTATGATTGAAGGCGATGCAAAAACTGCATTACTTGAGGCAAACACAGTTGTAATAACCCAGTCAACTGCTACAAAATATTTTGGTGAAGAAAATGCAATCGGCAAAACTATTACACTGAAACTTAATAATAATCAGCCTTATAAAGTAACCGGTGTTATCAAGGATATTCCCGTCAATTCGCATTTTCATTTCGATATGTTTGGCTCAATGACAGGTTGGGCAGAAGCTAAATCTGATTCATGGTTGTTTGGCGGTTATCATACATATCTTTTATTAAAACCACATACTGATCCTGCAAAAATCGAAGCCCGTTTTCCTGACATGGTTGCCAAGTATATGGGTCCGCAAATACAGCAGCAGATGGGTTTAAGTCTTGCCCAATTCAGGGAAAAAGGAAATTCGTTAGGATTTGTGTTGCAACCATTAACTGATATTCATCTAAACTCAAACACCAGTACAGAGTTTGAGCCGGGCGGTAATCAAATGTATGTTTACATTTTTGCAGGTGTTGCCATATTTATGTTGATTGTTGCCTGTATTAACTTCATCAATCTTTCTACGGCGGGCGCCTCAAAAAGAGCAAAAGAAGTTGGTGTTAGGAAAGTGGCAGGCTCAGGAAGATTTCAATTGATAAAACAATTTTTATCAGAATCAGTACTCATAACATTATTTGCATTGCTTATTGCATTCGCATTTGTAAAACTTGCACTGCCTGCATTCAATGATATTTCTGGTAAACAATTAACCCTTGATGTAAAACCTATTCTTTTATTTATTGGGTTAGGGTTGATCGTTGGCATAATAGCAGGCATGTATCCTGCATTTTATTTATCCTCCTTTAAACCTATCGCTGTATTAAAAGGAACACTTACCACCACGAATAATAAATTTGGGTTAAGAAGCAGCCTGGTGGTGTTTCAATTCTTTATTTCTGTTGCATTGATTATAGGCACTATTGTGGTGTATCAGCAAATGAAATATGTACAAAACAAAGACCTTGGTTTTAATAAGGAGCAGCTTGTTACCATTCCAAATTCTTATGCACTCGGCAAAAATGAACAGGCGTTTAAACAGCAATTGTTACAGGATCCGCGAATAGTAAACGCAACTGTTTCATGGTACAAACCCGTTGGGCCCACTAATTATAATAATGCATTAGCCTATCCGCAGGGGAATGATAAGCTGCTGGTAAGTGGTGTAGATTATCATGTGGATGAACAATACATTCCAACAATGGGTATGCAAATGATTAGCGGTAGAAATTTTTCTCAGGCATTTACAACCGATTCTTTTGCTGTTATTCTAAACGAAGCTGCAACAATAGCGTTGGGATGGAATAACACCACAGCACTGGGTAAAACAATTATAAGGCAGAATAGTGAAAGAGGCAACAATGTTCCTTTTCACGTAATAGGTGTTGTAAAAAATTTCAATTTCAGGTCGCTGCATGAGGCTGTCAGCCCTCTGTATATGTCGTTGATTCCCGAAGGCGGTTTGATATTTAAAATAAAAACAACAGATGTTGCAGGCTTGCTGGCAACGATGAAAAAACAATGGGATAGTTATAAAACTGAAGAACCTTTTATGTATAGCTTCCTGGATGATCTTTTTAGTAAAACCTATTCAACCGAGCAACAAACAGGCTCTATTCTTAATCTCTTTTCACTGCTTACCATATTCGTTGCATGCCTCGGGCTTTTTGGCCTGGCAACTTATACCGCAGAACAACGCACCAAAGAGATTGGTGTAAGAAAAGTATTGGGCGCAAGTGTGGTTCAGGTTACGCAAATGCTTTCAAAAGAATTTTTAAAACTTGTTTTAATAGCATGCCTTATTGCATTTCCTGTTGCATGGTGGGCTATGCATCAATGGTTGCAAAGTTTTGCCTACAGAATTGATATCAGCTGGTGGATGTTTATTGTTGCTGCATTAGCAGCTTTATTAATTGCCCTATTAACGGTAAGTTTCCAGGCAATAAAGGCAGCATTGGCAAATCCTGCTAAGAGCTTGAAAACAGAATAGGCGTTTACAGTTTGTTGTTGAATAAGGAGAATTTATTTTTTTTAGCCAGGCTGAAGAATATATATTAGGCATCGTTGCAACTTACCCCGCCCAAAGGCGACGGTCGCACTATTGTACTGTTGAATATTACGCAACAAAATACATCCGGATGCTAATGATGAATAATGTACGGAACGTATAAATGAGCAATTTGTGTGACGAAGCAGCAAATTGGAAACAACAGACGATGAGGAAAGAACAAATGCCGGGAACAAAAAAATTAAAACATATTTATATCATTTATAACCAAAAAACATGTTTAAAAATTATTTCACCATTGCACTGCGCAACCTGTTGAGGAATAAAGTTTATGCATTCATTAATATTGCAGGGCTAAGCATAGGGCTTGCATGCGCCATGCTGATATTGCTTTATGTAAAAGACGAAGTGAGCTACGACCGCTTTCATGTAAACGTGCAAAACATTTACCGCATTACCACACAGGAGATTCAAGCAGATGGAAAAGGAGGGCGCAAGGATGGAAATACCGGTTATTTGCAGGGGCCGCGCTTTGCACAAAACGTAGCCGGAATAAAAACTTTTGTGCGTGTGCAAAGCGGTTATGAAGATATTAAAACCGGCACTGAAATTAAATCGCAGGACCTGTTGAAAGTAGATTCCAGTTTCCTTTCTGTATTTTCTTTTCCGCTGTTGAGTGGTGACCCCAAAACTTGCCTTGTAGAACCACACTCGGTTGTAGTTTCAGAAGATGTAGCAAAGAAACAGTTTGGAACAACGGATGCAATTGGGAAGATAGTAATGCTGAAAGATGACAGCGATTTTATTCCATATAAAGTAACGGCAGTTACAAAAAAATGCCCGCAAAATTCTTCCATAAAATTTGAAATGCTGGTTCCTATAAACATGCCTGTGGCCGAGGGACAGAACAGCGAGAATTGGTTTAATTTTTTCCTTAACACTTTCGTAGTACTTGAACCGGCAGTAAATGTGCAGGCATTGGAAACAAACATCCAGCGCTACTACACTGCAGATTCAAAAGAATCAGTTAAGACCTTATCGGAAAAATATGGCCCATCGGGGTTGAACAATCAATACCATCTGCAATCTTTTACAGACATGCATTTGAGCGTTGAACTTCCACCGCAAAACGGCCTTACAGATGCCAGCAATCCAATGTATTCGTATATTCTTTCGGGTATTGCATTATTTATTTTGCTGATTGCGTGTATCAATTTTGTAAATCTTACGGTAGCACGATCGGTAAAACGGGCAAAAGAAATTGGCATTCGTAAAGTAGTTGGTGGCGATAGAAGGCAACTCATCATGCAATTCATGGGCGAATCATTTTTATTATGCTTTATTGCATTTGTATTCGCCATAGCGCTTGTACAACTTGCGCTGCCTTTGTTCAACACGCTGTCAAATAAGGCGCTGGCTGTTTCTTATTTATTCGATGCAAATCTTATTGCGGCTTATGTCATTTTATTTCTGGCCACTTCCATACTAGCGGGCTTTTATCCTGCAATAATATTATCGGGTTATAACCCGGTCCAAACCCTATACAGCCGTTTTAATCTTGGCGGTAAAAATTATTTACAGAAAACATTGGTTGTATTACAGTTTTCGCTTGCTTCTTTTTTGATTATTGCAACCTTTACAATATTCGCCCAGTTCAATTATTTAACTACAGAAAAATTAGGGTATGATGACTCCAATCTTGTAACCATTCAAAAAAATAATCTTACACGAAGCGAAGTTGGCATCTTAAAAAATGAGCTACTCAAAAATGAAAATATTATTGATGTTGCACCCAGAAATGCATGGCAGTGGAGCACTTTAGCAAAAGTAAATAGAGATTCAACGGTGCAGTTTGCTTATGAAACAGTTAATGAAACTTTTATTCCCTTATTAAAAATAACTGTATTAAAGGGAAGAAATTTTTCAACTGCGTTTCCATCTGATTCTACAAATTCTGTTTTGGTAAATGAATCATTTGTAAAAAAGGCCGGTTGGAAAACCCCTATAGGGCAAACAGTAGATTTCTGGTACAACAATAAAAAATATACCGTAATTGGTGTTGTAAAAGATTATCACTTCAATTCACTAAACCAGGAAATTGGCCCCCAGTTGTTTACGATGAAAGCCGGTAACCAATATGGAATGGCTTTTATAAAAATTAAGCCCAACAGCGAAACAGCAAGCCTTAAACAGATTGAACAAACATTTAAGAACCTATTTCCATTAAGCCCATACACTTATGCGTTTAAAAGCGAAGAGAATATTAAGAACTACGAAGCAGAAGCAAAATGGAAACAGATTATGCTTTTCAGCGCAATACTTACCATATTTATTTCGTGCATCGGTTTATTCGGTTTATCTGTATTATCGGCAGAAAAACGCACCAAAGAAATTGGCATACGCAAAGTGCTGGGTGCATCAGTAAGCCGCGTGGTAACTATACTTTCAAAAGACTTTTTAAAACTGGTCACTATTGCTTTACTTATCGCTATACCACTGGCCTGGTGGGCTGCAAGTAAATGGCTGGAAAATTACCCATACAGAATTACACTGGGCTGGCAAATATTTGCCGGAGGTGCCTTGCTGGTAATAATGATTGCATTGATAACTGTAAGTTTCCAGGCAGTAAGGGCAGCACTTTCCAACCCGGTTAAAAGTTTGAGAACAGAATAAAGCGAAATGTAAATTATGAATGTTGAATCAGGAATTTTATTAGCCAAACTGCACAATATAAATTTTGCTTTCGTTGCGTCGCACACTTTTCCGGTTGGATTGTACAGCAGCAATTAACAGCCGAGGGCATGTTACTACTTGCCAACGTATCTGCGCGCTACGGCAGCCATTGGCAAGCTGCAAAAGAATTTAATTAATTTTCATACACCGGGCTTAAAATTATATCAATATTTACCATCAACCTGTTTAAATAAAAAAGGCTGCCTTTATTTTTGGGCAACCTTTTTTATTTGATATACTTTTAATCTTTAATAAGTTTTTGCTGATGTATTAATTTGTCAGCTTGTATCACCTGTAAAAAATAAACGCCGGGAACAAATTGCTTTCCAAATTTAAAGGAACTGCCAGCAGATTTTTTAGATTCTACAACTTTGCCAAATATATCAGTAACGCGAATTATTGTTCCGTTAAGCAGGCTTTCCGGAAATTTTACTGAAAATTCATCTTTGGTAGGGTTTGGATATGCTTGTATGTTAAGAGCAGCATTGTCTGTTGCAACCTCAGGTATGCCTGCTGCATTGTCTATACCCACAACTATATTTGCTTCGCGGGAAGTAGCTGTTCCGCATGTGCCTTTTACTTCTACTGCATAATTACCTGACGTAGAGGCCTTAAAGTCGTTGCGGGTTGCACCTGGTATAGCTTCTCCGTTCTTTAACCACTGGTAAGTATATGCACTGCTGTTAGGTGCAACATTGATGGTAAAAGACGCATTTTTTGCAATTACTTTTTTCCCTTCAGGGTTAATAGATACATCCGTAGAAGTACTAAAATAATTAAAACTACCTGAAGCTGTTCCTGTAACTACACCTACACCGTTGGCATTATTTAAATTTACCCACCGCAGCGGTAATAGATAAGATCCGTTGCTGAACTTAGGTCCCTGTGTTGCATTCTCACTAAACGAAGGAGCATTTTTTGTACCTGTATTCTTATAAAATTTATTTCCAAGGAAAAGATCAACAAGGCCATCATTATCCCAATCGTAAAATGAAGGACCAAATGCTTCGTAATTTTTTAAGAAGCTAAATGGGCTCGCCATGGCATTAAGATGTTCAAAAAATGGCTCTTTGGCGGTACCGGTATTTTTAAAATAATGGGCATTGCCATCTAAGTCCGTTACAAGGCAATCAATATCTCCATCCCCATCAATATCTGCAAATGCTGGCTCAGCAAAATAAGTAGCGGTATATTTTACCAGGCTTAATGGGTTTAATGCGGCGGATTGTTTTTCAAAAACCGGGTTTTTGGCCGTGCCTTCATTCTTATAAAAACGCAATGCGCCGCTGTTACCGTCGCCAATAAAACAGTCATAGTCTCCATCTGCATCAATGTCAACAAAACTTGGAAGGCTTAACACAGGTAGGGATAAATTATTAAAAGGGTTTTCTGCTCCGGAAATTTTCTTATAAACCGGTGCTGCCGCGGTTCCTTCATTCCTGAAAAAATAGATTTTTGATTCTGTACCGGTATTAAACGTATATTCTCCGCTAAAGCAATCAAGATCGCCATCGCCATCTATGTCAACAAAAAATGGATGACTTTCGATGCCAGACGCTACTTTAAAATTCTTTAAAGGGTTGTCTGAATTGTGGAGTTTGAAATTATTGCATTGAGCATATTCGACTTTGCCAGCAAATAGCAATAAAGCTGTTAAAGCAAAGGCTTTCGTAAAAGGTTGAAGTTTAATTATCTGATAAACTTTGCCCATTGCCTTTTTTCTGTTAGGCCCACACTCATTTTCAGGATTAAAAATTTGACTATACATATCAGGTGTTTTATATTTTAATTTTCTAAAATTAAGCTATATTTTAAGTTTTGTGCAAAATTTTGCAAAAAAGCCTTGAAGTTGTCATTTTTGTTAAACAATTGGGATTATTTTATACTGAGTAAAGTGGGGCCGTTTAAAGTTGCAAGTATTAGAGCAGGTCTTTTTTAAAAGATAATAAACACAAAATAGCAAGCTAAGCGTTGTTGTAACGATCCTTAACTATAGGTAGGTTGAAAAATAATTTTAAATAATCAGACTAAATTTTTTTTCTTTTTTTATACTTTGCCAGCAAATCTACCACGCTATTATTCTGAAGAATAGCAGGATTTATTTCAATAAATTTTTTTAATAATCTTGGAGCAAGGCTTAAACCAGTTTCCAGATTGGAGATTGCTTCTTTGGTTCTGCCAGATGCAAATAATGCCGCACTAGCCAAGTAATAAAATAAGGGTTTGTTTTCGGTTGCTTTAAGAGCCGAAAAACTTTGATTTAATGCTTCTTCAAAATGGCGTGCTTTATAAAGACAGCTTATAAGTGCGTTCCAACCGTTAACGCTTCGAGGCTTGGCTCGCACTACCAAACTAAAATGTTGAATTGCCTCCCGGTATTTTTCTAAATTCATATAACATTCACCGGCAGCCAGGTTGTATTCCGCCAGATTACGGTGAATGCGCATGGCAAGTTCAATTGGCTTAAGAGCACTGTTCCATTGCTGCTCACTAATATAAGTCAGTGCAATTTTGTAATATAACTTGCTGTCATCCGGGTTCATATGCGATGCTTTTCGATAATTAAACCTAGCCTGAGCGAATTTTCCCAAACGGTGGTAGCAGTATCCGATGGCTTCAAAAATCACCTCTTCAGGACGTGTAAGTTCTAATACCTTTTCTAAGGTTTCGATTGCATCTTTATATTTTCTTAACCTCATGTATGCATCACCCATATTACGATAGGCATAATCGAATTTTTCATCAATTACAACGGCGTATTTATAGGCATCGATTGCTTTTTCATAAAGTTTCAAACCCTGGTAGGCAGACCCTATGTTAAACCAGGCCAATTCATTGTATGGATAATCTTCAATAATTCTATGATGGAGACGGATACTTTCTTCATTGCGACCAGTAAAATCTGTCCAGAAACAAATTTTATAAAGTGCCTCTTCGTTGGTAGGCTCTTGTTTTAGTATTATACAAAGACAGTCGAACACTTTATCAAAGTCTTCGTAATCATCATACACATCGGCTAGTTCAAATAACAAGTCTGTCTTTTCTTCTCCCCGGAAAAGGTGTAGTGCTTCTTCTAATATTTCAACTGCTTTATCTTGCTCATCAAGTGCCAGGTATGCATCTGTTTTTAAGATATAGATGTTTATATTTTTACTTTCAAAAAGAGAGGCTTGTTCCAGCATTTCGAGCGCTTGCCGGTATTCCCTTGCTGCAATCAGTAAGTCAGCCTTTTTAATGAGCAGCTGGGAGGAAAATGGGAAATACTCCAATCCAGTCTCTGCGGCTTCAAGTGCATGACCAAGATCATCTTTATCGTCGAAATAATCAACGATTCGCTCAAATGAATCTTCATCAATGAAAGTATGACTTTTACCAGCACAGAGATTTTGATACTGGCGGAGCAATTCCTTCAAATCATCACGGTCGTCACGGGATAAATGTTCCTGCATTTTTATTTAGGTTTCTGTAAAGTAGCAATCAATCCTGAACTTTCCAATATTTTTTGTAACATTTATTAAAAAACTGCGTTTATAGTATAATAAAATTTGTTAAGGTCTTTAAAAGATTTAATTTTGACTTGATAATGAAATTATTACAACCATATTACAGATTGCTATTTGCTGCCGCATTGGTTTTAGTTATTCAAATTTCAAATGCGTCCTTTATTGGTAAATCTGATGATCAAAAGAATAAATTCAGTTTGCAAAGCCTTAATTCTGTGGGTAAAGCATACTCGCTCTCTTCACTGCGTACTAATACGTTTCGATTCCGTGGTTCTCAGGAAATTTACCAGCAAAATAATGGCGATAAAGTTCAGGTTCAATCTATGATTCGTATGGAAAGAGGAAATACTACCTATGTTTATCCTTATAAATATGTGGTAAAAGTACCTAGGTTCAAACCGCCAACAGCTCCACTTAACAGATAATATTTTTTCCTGCTTGTTTTTGCAACGCAAATTACTATTGATGACAACATTCTGCCAGCCAAATTGATTTTTCAATAAATCAAAAAAAATCGAATTTTTTATAAAACAAAAATTCACATCTCTAAACTGATTTTGTGCTTAATTTTTTAAGATTCGGTAGCCTGAAACGGGAATCTCAAACCTGGATGCGCTTACAGGATTAAAATTTATCGATGTTGCAGTATAGGTTATTTTTGAAGTCTCTTTCCCACCCTTTGTCTCATATTCCAAAACAAATCCGGGGATGTCTTTAAACTGATATGGATTTTCACTGGTGGATGGCTTAATGGCGGTTGAATAAAAAATACTATAGCTGCTTCCGTCTTTTAATACTGCAACAGCTTTCTTGCATTCATAACTAAGAATAGTTTTCGTTTCATCAGTAAACGTAATGGTAAGGCCATCAAAACGGCGGTTCTCCTCCTTCCACTCATCTTTTGACAGTTTTGACATATATTTTTCTGCTCCTATTTCTTTTAGTACAGTAACAGAACCGGTTTGTTTGTCATAAATAATCGACTGCTTATAGTTTTGTCCGCTAACATCAGTTCTTGACATTTTACCCTTAACATATACCTGCTTGCTTGCTCCCGAAAGGTTCGAATTAGTAGCCGCATTACTACCCTCTATCGAGTAGGATACTGTGCAATCTGCCACTAAAATCGCTTGCCTTGTAAAAGCAGGCAAGAGAAGAAAAAGCGCAAAAAAAAGAAGCAGACTTATTTTCATAAAAATTGAGCTTGGGTAAATGTAGGTTTTTTTGAAAATAAAATCATGTAACTCAACTAAGAAATAATCAACAGGTTCGAAAATCATTTCGCATTTTCGGCTAATTAATTCATTACTTCCAACCATTACAAATCTTGATAAAATATTTCTCTGCGGTCTATAAAAATTGACATGTCAGGCGGGCAAAAATTTCGTCTAAAATCAATGTAAAAACACATTTTGGAGCCGAACGCCATTGCAGCTATTTAGCTTTGTTGCGTCGCACTCTTCAGGGTTCTATACCCTACTCGGCAAAGTATGCAAAAAAAATCGTAAACCGGATAGCACTGATTTTAAAAAAAATCCAAAAAAAAGTCAATTTTTTCCTGGTTGCAGTTATTGAGTAATCATCTACGGCAATATGAGCATCACTAAACATGCTCCCCCAAA
Source organism: Chitinophagales bacterium (assembly GCA_038203525.1). Classification (GTDB taxonomy): domain Bacteria; phylum Bacteroidota; class Bacteroidia; order Chitinophagales; family Chitinophagaceae; genus Limnovirga. Next base: position 8,453 of record JBBRDW010000020.1, on the reverse strand, counting down.
ATCTCACAGCACAAGAGTGCGACGCAAGAGGCGATGCTATGAAAAACAAATGGCAGGCTCAAAGAAATTATATTTCACAATAAAGAAGCAGTAAATACTTTTGTAATTACGAGGAAAAAATTCTTCTTACACTTTACCGTAAAACTTGAAGTGCAGCAATTAATTTTAGTTTACATTGTACACCGAAAACACTTTCTCTATGACAAAAATTGCAGTAGCGCAGGGCGATGGCATAGGCCCGGAAATAATGGATGCAGTATTAAAAATTTTCAAGGCTGCCGATGTTCCGCTGGAGTACCAGTTTGTAGATATGGGCAAATGGGTTTTTGATAAAGGCTATAACAATGGAATGACTCCCGAAGCACAGCAGGTGATAGAATCTTTGGGTATTCTTTTTAAGGGCCCAATGGAAACACCCAAGGGGAAAGGCGTAAAAAGTGTAAATGTAACAGCCCGTAAAACCTGGAATACCTATGCCAATAAAAGGGTATTTCAAACCCTGCATGGCGTAGACACTGTTTTTAGTAAAGCCGGTATACCGGTTGATATTACCATTGTACGCGAAAATATTGAAGATACTTACGGCGGCGTTGAGCATATGCTTACCCACGATGTGGCGCTAAGCCGCAGATTCATTACCAGGCCCGGCAGTGAGCAGGTAATTAGATATGCTTTCGAAATGGCCAAGAAAAAAGGCACCAAACGCATTACCTGCGGGCACAAGGCCAATATTATGAAGATAACGGATGGTCTCTTCCTCGAAGTTTTTTATGAAGTTGCCAAAGAATACCCGGAGTTAAAATCCGACGATGTTATTGTAGACGACTTGTGTATGAAACTGGTTACCCGCCCCGATATTTTTGATGTGGTGGTTTTAACCAACCTGCAGGGCGATATTGTAAGCGATCTCTGCGCCGGTTTGGTTGGCGGGCTTGGTTTTGCACCCAGTGCAAATATTGGCGATCACATTTGTATTTTCGAGGCTGTGCATGGCACTGCGCCTGATATTGCTGGAAAAAATATTGCCAACCCCACTGCATTATTATTAAGCGGTATTGCCATGTTGCGCCACCTGGGTTTAATGGAAAAGGCTGCGATGGTTGAAAACGCTTTGCTGTTTACACTTGAAGATGGCAAACATACCGGCGATTTTGGCGATAAGTCGTTACCCGCCCTCAACACCACTCAATATGCTGATGCGGTTATTGGCAATTTCGGAAAGCAACCTCAGCAGGGAGCAAAACCTTTATTGCCCGATATGCCCGCAACACAAACCATGTTTAAACTGGGGAAAAATGTAATGATGGAATCGCTTGATCAAGGACAGGAAAAAATTGTGGGTGTAGATTTTTTTATTGAAAGCAACGAGCAACCCATTGCCATTGCCAATAAATGTATGCGGCACGCCGGCGTTAAATTTAAACTCATCAACCTCAGTAACCGCGGCACACAGGTTTGGCCAACAGGTTCAGTATATACCAATCTTGTAAATCAGTACAATGTACGTTTCGAAAGTATCGATGATTTTCCACTCGTTCAGCAAGATGTACTTGGCCTTTATGTAAGCATGAGCGGCAACTTTAAAATATGCTCCAGCGAACTGCTAAATATGTGGGGCAATAAAAAAGCATATAGCCTTGCACAGGGACAATAAATTTTACCCCTTTTCAAAAAAAGAAAGCCGCTCGTTAAAAAGCGGCTTTCTCTTTTTTAGATAATACCAGCCAATCTTTTCATGGCATCCTGGTTGCGTCGCAATCCTTTCATCGTCTATACCATTATTCAGCTGCAGCGTTTACTGGCTTTAGGCAACTTGTATTTTTGGAAGCAAACAAGCCGCAGAATGCTACAGTTTTTTAGAGAACCATAAATAAATAGTATGTATAAGACACTATGGGTACACAAAATCACTCCACTTGCACATGGGCAAGTAGCCCTTTTTAATAGGCCTTAAATTGCATTACTACCCTACTATTTTGAAATGTATAATCTCTGTTTTATGCTTTTATTTCCCTCCACTTCCAGTATATACATGCCGGCTGTTAATGATGGAAAGCGCAACACCACATTTCCAGGTACTGCCGCCAGGGATTGAGTCATTACCTTATGCCCTTGCATATCGTAAAGGCTCACGCTTTTAAAAACCTCTTTTAATTCTAATGTAACCGTACTGTTGGTTATAAACGTTGGATAAATATTTATTTTATTATTTGTATTGCCTATAATTTCTGCCATAGCCGATGATCCAGCGTTACTCAACGGATTAATTGCCGAGCCGCTTACACCTACCGCATAAACCTTGCCCACTAAAGAAACCGCATACAGTTCAGCATTTTCATCTTCGCCATAACCTACAATGGAACCTGGTACACCCGTTTGCTGGTAAACATTCCAGCCACCAGAACCGTTTGATTTTATTTTCCAGGCATTGGCAGTTACATAATCTGAACAGATATAGTAACCCTGCAGTGCAGCAATCGCACCTCTGTAAACAAAGCCACCCGTTATGGAATACCCGCCTGCTCCATTATGCTTATAATCGAAAATGGGGGTTACATAAGTACTGTTACAATTAGTAGTATTATATGTTTTATGGCCTTCGTAACAACGCCAGCCGTAATTGGCACCGGCGGCCTGAGCTGGGGTTCTAAAATCAACTTCTTCCCATTTATCCTGGCCTACATCGCCCAGCCATACATCGCCGGTTTGCCTGTCAAAACTCCAGCGCCAGGTATTGCGCAAGCCTAACGCGTAAACCTCTCCACGGTAAGCGGCATTGCCTACAAAAGGGTTATCTGCGGGTATGCCATAATATGGTGCGGTAGTAGTATTGGCATTTACATCTAAGCGTAGCATTTTACCAAAAAGAACCAGGCCGTTTTGCCCATTACCAAAAGGATCGCCACCACTGCCACCATCGCCAATGGTAAGGTATAGATAGCCATCTTTACCAAAATGCAGGTTACCGCCATTGTGATTGGAATAGCCGCCTGGCTTGGGTAGCGATAAAAGTATTTTGCCTGAGTTTGCAATTGCAGAATCTGCGTTGGAACTGGTTTTATAGCGGGCAAGTGTAACTGCGCCCGAAAGATCGGTATAGTAAACAAAAAAAGTGCGGTTGGTTTTATACTTTGGATGAAACGCTATGCTTAACAAACCACGCTCATTTGCATCGTGCGAAGTAATGGCAGAGAGGTTTAAAAAAGGTTTTGCAAGCAGGCTACCATTTTTATAAATTTTTACGGCACCTGTTTGCTCCACAATAAAGAGACGCTGTGTACCATCACCTGCATTTTTAATATCAAGCGGCGATGACATGCCCTGGATGATCTGCGTATAAGTTAAGGTGGGCTGGGCTTTTAAGGGGAGATACAAGCAAAAACTAACAGCAAAAGCCAGGAGTAAAAGCAAAATAGAATTTGCAGGAACAAGAAGTGTAATTAGATTTTTCATTAGAATAGATATTAGATTGTTTATAAATATAATTACAATGGTTACTAAAGATATAACTGCTAAAGCTAAATTTAAACATTATTAAATTAAAATAAGGAATGCCATAATAAGCAACGGCAATTGCACCAAAAAATGGGTATGGTAGCACAGGAATTCAATTGCCCAACCATTCTATTTTACTGTATTTGCACCGTGTTTGTAATTATTTTAATATGCGAATAACAATAACCCACCTGGTAAAACAAATGCCGTATTAATATAGGCGGTAGAAGGGTTTAGTAAAGCTGGTATGCGTTGACCAGTAAAAATATTATTGTACAAGCGTGCCAGACTGTAAAAAAACTAGGCTGTATCCCCGAAGTATTCGGATAGGTGGTGCCTGAGACATTTTCCGTTTAAGCGATTCTCAGAACTTGCATTTTAGTTTTTTTACAGTCTGGTGTGACGCAACGATGCCCTATAGTAGCATAAAAGCTGTACATAACTAAAACAAAAAACCCCAACAGCTAAATAATACTGTTGAGGTTTTTATATTTTTAAAGATATATTCTTAAAGCGTTTTCAGTACATCATTCATTGCACGTACCGCAGCTGCACTTTTATTAAACTCAGCCTGCTCATTTTCGTTTAAGTTATACTCAAGTATTTTCTCCCAACCATTTTTGCCAATTACAACAGGTACACCAAGACAAATATCGCTTTGGCCATATTCCCCGTCTAGGTAAACGCAGCAAGAAAATAATTTTTTCTCATCTCTCACAATTGCTTGCACCAAAGCCGCAGCGGCAGCACCCGGCGCATACCATGCTGAAGTACCAATTAGTTTGGTTAATGTAGCACCACCAACCATAGTATCTGCCACTATTTGCTTTTGCTGATCATCGGGCAGGAAACTGGTAACAGGTGCACTGTTCCAGGTAGCATAGCGTATTAAAGGAATCATGGTTGTATCGCCATGGCCGCCTACAACTATACCGTTCAAGTCTGAAGGAGAGCAACCCAAATGCTGACTTAGCTGATATTTAAACCTTGCACTATCCAGCGCGCCACCCATACCAATGATGCGGTTTTTTGGTAAACCCGTGCTTTGTAGAGCCAGGTAAGTCATGGTATCCATCGGGTTCGAAACTACTATAATGATAGCATCGGGTGAATACTTTAAAATATTTTCTACTACGCCTTTTACAATGCCGGCATTGGTACCAATTAGTTCTTCACGGGTCATGCCGGGTTTGCGGGGCAAGCCCGAAGTAATTACTACCACACCAGAACCGGCAGTTTTGCTGTAATCGTTGGTGCTTCCGCTTATACGGGTATTAAAGCCAAGCAATGCTGCCGTCTGCATCATATCCTGTGCTTTGCCTTCTGCAATGCCTTCTTTAATGTCAAGTATCACAAGCTCTTCGCATAAGGCGGCACGGGCAATATTGTCGGCAGTTGTTGCACCTACAGCACCAGCACCTACTACTGTTACTTTCATAAAACAAGATTATTTATTGTGTGAGAGAATGATTTGTGCCCCAAAGGTAGAGGGAGCTGTTGTAAAATGAAAAATATAAAATAAAAAATTCCTTTATTGTTTTTCGGGGTTGAGCAGCTTTGCGATAGTGTCTGGGTCTGTGCCCGATTCATAGGTTTGCAATAGTTTGCCATCTTTATCATAAACGGCCATAAACGGTGTATACTTTACCCTAAAATAAGAGGGTATAAAATAAGCAGGGTCACGGCCAATGCGCACATTTTCTTCTGTGGCCATTTTATAATCCTCTGCAAACCTTTTTATTAACCCTAGGTCAAGGTAACTTACCCAAACAAAAAAAATATCTTTTAGCTCCTCTTTTTTCTCTTCAAACGCATGTGCTGTTAACTGGCAATGGCCACAATCGGGGCTAAAATATATGAAAACAACTGGTTTGCCTGCAGGTAAAAAACCATTGATAAACCAGCTACTGTCGGTAAGTAAAAGTTTAAATGCGGGAACCGTTGAGTCTTTCTGGTATGGTGCCCGCTTGTCATCTTCCTGTGCTTGTATGGTTTGGCAAAAGCCGCAGAAAAATAGGAACAATGGAAATAGCTTCTTCATTGAAAGATATTTTTTGACAAAGATGATGTGAAATAGGTTGCTGGCAAAAGTGTTATCTGTTAAAATATTTTTTGGGCCAGAATGCATTGCTGCTATTAAACCCTGTTGCGTCGCACTCTTCAGGGCTTTGTTCTATATTGGGCATGGCCGAAGATAATTACCAAAATTGGGCACCCATTAATGCAAGTTTTTACAGCTCGTAAACCTGGCAGCCATTGCCCATATAAATTATTCAGTACAAGAGTGCGACGCAACAGGCGATGCCACCAAGCACCTAAGTTGGGTACATAAAAAACCCGCTGCAGATATACAGCGGGTTAAGTATTTATTGATGAATTTTAAAATTATTCTCCTACTACTTCAAACTCAACTTCGGTAGTTTTTCCGTTACCAAAATCTATTGCTGCTTTGTAAGTGCCTAATTCTTTTACCTCATCGGTAATGCTGATGCGTTTACGGTCTATCTCGTAACCTTTCTGGTCACGGATGGCACGTGAAATCTGCAATGAAGTAACGCTGCCGAAAATTTTGCCGCTGGTACCGGTTTTGGCACCGATTTTTACCGGGCCTTCTTGAAGCTTGGCGATTACTTTGTTGATTTCTGCAAGCATGCTTGCTTCTTTCTTGGCTTTAACTTTAAGCTTTTCATCAAGTTGCTTTAAGTTGGAAGGGCTGGCTTCTACAGCAAATTTCTGTGGTATTAAAAAGTTACGTGCGTAACCGTTTTTTACTTTTACCAGCTCGTTCCTGCCGCCCAGGTTATCTACATCCTGAATTAATATTACCTGCATTGTTTTTGTTTTTAGCTCCCAGCCCAGTATTTTACTACTGTCCTTCCTGTTTACAGGAGTTAGGGAATGGTGTACTAATTTGGTGATTGGTGAGAAGTTAAGTGTGAATGATACAACCTACACTCCGCCAAAATTTTCTATTTCAAAAGATCTGTTACAAAAGGTAAAAGGCACATTTGGCGTGCTTTTTTAATTGCATCAGAAACTTTGCGCTGGTATTTTAAAGAGTTACCGCTTAAACGGCGAGGTAAAATTTTACCCTGCTCGTTAATGAACTTCTTTAAAAACTCTACGTCTTTGTAATCGATGTACTTAATACCGTACTTTTTAAAACGGCAGAATTTCTTCTTTGGTTTCTCCTGCTTAATTGCAGTGAGGTACTTGATTTCGTTTGCTTTTGCCATGTGTTATACCCCCACTGCTTTTTGGTTACCGGTAGGTTCGCCTTTTCTCTTTCTGCTGTTGTACTCGACGGCGTATTTATCGAGTTTGGTGGCCATGTGGCGCATGATCTGCTCATCTCGCAGAATCTGGATCTGTAACTTCTCATTGAAGCTGGATAGCGCACTGTATTCCAGAACCCAGTAAATACCTGTGGTTTTTTTCTGGATCGGGTACGCCAATGATTTTAGTCCCCAAGGGTTGCTGTGCGTTATACTTCCACCATTTTCTGTAATGAAATCGGTGTACTTTTTCTGAGCGGTTTTAAAATCCTCTTCAGAAAGCACAGGGGTAAAAATCACCATCAATTCGTAATTGTTCATTTTCCCTGTTTTTTTGTTTAAAAAATTGTTTAATTCCAATCCATTTTACAAGAATTGGGCGGCGAAGGTAAGGGAAAGATTGGGATTTTGGAATAGGTATCTTTTAAAATTAGCGTCTACTTTTTACAAAAATTGATCATTTTAAGTTTTTAAATAGCATTTGCTTTAAAACAGCTTCAGCGAATGTCAAAATTATGGCTAAAATTTTGGCAGGTTTTGCCCATGCTTTTGAGAAGTATTGTATTGATTTTTTTTTCGGTTCCGGCTGCTTTGTTAAAACATAAATTTAACTGGTTTTGGAAATTGCGGTCTGATAATTGCATTTTATGTTTTGATTATTTCGGGCATACAATAAAATACTCTTGACTAATTAAAATAACCATGAAAATATTTTCGATCCTTTTTCTTTTTGTTTTGATTACTAAGTTAGCCATATCGCAAAGCTTGGAAAAAGAATTTAAACCTTTTAAAGTTGATTTAAGCATGGGTTATGCAAATCCGCAAGGCTCTGGCTCAAAAGCTGGGGTATTGGTTGCAATAGAACCCAGTTATGCCTTGATGGATCAATTTTCGATTGGGTTCAGGTTAGAAAGTGCGGCAATGGCCCGTGCAGCTCTGTTTAGTAGTGAGGCTTATGCAATTGGCGATGTAAGCGCTAATATTTCTTATCTAATAACCAGTGATTATTATTTTACAAAATGCGGCTTTAGACCGCTGATAGGTGCTGGATTCGGGCTTTACAGCTTGGCAGCTATAACAGCAAGTTCCAATTCTGTAGAAATCGATATACCTACATCACATAAATTTGGCTTTATGCTGCGTACAGGTTTTGAAGTGGGCCATTTTCGTGCAGGTGTTGAATACAATTTTATTGGCCGGGACGGACTTTTAAAGAATAGTTATTTAGGGGCCAAACTGGGCGTTGTATTTGGTGGTGGAAGATATAAAGCGACCATAGAATAATTTTAATAAAAGGAGATATTCCATTGATTACATACCTCTTTTCGGGGGAGAAAATTTGAGCTAAATAATTCCTGCCAGTTCTAAACTCCTTTTCTTTAAGTTTCTTATTTCAATATTTTCAATTACAGGCTCGGGCATTAGTATCAGTGAAACTCCTTGCTCTTTCCACCATTTATTATCCACTAATTTTTCAAAATGAATGGCGCCTACAAGATAACTTCTGTGCTGGCCACCATGCCATTCTTCTATCCATTCAAATTCTTCTTTTGGAACATCGTTCAGTTTATTAAAACTCACATAAGCTTTTATGTAAAAATCATTTGTCAATTCGCCCGGTGTGTGGTAATAAAGCTTCTTATACTCGTAATGATAATCGTAACGCAATGCAGATATATCGCT
>JBBRDW010000019.1:0-50153 GCA_038203525.1 Chitinophagales bacterium | reverse complement strand
ATAATGCAGCCGCCGCGCCAAATCTTTACTACATCCTGCAAGGGAATTTCCATTTTTAATTCTATGGAAGCTTTGTGCAACATGGCCAAACCCTGCGCATAGCAAAGTATGGTAGCTGCGTATAGTGCTTCACCTACCTGTTTTATAAAAGCAGTTTTATCTGAGGAAACCAATTCTACCATTGGGTTATAAACTGCGGATGCCTGCACCCTTTCTTCTTTGTAAGCAGAAACGGTGCGTAATGCCACTGCAGTGTCTATTGTAGGGATGGCAACGGGTAATTCCATCGCATCCTGACTGGTCCATTTGCCGGTGCCTTTACTACCAGCCTTGTCGAGGATCATGTCCAATAAACGGTTGCCGGTAACATCATCCTGCTGTAGAAAAATATCTCTTGTTATCTCTACCAGGAACGACTGCAATTCACCTTCGTTCCATTGTTTAAAAACCAGGTGAAGGTCATCATTGGTTAAGCCGAGGCCTCTTTTTAAAATATCATATACTTCACTAATCAACTGCATAATGGCGTATTCAATGCCGTTGTGCACCATTTTTACATAATGGCCCGCCGCATCTTTACCCATATATGCCACACAAGGTTCCCCATTCACTTTTGCGGAAACGGCTTCCAGTAGGGGTTGCACGTGATGCCATGCTTCCACATCGCCGCCGGGCATAATGCTTGGACCGGTCCTTGCGCCTTTCTCGCCTCCGCTTACGCCCATACCCATAAAGTGGAATCCTTTTTCTTCAAGATAAGTTACACGGCGCAGTGTATCGGTGTAATGCGAGTTGCCACCGTCTATAACAATATCACCCTTCTCCATTAATGGCAACAGGCTTTCAATAACATTATCAACTGGTTTGCCTGCTGGTACCAGCATCATAATCCTTCTTGGGGTTCGCAATTGCTGCACCAGTTCAGCCAACGTTGTTACACCTTTTACTGTTGTTCCGGGTGTTGCTGCGGCTTCTAATGCGGTTACTTTTTTTGCATCAAGATCGAAGCCGATAACGGGGAACTGATGGTCGGCCATATTCAGCAAAAGGTTTTGACCCATGACGCCTAATCCAATCATTCCAAAATCGTATAAAGTATTACCCATGTTTGCTTTTTTAAATGATACGCAAATTAGTTAAATAGTGTTTAGAAAATAGTTAACGTCATTATGGTATTCAATAAATCGAAGGTCCGTTATTTTTTTTGAGCCCCGGCTTTGGATTTTCTGTGCATCGTTCGTTGCAGCTTGCCCCGCCAACGGCGGTGGTCGCAAAATTGTACGTCCGGTATTTTTTTTCGGCTTAAAAAGACAGAAATAAACAAAATTTTTATTTGCTGGCAGATATTGATAATTGAAACTGGGCAGAGCTGTTTGCATTTTCTAGATTACAATAACGGCGCGAAAAATATCCGTTCCAGATTTCTAAAAATTTCCTTTTACAGAACCAGCGGGTGTTGAGACACTATAGCAAATATAAATGGCATAAATAAACAGTGTACGGTTGTAAAACTGAATATTTATGCCAAAGAATTTAAGTCCGAACGTTGCAGTTAATTCATCAAATTTATTCGTGAAGTATTTTATTGAATTTATCAATATAAAATACTTTATCGCCTTTAATAACACGGGCTTCACCGTCTACGAAACAGTCTGCAAAATCGTATTCGGGTTTAATAACAATCTGGCCGCTGTTATCAATAAATCCCCAGACTCCATGTGCATTGGATACGGGGGCATAACCTTCGCCAAATGCGCGGGCATTGGAAAATTGGAAATCAATTACTGGTTTACCAGTGTAATCAATGTATCCATATTTATTGTCTTTCATTACAGCGGCAAGGCCATTGTGGAAATTTTGAGCATCCCCGTAAATAAAATCAGTAGCCTGTTTACCGGTGCTGTCAAAGAAAGCCCATTTATTTTCTTTTCTTACCGCCGTATACCCTTCTGTGAAGGTGAGCCCCTCATCGTATAATATCGGGATCACTATTTTACCTGAATTGTCAACATAGCCATACCTGTGATCTTTGCCCGCAAGTGAAAGCCCACAAATACATTGATCTACAAAATCAAAATTTTTTGCCCATTTCTGTGCAAACGATGGTATGCAGAAAGGCATTGTCAGCAACAACAGTAAGCGTTTCATAAAATAATAATTTAAATCATGAATAATTTTTCATCCACAAGGTAGACGACCCTTAAATGATTTTTTATGATGCTGGACAGTCAAAAAAATGATTTGAAGCAGGATTTTGCATGGTGACTATTCCGGAAAAAAGAGGGTTCATTTTTAGAGCTGAACGTTCCGCCGGCTAAGCGACCGTAGAATTAATAAAATAGAAATGGTCTTACAAAATTTGAGAGTTTAAATTTCTTGAAAAGTAATGGAGAAAAAATCATAAGTTTTTTGTATTTACAGCCGAAATATTGTTTGAACGTTAAAGAGTGCGACCACCGCCGTTGGCGGGGCAAGCTGCAACGAACGATGCTCAAAGAACCAAATGCCCGGTTAATGATAACCACCTTTTAAAATATTATTTAGTTTGAATCTTTTTACAATCAGCAGCTTTTCTTAGCTTACGCATAAATTGTAAAACCGACACTTAAAGCCATTTGCAAATGAAAATCTTCACTCCCGTTTTTCGTATTCAATTCCTTGTTCTAAACATTCTTTTGTGGGGAAATTTTATTACTTCCTGCAATACTGCTGATAGCGGAAACACAAAGAATAATAAACCCGACAGCCTTACCGAAGAACAAAAACATCTTCCCGAAAATGCATTGAAAGGGTTAACCATTGCAGATGGTTTAGAAGTGCATGCCTTTGCAACGGAACCCATGCTGAAAAACCCAACCAATATTGATGTGGATGAACGTGGCAGGGTTTGGGTTTGCGAAGCATATAATTACAGGCCCGCAATAAACGGCAACCCCATCAATGCTTTAGGCGACCGTATCATGATTTTAGAAGATACCAATGGTGATGGTATTGCAGATACTGGAAAAGTTTTTTACCAGGGGCCTGAACTGAATGCGCCATTGGGTATTTGTGTACTGGGTAATAAAGTAATTGTTTCTCAAAGCCCTTATGTGTGGATATTCTACGATGATAACGCCGATGATAAAGCTGACCGAAAAGAAGTGATGTTCAGCGGCATTAGCGGTGAACAGCACGATCATGGCGTGCACGCATTTACGTTTGGCCCTGATGGTAAATTGTATTTTAATATGGGTAATGCGGGCATGCAGTTAAAAGATAAAAATGGCAAGCCGGTACTTGACCAGGATGGTGAACCGATTGATCAAAAAAAATACAAGCAGGGAATGGTTTTCCGCTGCGATACAGATGGCTCTCATGTGGAATGTTTAGGCAGTAATTTTCGTAATCCTTACGAAGTTGCAGTTGACAGCTACGGCAGTTTATGGCAGAGTGATAACGATGATGATGGCAACCGTGGTACCCGTATTAACTATGTAATGCAGTACGGCAATTATGGTTATACAGATGAAATGACCGGTGCAGGATGGCAGGCCAACCGCACAAACGCAGAAGACTCCATTCCCCTGAAACACTGGCATATCAACGATCCCGGCGAAGTGCCTAACCTGTTACAAACATTTGCAGGCTCACCTACCGGGATGATTGTATATGAAGGTTCATTGTTACCTGCGCAGTTTCGCAATCAGATGATCCATTGCGATGCGGGCCCTAATGTAGTACGTTCTTATCCGGTGAAGAATAACGGAGCAGGTTATTCTGCTGAGATCGTAAATATTTTAAAAGGCGAAAAGGACCAATGGTTTCGTCCGGCAGATGTATGTGTTGCACCCGATGGCTCATTGATTGTGGCAGACTGGTACGATCCCGGTGTGGGCGGTCATGCAGCAGGCGATCAAACACGTGGAAGAATTTATCGTGTTGCTCCTTCCGGTTCAAAATACGCCGTTCAAAAACAAGATTATAATACAGTATCGGGTGCTGTTGCTGCATTACAAAATGCCAACTTATCTGTCCGGTATCATGCATTTACTGCGCTGCAGCAAATGGGTACAGTTGCCATTCCGGATTTAGAGAAATTGTGGCATGATGGTAATGCTGACCCACGTATGAGGGCAAGAGCGTTCTGGTTGCTTGTAAAAATGCCAAAGACAAATACGCAGCAATATATAAGCGAGGCAATTAAAGACACAATTGCTGATTTACGTATTACCGGCTTACGTGCAGCTGAGGAATTAAATACCGGTGTATTAAATATTTTAACGGTATTGGTTAACGACAAGCATGCGCAGGTACGCCGCGAATGTGCTGTTGCGTTGCACCATAACAAATCGCCTAAAGCCGCTGAATTGTGGGCTGCGCTTGCCATGCAACATGATGGCAAAGACCGCTGGTATCTTGAAGCATTAGGCATAGGGGCTGACAGGCAATGGGATAAATTCTTTGCAGCGTATCTCAACAAAATAAAAGATCCTTTGCAAAGCGAAGGCTCACGTGATATTGTTTGGCGTGCACGTACCGATGAAGCAGTTACTTTTATTGCCGCGCTTGCGTCAGATGTAAGTGCATCTCTGCAAAGCAGGCTGCGATATTTCCGTGCATTTGATTTTAATACGGGCCCGCTTAAATCTACCTTGCTGTTAACGATGATTGAGAATAATGCAACCAATGATGTTGCCTTGAATAAGCTCGTGTTGCATGCCCTTGACATAGAATCAGTAACGGAATCCCCGCTTGCCCAAAAGGCATTAAATGAAGTATTGCAATCTGTAAACGGAACAGATGAATACATAGAACTGGTTAGCCGTTTCCAGATAAAATCACAAAATAACAATCTGCTGCAACTGGCTATCAGCAAGCCTTACGAGTCAGTTGGCAAAGATGCTGTGGGTTTGCTGCTCGGTCTTGGTGGCAGTAATTTAATTTGGAATATTGTAAATGGAAAAGATACCTTACAACAAAATAATTTGCTTGTGGCGCTTGCTGGCGTAGGTAGCAAACGATCCATTGATATGTTGCAAACTATTGCGCTCTCCAACAAATATCCAATGCCTTTAAGAAAAGAAGCGGCACATAAAATTGGCAACAGCTGGAGTGGTGAAGACCGTGTGCTGGAAATATTAAAAGCTAGAAAAGTTCCTGCCGGATTAATTCCCGATCTTGTGGCTAGTGTTAATGGCGCATGGCGTGGTTCTGTCCGAAGCGAAGCTTTAAGTTATTTGCCCGATGATGGCAAAAACAAAAACGCTAAAGCAGCGCCAACCATGGCTGAATTAAGTCCGCTAAAAGCGAGTGCTGCGGACGGCCAAAAAATATTTACCACAACCTGTACCGTATGCCACCAGGTAAATAATACAGGTTACGATTTTGGCCCCAGCCTCAGTGAGATTGGCAGCAAATTACCCAAAGAAGGTTTGCTCGATGCCATCGTGCATCCCTCTGCTGGCATAGGTTTTGGCTACGAAGGCTGGGAGCTTAAAATGAAAGATGGCTCCACACTTTCGGGCATACTTGCCAGCAAAACGGAAACGGATATTGACATAAAATTTCCCGGAGGCAGCAATAAGCAAATTAAAACTGCTGATGTGCAAACCATGACGGAAATGAAACAAAGCATGATGACCGACGGTTTGTATGCCAACATGAGTACCCAGGATTTGGCAAACCTTCTGGAGTATCTTTCGGGGTTGAAGAAGAAGTAATTTTTTGAGCCCGGCTTTTATAATTTATGGCATCGTCTGTTGCAGCTTGCCCCACCAACGGCGGTGGTCGCACACTTGAACGGTTGGATCATATATTGAGCTTTTATCGAAGCAAAGATTCTCTACCTCCGATGTTGGTGTTGTCGCCAACTTCGTTCGCTTCAATCTACGCTTAGATAAAAGCGGAGAAGAATTACAAAACGTACAAGAGTGCGACGCAAGTAAAGCCTCATAAAAAATTACTGCCCGGCCCAAAAAATTACTCCTCTACATATACACGCTTTACACGCTGGCTGATGCCGGTGAGAATTTCGTAAGCGATGGTACCGCACCATTTTGCAGTATCCTGTACGGAGATATGTTTGCCAAAAATTTCCACCTCGTCACACTCCTCTATATTGGGTACGTCGGTTATGTCGATCATCGTCATATCCATACAAACTGAACCAATTACTGGCGCCAATATTCCGTTGATAAACACTTTGCCTGCACCGTTGCCCAGCCTTCTGTTGTAGCCATCTGCATAGCCGATGCGTATGGTGGCGATTAGTGAATCGCGGACCACTTTGCCGCGGCGGTTATAACCAATGGTTTCGCCTGCTTTTACTTTTCTTATTTGTGCGATGGTTGTTTTTAAAGTGGTGACTGTTTGCAGGGAAAGCTGCTGTTCATTGGCACTGTCTACACCATACAAACCAATGCCGAGGCGCACCATATCGTACTGCAAAGCAGTGTTTCTAAAGATAGCAGCAGAGTTAGATAAATGTTTTAAAAACCGGTAGCCTAGTGCCTTTTCTATTTGTGTACAACAGCTTTCGAAAACAGTGGCCTGGTGTTTTGTAAAATCATCTTCGACGGGATCTTCACTTGCTGCAAGGTGACTGAAAACAGTCTGCACAACAATCTGCTGATTGTGAGTGAGCAGGGGAAGCAATGCAGGCAAATCTTTTTCTTCCATGCCCAGGCGGTGCATGCCGGTATCTAACTTGATATGTATGGGATAACGCAGCAGGCCCTGTTTTAAAAGAAACTTTTGAAATGCTTCGAAAACAGGGAGCGAAAAAAGTTCCGGCTCAAGGTTGTATTGTACAATAGCTTCGAACGCGGCTTCATCAACATTCAAGACCATGATGGGCAGACTGATGCCGGCTTTACGCAATTCAACGCCTTCATCTGCATAGGCAACTGCCAGGTAATCTACGTTATGAAATTGTAATAAATTCGCCACTTCTGCACTGCCGCTTCCGTAGGCAAATGCTTTTACCATGGCCATCAGTTTTACGCCTTTTTTCAATTGCGTTTTGTATTCGTTAAGATTGTGCACGATGGCTGTTAGATTTATTTCCATCAGTGTTTGATGTACTTTCTTTTCAAGCAGCGGCATTATTTTTTCGAAGCCAAATACTCTTGCTCCTTTTAGCAAAATAACTTCATCGCGAAAATGGCTGGCACTAAACTGCTGTATAAAAGATGCAGTAGTATTATAGTGTTGGGTAATGGCAATTTTATTTTTTAGCAGCTGCAGATGATTGTTCCATTGCCCGCCAATGGTAATAACACGCTCTATATTTCTCGCCTGTAGCATTTCAATAACCTGCAAATACAATTCACTGTTTTGGGCTGCAGGAATATCAGAAATGATCACTGTTTTTTGCGTAAGCTTTTGCTGCTGCATCAGAAAATCGAGGGCGATGGAAAAAGAAGTAATGTCGAAACTGTAGCTGTCGTTTATAATGGCACAGTTGTTTATGCCATGGCTTAACTGAAGGCGCATATCAACGGCCTGTAATGTAGGCATCCGCACTACTATTACATTTGACGGAACGCCAAGGTACAGTAAAACACACACGCAGGTAATGGCATTTTGTATAGATGCATCATCTGTAAATGGAATAGTGAATGCAATATTTTCCGCTTTAAACAGAACGGCAATTTTTGTGTCTTCTTCTGATTTTTCTATGGTAATAATTTTTACATCTGCATCGTCATGTTTGCCCCATGTAAAAAATTTACGCTCATCGAAAGATGAAAGTGCTGCTTTTATTTCAGGGTCATCGGCATTATGAATGATGGTATCTGCATGTATAAAAAGTTTTACTTTTTCAGTTGCGATCTCAAAAGCATTTTTAAAATTTTCGCTGTGTGCACCGCCAATATTTGTAAGTATGCCTAGGTTTGGCTGAATAATTTTTTCAAGCGCTTCCATTTCGCCGGGCTTCGAAATACCCGCTTCAAAAATACCAAGGTTGCTTTCTGCACGCATTTGCCAAACACCAAGCGCTACGCCAATCTGCGAGTTATAGCTTCTTGGGCTGCGCACAATATTAAAGTCCTGCGATAGCAATTGAAACAACCATTCCTTTACAATTGTTTTTCCGTTGCTGCCGGTTATACCCATTACCGGATAGCCAAATTGCAAACGGTGGTAAGCTGCAACCTGCTGCAATGCAAGCAATGTATTGTCAACAAAAATAAAATTAGCATCCGAAAGATCATGCGCATCATAACCGGTTGTTACAACAAAGTTTCGCACGCCTCTTGCATACACTTCTCTTATAAAAAAAAGCCCGTCTCTTCTTTCTGTCTGCAACGCAAAAAAAAGTGAAGTTGAAGGGATAGAAATCCTGCGGCTGTCTGTAACCAAATGTTCTATGGCTGCATCAGGGTTTTGCAGTGACGCTTTTGTGTTTAGTACTTCAGCAATATGTTTAATCGTATATGACAATGGAAAAATTTTTATCTAATGTAGGTTATAATTTTTTTGGGCCGGGCAATAGTTCTTCGATTGAGCTTATGTTGCGTCGCACTCTTGTACTTAAGGTAGTCATTATTCAGCAACTACCATCAACGTTACTATTTTACAACCTGTCTTTATCGGTCGCACATCTATCTGGCGGGCTATTATATTATTGAAACAACAGGCCTTGTTTTATTTGATATTGCCTATTTTCAAATGCAAATATGTCACTTGTCTTCCAGCCTTTATGCCCTTCTTTTCTTTTTAGCAGCAATGCATGATCTGCCATAAACCTTCCGTTAAAATGTTTGTGTTCATATTCCAGCCAGGCCTTTTCATATTGCCAGGGCAGCAGCTTGCGTGCAAGGGCAATATGTGGCTCGGTAATAAAATGCGGCTTATTGTCTTTATCAAGCTTCATTAATTTTTGTACGTCACGCAGCTCTTTTACCGTATTCATTATTTGTACTTTGCTGGTAACATTTATATATATAGTATGCGAGGGAAAACTGCCAAACCCTTTCAGCTCTACTTTAAATGGAGATAAAGCCATGGTTATATTTTTCAGGCGGCGAACAATATGATGTTCCATCATTTCATATTGCTTAAAATGAACGAGTGCAATATGCGGTTTTAAATACGTTGCCGTGGGGCAATCGAATTTCTCAGCAAATGTTTTCTTCTCCTGGATAATGGTATTCCACAATTCTTCATGCGGCTGTAGTATCAATAAATACTCGCAGACAGAATAGCCAGGTGCTGATGTTAACAATTCATTTTCCATGGATAATAATTACTGGTTGAACCTGGATTGAAAGAAATTAATGGGATGTCAAGGATTATTATCCTTATCCTCCAAATCTGATAAATTCCCCCAAATCTCGGTTCAGACAAAGTTCAAAAATATTCCGAACGTACAAGAACGCGACCACTGCCGTTGTCGGGGCAAGCTGCAAGAGACGATGCCACGCAATACCTTAGCCCGGTTCCACTCAAAGCATATAACATCATAACAGCTTAAATACATTTACCTGTTTGCATTTATCAAACCGGCTTTCACGTTTAAGCAATACAAGTTCGTCCACTGAAAATGAAGCGTGAAAGGTACGTTGAGAATAATCGAACATCGCTTTCTCATACACCTCCTCTTTCAACCTTTTAGCAATAGAAACATGCGGATGAGTGGTAAATTTTGCAGCCGGACAACCATTGCTCGTTACATACTGGTCAACCGCTTTAAGCGAAGCCGCCAGTTGTTTAAATGGTTCGTGATTTTGTACCCGTGCATACACCGTATGCGGCGGAAATCCACTGTAATTATTAAGCGAAACAGCAAAGCTTTTCTGAACACTTAAAATGCGGTGCATATAACGGATGATGGTGCTTTCCATTTCTTCTTTCGCAAAAAAATTGGCCACCGTAATACGCAATGGATTTTTTACGGCAACCTTTTCTTTATAGATGTTGTAGAAATTTTCCTTTTCTTGTTTTATCAGTGAATACACTTCTTCCCCCGGGTGCACCACTAGCAGGTACTCATAATATTGCTGCACGGCAAAATGTTGTGTAGATGCCGTTGCGAATCCGTTTTCCCTATACATATGTTTTGAGATTTATTTACTGACGAAAATTTTTTCTTTCCACATTTGAACATAAAGATAAATATTTTAGTTTAATTTTACTAAATCATTTAGTAAAAAATATTATAAATTATATGGAAGGGGAATTAATGCACAGTGCCGCCTACAATGGCTCTAAACAATTTACGCAGCAAGATGTGCCCAACGCAAACGCCAATGGCTTTGGCGCCGCCGCAGACGATTACATGGAACGGGGCATAGACCTTAACGAGCAGCTTATTTTAAACAAACCCGCTACATTTTTCTTCCGCATGAACGGCGATGCAATGTCAGGGGCCGGCATACAAAGCGGCGACGTACTCATTGTTGACCGAAGTATAAAAGCCGTAAACGGGAAAATAATTGTGGCCGCCGTTAATGGCGATCTTGTGGTGCGCAGGTTTCAGCAAACCTTTAATCATTTAACGCTGGCAGCAGACAATCCAAAATATGCCAGCATGGAGTTGAGCGAATTCAGCGAATTCATTGCATGGGGCGTAGTAACCTGCGTAATACATGTATTTGAGCATAGTTTGCTTATGATAAACAGCAGTACAAAGAAGAAAAGTAAAACAGAGGATTACCGCATATTGTATTAATTTTTTTTGAGCCAGGCAATTGAATAGTAATGAAGCATTCGTTGCGTCGCACTCTTGTACCGTTGGATTATTGTCTGAACCAGGATTTTGAAGGATTATATGGATTGAAAGGATTATAGAATCGCATTCAATTTTTAGACACACGCTCAATAATATTCGCACTTTTCACCAGTTGTCTCATAAGGCACCTCAGTCGGTTCGGCTCTGCCGAAGGCGGAATTGAAAAAATGCGCAGTATATTTTTTCAAAGAAGCTAATGCAGTGCCGTTGAGACAACGAAGCCATGCGGCTTGAGCCAAAGAAAACGCATACCCAACAAGATTGAAATAATAAACAGACTAAAGTATCAATGGATGAAAGACATATCACATAATCCCAACGCAAACCCGCAACCGGTAATCAAGGAAGATGAAGTACAATATCACACCGGCCGTGGTGCGCAATACAATACAAAAAACCGTTTTCTTGTAAATGAAATAACAAGGGAACACGTTGAAGGCATTGACGACTGGGAAGAAAATGCATTACCAACAGTCTATTTAGAACAGGAAGTAAAAACAATTGTAAACAAAGTTGACAGTCCCGATGTGGGCATGGGTTACAGTATGAATCCTTATGCCGGTTGCGAGCATGGCTGCATTTACTGCTATGCCCGAAACGTGCATGAATACTGGGGCTACAGCGCAGGTATAGACTTTGAACAAAAAATTATTGTAAAGAAAAATGCACCGCAACTGCTGCGCCAATTTCTAATGCACCCCAAGTGGGATGCCACACCCATTATGCTAAGCGGCAATACAGATTGTTACCAGCCTGCCGAAAAAAAATACCGTTTAACAAGAGGTATATTGGAAGTATGCAATGAGTTTAATCAACCCGTTGGCATTCTCACTAAAAATTCATGGATACTGAAAGACAAAGATGTGCTGCAGGAAATGGCAAAGAAGAAAATTGTATCGGCAATGGTTTCTATAACTTCTTTTAATGAAGACCTGCGAAGGGTAATGGAACCACGCACCACAACTGCCAAACAAAAATTAAAAGTGATCAACGAACTGAGTAGTGCCGGTGTACGCATGGGTATAATGATGGGGCCGTTGATACCCGGTTTAAACGAACATGAAATGCAGCGCATCATGAAAGCAGCAAGAGATAACGGAGCCACATTTACGGCATATACTTTTATAAGGTTGAATGGTGCCATTAAGTTTTTGTTCCGCGACTGGCTGTATAAAAATTTTCCTGATCGTGCAGATAAAGTTTGGCATTTAATAGAAAGCAGCCACGATGGTCAGGTAAACGATACCCGCTTCGGCGTTCGTATGCGAGGCGAAGGAGCTATTGCACAACTGGTAGCACAGCAATACCGTAAGTACGGAAAACTCTATGGCATGAATGCAGAAGAATGGAGTTTGGACAGAAGCCTTTTCACAAGACCGGGGACGCAGGGGAGATTGTTTTGATGAAGGCTCTATATTTTAGAACATTTGGAACAACTTGCATTTTAAGTCTGCCTAAAAAATGCCACCCAACTGTTTAACTGCTCTTTTGTTTCCTCAGAAAAATCTTTTACATCTTCGTCAGTTATTTGCCCATCATATAAAATGCAGGCAACTGTAAAAAGATACCTGGAGCCACTTAGCCCATCGTAACGCTGGGCAATGCGTTTGTCCTGTTCTTCCACTGCCTCGAAAAGTTTGTAATAATCTGCGCTGTTATCCAGCTCGTCTTTATGCCATGTTGCAATGATGGCTTCTGCTTTTTCAAGACCTGCTTTAAATTCTGTATTAACGCCTTTATCAATGGCAGCTTTTGCAATTTTATTTTCACGTTTGGTAAGTTCGTAGTACATGACTTAGACTTTTCTGCTATTGGCAATTCAATTAAAAATTGTCTGGCCTATTCGGCCTGGATATATTCCAAATTTTTGCTGCAACATAAACTAACGGGTTGGAAGGGCTGTAGCAAGATGCTTTGAAAACCGAACGTACAAGTGAGTGACACAACAGGCGATGCCCAAAGTGGTATGGCCGGTAAAAAAATAATATAGCGAAAATTTGGAATGTGGCCTTCTATATCATTCTATTTTTTAATAAGCTGTTACCGGCTCTAAAAAAATATTTCTGTTACTACAGCGTTAACAAAACTTCAGTACAAAACTAATTTAATTTTTTTGTACGAAGTTTGCCATTGAACAAAGAAAACATCATGAAACGATATTTGGTACTGCTTTTTGCATGCGCCGGTCTTGCACTCACCCTTTCTTCAGCAGCACAGATTCGTAAAATACCTGCGGATGTCACTGATGCCTTTAAAACGCGTTATCCACATGCAGAAAAAGTGGAGTGGAAAGACAAGATAAGTTCGTTTGAAGCCGGGTTTATATTAAATGGATTTGAAATGACGGCAAATTTCAGCAGCAGGGGAGATTGGGAGCGCAGTGAAAAGAAAGCTAATTTTGCCGACCTTCCAGAAGCAGTAAAAGCGGGGTTTGAAAAAAGTAAATATACGGGCTGGGAAAAAACTGCAGCCGTGGAAATTGATGAAATTAGCAAGCCACTTTTTTATCGTGTTTTGATCAAAAAAAGCGGTGTTCAAAAAAAATATCTTTTTTTCGATAATAACGGCCGGCTAAACAGGGAAGCCGTTACTTTATAGAGTTGGCTTATGCAAAATGCGCATAGGACTATTTAATATTTTAATTCTTCGTTTTAACTAATCTGGTAATGAAAAAATCTGCACTATTTTCTTTCTTCATTTTATCCTTTTGCTATTTACAGGCTCAGCCAGACAGATGGCAGCAGCGCATAAAATACAGCATCACTGTAACTATGGATGTGAAAACGAACCGGTTTACAGGAACAGAAAAAATTGAGTACTGGAATAACTCACCAGATACCCTCAGTCGTGTTTTCCTGCACCTTTACTGGAATGCTTTTCAGCCCAACAGCATGATGGATGTACGTAGCCGCGAACTGGGCAAAACGGTTGTAGGCGTAGACAAACAGGGCAACGATGTGCTTGATTGGGATAGCCGCGTTACAGACCGCATTGCCAAACTGCAACCAGACGAAATAGGTTACCAGAAGGTCAAGTATCTAAAAATTAACGGCGCCGATCAAAAACTTATTGAACATGAAACCATTCTTGAAGTAACACTTGACAAGCCTTTGCTACCGCAATCTAAAACCCGCATGGATGTTTCTTTCGAAGCTCAGGTACCCCTGCAGGTTCGCCGCAGTGGCCGGGATAATGCTGAAGGTATAAGATATAGTATGAGCCAGTGGTATCCTAAAATGGTGGAGTACGATTACCAGGGCTGGAATGCAAACCCCTATGTAGCCCGGGAATTTTACGGCGTTTGGGGCGATTATGATGTAAACATAACCATTGATAAATCTTATATGCTGGCTGGTAGCGGAACCATACAAAACCCCAATGAAGTGGGCTTTGGTTACCAGGCCGATAATGTACGAATTAAAGCACCCGAAGGCAAAACAATAACCTGGAAATTTGCGGCGCAAAATGTACACGATTTTGTGTGGGCGGCAGACCCGGATTATATCATGCAGAAAAGGCAGGCGAAAGACGGTCCGCTTATTTATATAGTGTACAAAAAAGTGGATTCTCTTGAAAAAAAATGGACGGCCTTGGCCGATAGCGCTCTTTCGGCCTATCCCTATATTTCAAAAACATTTGGGTCATATCCATATAAAAATTACACGTTTATTCAGGGTGGTGATGGCGGCATGGAATACCCGATGGCTACCCTCATAAAAAGTCCAAGTATTGGCACAGCTTTACATGAATGGATGCATAGCTGGTACCAGGGCATGATGGGCACAAACGAAAGTTTATTTGCGTGGATGGATGAAGGGTTTACCACTTACGCAGAACTGCGAACAACCAACTGGTTGAAAAAAAACGATGCGTTCCCTTTTACCAATGCCTATTCTTCTTATTTCAAACTGGCCAAAAGTAAGCTGGAAGAACCGTTGAGTACACATGCTGATCATTTCAATACCAACTATGCCTACTCCTCTTCGGCCTATTCAAAGGGGGCCGTTTTTATGGCGCAGCTCGGGTACATTGTTGGCAATAATAACCTCGATAAAATTTTATTGGAATACTATAATCAATGGCGCTTTAAACACCCCAATGCAAACGATTTTATACGCGTTGCAGAAAAGGTTAGCGGCATTCAATTGCAGTGGTACAAAGAGTATTGGGTATATACGACCAAAACAATTGATTACGCCATAGGCGATGTAAACAGCGAAAACGGCCACGCAAATATTACGCTTAAACGCATTGGTTTAATGCCCATGCCCATCGATGTTTTGGTTACTTATAAAGATGGAACAAAAGAAATGCATTACGTTCCCATTAACCTGATGTATGGCGCCAAACCAGCAGAAGACAGTACGCCGCGCATTTTACATAACGAGTGGAAATGGGTAGATCCTGAATACACTTTAACCGTCACAAAAAATGTGGGCGATATAAGGGAAATAGAAATTGACCCCAGTAAGCGCCTGGCCGATATAAACCGTGTCAACAATAAAATAACGGTACCATAGAACTGGGAATATTTGTTTAATACCAGCTAATATTTTCATAGCATCGTTCCTTGCGTCGCAATCCGTTCACCGGTTGTCATGCTGTTAAGCTTCAGCGTTTACAAGTTGGCAAGCCGTTTATATTTAATCTTCAATTGAAGCGAATTTATCGAACATTGATGACACGGATGGAACGGGTACAAAAAAGGGTTTTTTATTTTTTTTGCACTTCGGTTTACTATTGAAAATTAAATGAACCCCCGCAATGCAGTCTGGCAGCGTGATGCACCGGATATGCTCCATTAAATTACTTCAGTACAAGCGTGCGACGCAACAATGATGCTATAAAAAATGGAAGCCAGGTACAAAAAATGTATTTTATAATTGTGGTGTTGACAACCATATTATATTTTCTAAAGATCAATAAAAATCCGTCTTATCTGTGTCATCCGTGTTCTATTGATTTCCTGTATTATTTTCCTTAGCTTACAATAAAAAGCAATATGCAACCACCACTTGCCGAACGCATGCGCCCAATAAAACTTGATGATCTTGCAGGGCAAAACCACCTTACCGGCAAGGGTAGCATTTTGCGCAGTGCCATTGAAAACAATAATATTCCTTCCATGATTTTCTGGGGGCCGCCGGGGGTTGGTAAAACAACTATTGCCAATATTATTGCGCATACGCTCAATGTACCTTTCTACCAGTTGAGCGCCATTAGCAGTGGCGTAAAAGAAGTACGGGAAGTAATAGAAAAAGCAAGGGAACAAGATAAAGCCATCCTTTTTATAGATGAAATTCACCGCTTTAATAAAGGCCAGCAGGATGCATTATTGGGTGCTGTGGAAAAAGGTATTATTACATTAATTGGCGCAACTACTGAGAACCCTTCTTTTGAGGTAAACTCGGCATTGCTAAGCCGCTGCCAAGTGTATGTTTTAAAACCGCTTGACGAAAAAGACCTTATCCAATTGCTAAAGGAAGCAATAGAAAAAGATACCATACTTAAGCAATATAATATTGTGCTGAAAGAAACGGCGGCGCTCATAAATATATCCGGCGGCGATGCAAGAAAGCTGCTGAATTTATTGGAACTCGTGGTAACAACATTTTCTTTAAATAAAGAAATTGCGGGCATTATAACAGATGATTATACAATGCAGGTTGCGCAGAAACGCATAGCGCTTTACGATAAACAGGGCGAACAGCATTACGATATTATTTCGGCCTTTATAAAAAGTATGCGGGGCAGCGATCCCAATGCGGCGGTTTACTGGCTAGCACGCATGGTGGAAGGTGGCGAAGACGTAAAATTTATAGCCAGACGCATGGTAATACTTGCCAGCGAAGATATTGGCAATGCTAACCCAAATGCGTTGTTGCTTGCCAATGCAACATTTGATGCCGTTAATAAAATTGGGCATCCCGAGGCGATGATTATTCTAACGCAGTGCGCCATTTATCTTGCTTCCAGTGCAAAGAGCAACGCAGTGGTAGAAGCAATTGGCAAAGCAATGTCGGCTGTAAAGCAACATGGCGATTTACCGGTTCCACTGCATATACGCAATGCGCCTACCTGGTTGATGAAAGATATGGATTACGGTAAGGGCTACAAGTATTCACACGCTTATGAAGGCAATTTTTCTTCACAGGAATATCTGCCTGAAAAGCTTTCAGGCACTGCGTTTTACGAGCCTGGAAAAAATGCCAAAGAAGAAGAGTTAAGAAGATTTTTACGGGGATTATGGAAAGAAAAATATGGATATTAGAGAGGTGCCCGCGGTCAGGTATCAGGTGTGGGTATTACGTTAGTTGTTTTTTGTTTTCTGTATCCCTGATACCCGCCACCCAATTGTCGAAACCTACATTGTTCTTACCTCTTTTACAATCGCATCAATATCCTGTAGTTCCATACATTTAAAATGGCCTTTAGGGCATTTCTTATAACCTATTTTACTACAGGGTCTGCACGATAAATTTTCCACTTCGAAAATTGTATTGTTAACTTCTTGGTTGCCATAATACGGTCCCATACCAAAGCCCGGCACGGTGTTTCCCCAAACAGAGATAATGCGTTTTTGTAAAGCGGCCGCAATATGCATAAGGCCTGTGTCGTGGGTGATAATGAGTTTTGCTTTGTGCACAAGATCGGCGCTTTGGTTAAGGTTGAATTTGCCGCAGGCATTATAGATTTTTATATCATCATCTTTTCCTATGGCATCCCCATCTGCTTTATCTTCTGGTCCGCCAAGTAAAATAATGGGGTGATCAATTTTTAAACACAGTTCTTTTAATTTATGAACAGGCAATTTTTTTGTGTTCAGCGCGGCGCCAATAACAACACCGATAAAACCGTGCATGTGACTCACCGGTAGATCTGTAATGGGTACTATGTCTTTTTGCGGAATAAAATAGTCTAAGCCTTTTCCATCATTTCTTACACCAAAAGATTGAAGCGTTTCCAAATAACGGTCAACAATATGCACAGCAGGAAGCCTGTTTATTTTAAGTGCGGTAAGCAGCCACTTTTCATAATTCAGTTTGTTGAAAGAAATGGATTGTGCGAGGTTCAGCGCTTTCTTAATGCGCCAGGTACGCAGGTTATGGTGCAGGTCAATTATAAAATCAAACCGCTCTCTATGCAAATAAGCGATCATCGAATCAATGTTATCGTCGAGAATATGCAGTTGATCAACGTAAGGGTTTGGTTCAATAATTCCGCCGTAACCTTTTTTGGTAAGGTAATGTACTTCTGCATCCGGCAACTGCTGCTTAAGGCAACGCACAACAGGAGTAGTTAAAACAATATCGCCAATAGAAGAAAAACGGATGATCAAAAATTTCATTCAGCTAAGTTGGGTTAAATACTAAAAGTAAAAAAGTTCTTTTGAGATGATGGTCCGGCAATAGTATTTTATAGCCTCACCTTTTCCCGCCAAGGCGGAACTCTTATACTTTTAAACTTTATGAGCTTTTACCTGTAAGGGTTTAACGTATCATTTTTTCGCATATCAAATAAGCAGAGTAATTCTATTGTATCGCCTTAAAGCCGGTAGTAAATTCTTTTGTGTGGTGAAAGTACCAGGCTTCTTACGTTTAGTACTTTTAAAGACGGTTTGCCAATTTCTGGATAGCGGATTATTAATTCAATTCTGTCTTCAAGTTTATTTAGAAATTCAAAAGCGGCTTTAGCGGAAAATTCTTTTAATATATATTCATACACACTGAGCGTGTTTCTTCTGAAAACTTTGGTGACAACTATCCTTTTTTCCATTCGCCCATTTCCTTTTTAAAATCGCTCCAGTCAATAGTGTCTTTATTATCAGCTTCTTTAACAGCGTTATCAAGTTCTTTCAACTGATATTCACTCAATTCATCCATTATATCCTGCTTATCTGCATAAAATGCAACATCTTCCATCACCATTTTTAAAACATTTTCATCGTCAATATCTTCTACCATTTTGAAGATTTTAGATTTTACAGAATGTTCCATACAGGTTATTTTTTACAATGAAGTTAAGAAATATAAATTCATAAGCCAACGCCTTAAAGCAATGCTGCATAATTGCCCAATTCAGGCCACAGAGAGCCACAGAGGTTTTGAGAACCACAGCGTGTTTTGCCTTTTCTCTGTGTAACTCCTTTTCTCTGTGGTTCTCTGTGACCAATAAAATTCTTTTAGTATTATTGGCCAGGCGTTAGTGCTGCTATTAAACTTCTCTTGCGTCGCACTCTTGTACTGTATATCTTTATTGAACTTTTACAGAAGCGAAGTTTGCAATGTGTTATTAAATAATTATTGCTAATATGATGCTTGATTATAATTACTCACAGCAAAATTTGAATAGTAATGCACATATACGCCAGCGGCGTAACCTGTTTGTAGCTTCGTTAATACACCAAACAAAACCTGCCCCAGCGGGGCAGCCTGATGATTTAGATAATTTGCAAGAACGTAAGGTTGCCCCGCCGGGGCAAGGATGGTATGTGTAATATTTTTCTACAAACAGGTTACACCGCTGGCGTAAAAATTCCAATGCAAAACGCCCCTGAAACCTTTGCGACATCTATCTTTTGGCTATTCAATTCAAAATTAAGTTGATACTTATGCAACAATTAAAAAGCAAAATTTGGTTAGCAATGCACAAGTACGCCAACACCTCAAACCTATGTTCTATACCTGGATACATTTACTGTATTATGTTCCGGTATGTGGAGACACTTACCAGGGCATCTTTATTTTACACACACGAACCAAGGCGAGGGAAACGAAAAATAAACCCCGGTATTTTTTAAAACTACCGGGGTTTACGGTTACAATTGAAGATTCGCTACTCAGGGTTACTGCTTTATAAACTTCTGTGTTACTACGCCATTATTGTCTTTTACCCATACCATATAAGTGCCTGCTGAAATGTTGCTAATATTGAAACTATAAGCAGTAATTTGTTTTGCTGTAAACTGATGTATCAGTTTTCCCTGTATATTAAGTAACGAAATGGTACTTATATTAGCTGCATTTAAACCTTTTACCGTAAGCTGGTCTTTGGCGGGGTTGGGCAGTAAAAGTATTGTGCCGGGCTTTATATAATTAATACTTAGCATTTTGCTGTAGCTGTATTTGCCATCCGCATCTGTTTGTTTAAGGCGGTAATAGTTGGTCCCCTGTACAGGTTGCTTATCTGTGAAATTATATTCGTGTGCTGTTGCACCTGTACCTACACTGTTTACCTGTGCAATAGCTGCATAATTAACCGCATTGCTGCTGCGCTCTAAGACAAAATATCTGTTATTTAATTCTGTATCTGTTTGCCAGTTAAGGGTTACGTATTGCTTGTTTTGTGCTGCAGTGAATTTGTTGGAGGTAATGGGGAGGATGGCATCGCCACCATTGTAACGGGCAAGGTTAAATGTTGTGCCAACGCCACCACTACCGCATAATACTATTTTACCATCCTGTTGTAATACTGCCACATCACATAAATTATAGGCACCCATATCTGTTGTTTGCAAACCATTTGTTCCAAATGATAAATCTAAACTGCCATTGCCTTCATACCGTGCAAGTGCAAATACATTATTTGTTACAAGATAATCCTGTGCATTACCCGCCAAAATAATTTTTCCGTCAGTTTGAACCAAAACCGATATTGCAAAAGAAACATTTCTCTTAAAATCCGTAACTACTTTCCCTTCGCTACCAAAAGAAATATCCACTTCGCCATTGCTTTCAAAACGGGCAGCTGCCATATAAATGTCATCATCAATAGAAGTAGATCCTGCTGCAATTATTTTACCATCGGGATACAATAAAATTGAATTTAATCCGGTATTTGTATAACCCGTAAATCCATCTTTTACAATTCCATTTGTTCCGAATGATCCATCTATACTTCCATCAGATAAATAGCGTATTAATAAAAACTTGGAACTGGCAGTAATATAATCTGAAATACCTCCAATTATAATTTTTCCATCAGGCTGAACAGTAATACTATTTAGTTTAATTGAAGTTTCAAACGTAGTAACCACCCCGCCCTTATTACCAAAACTTTCATCCAGTTTTCCATTTTCTCTGTAACGCACTGTAAAGCCTTTTTTGGTATCATTATCACCAAATCCATACGTTAAGCCAGCTACAACTATTTTACCGTCCGGCTGCAAAGCCATAGAAGATACAAATTCCTGCTTGCCAAGGTCAGTTACAGCTATTCCATTTTTACCAAAAGAACTGTCAGGGCTTCCATCATTTAAATAACGTGCAACAGTAATGTCAATATTATTATTTGAATGGCCGGCAGCAATAATTTTACCATCTTCCTGTATTGCCAATGCTTTAATTACTTCAACACCACTGTTATCATTAAATTCTGTAATTACAATTCCCTGCTTACCAAAGGTATTATCCATTATTCCGTCTGTATTGTAACGCACCAATAAAAACCCGCCTGTAATGCCATCGTTGCCTTGCCCTGCGGCTATTAATTTGCCATCTGTTTGTACCGCCAGTGCTTTGCTATACCCTAAGTAATTCTCACCAATTACTTTACCTTCATTACCAAAAGTATTATCCAATGTACCTGGCTGTGCAAATGCTGCATTTGTTATTATTGTGCAGCATACAATAAGATTATTTAATAATTTCATAAACGTATATTTTTATGTTAGTAATTTTTTTATTTAAGGAATAATACAATCTTCTAAAGTATTAGAGCAAGAAGGATTTGGATTGTTACATTTAATCCTAGTATTCTCACATTCTATAAAAAGATTGTTACCCAATGTAGCTGGTGTCGCATTATTCATAACGGCTTGTAAAAAGGTAGCCGTTCGTTGCACAATGTATAACCATGTATCTTCTTTTGTAGTAGCAGAAGTGCCAAAATTATCGCCATCTGCCACACCATGCTTCATGCGATAGTCAATATACAGCTCTGCTAATTTACCAAGGCTGTTCATTATATTAAACAGTTTTAGTGAGCTAATCTGTAATACATCAGGACTGGCTGCGATATCATCTAATTGTAACGGACCGGGGGCATTGTCAATCAAACAAGAGTTGGTTGAATTATAGTCCGGCTTACCGAAATTTGGTGGTGGAGAAAAATAAATACGTTGTTTTCCGTCTTCCAGTAAAGGAAAAACTTCATCATCATAACCATGAAAGCCAATATATGGTGGATTGTCTGTGCCAGTTGCACCAGTGGCGAAAAAATCGTATCCATTTCCAGGGTAATAACTGATTGGTATGGTGGCACCTGACCATAGGTTTATAACGCCTTTTATTTTTGATCTGTAATCAATATCAGTGCCTCCCAAATAGTAGTTTACATTTATTGGGCCAAGCACATCCTGTATTGCTGGTTGCCCGGCAAGTGTTGGGAATGAACTGTAAACCATCGCATCAGTTCTGAAATACGCGGCGCTATTACATATTACCCCACCAGAACTTGCTCCCCCTATAAACATATAATTTGTGTCTATCTGGAAAGGTTCATTCACTCCAAAATTGCGTTGCTTTTTTATAATAGTCCGAAAGGCACCTCTTGCATGCTGAGAAGCAATGTATTGGGCCTGCACTGTTTGCACTGATCTGTAATCATTATTTTTATCTTTTTTTCTGCCCCTTCGGTATTCAACACTTATAAAAATAAATCCCCGATGCGCAAATTCTGTAGCAATAGTTCGGACAAGATTACCTGACGTATCCGTAGTGCAGTCAGAAAAACCACCAGGATGAAAAAAGATTATACATGGTAGAGGAAGCGAAATATAATCATGATTGATTGGATAATAAACAGTGTATTTTAATACTGAAGTGTCATTTGCTAAACATGCATTTACTTTAAAACAACCATCCCCTTCATTAGAATAAGAAGGGTCATAAAACATAGGGTTTGCATTTATTTTACCATAAACAATTGGCGCAGAGGTATCAATATCCGTATAAATGCGGCTTCGTAAATCCCATTTGCATTTTTTTGGGGTACTATCTGTAACTGGTGCCGAACCTTGAGCATACAGGTGAGAAACGTTGAGAATAATAATAAAAAGCAATAATTTTTTGAAGATGTTTTTCATTTGTTTCACGGTCTTACGATTAAAAAATTACCTATAAACCATAAAGTAGTGAGAATTATTTACACTTTATAATTTTTGATATATTAAATTTTTGATAGCTATAATGCCGCCAAGGTAAAACATTTTATAGGCTTCGGTAAAAGCCCAGTGCATAATCAGAAAGTACAAGAGTGCGACGCAACCAAACCTTCATTCATGTACTTCTGCCCGGCCCAAAAAATTGTATTTATACTTCCAGGTAATTTAAATCTTTATCGTAAGTTTCTTCGGTGAGTACAGCGGAAACAACTGCTATGGATAAAACGATAATACCGGTAATCCATCCGGCGGTTAAATAGTCGCCGGCAACGCCTTGTAGCCATGTAAAAAGAAGGGATATTAATACCAGTGAACCACGTACCATATTGGGTACTGTGGTGGCTACGGTTGCACGTATGTTGGTTCCAAATTGCTCTGCTGCCATCGTTACAAAAATTGCCCACATACCAGTGCCAAAGCCAAGCAGCGCACAGGCGAGATATAATTCTGACACATCTGCGCCATGAAGATTAAAATACCATACCATGCCTATTGCGGTAAGAACATAAAAAACATACAGCGCTTTTTTGCGGCTCTTAAACCACTGGCTTACAAAGCCGATTAATATATCGCCAATTGAAATGGCTACATAGGCATACATCACAGCTTTACCGGGGTCTATTGTGCCCTGTACATTCATCTTTGCACCAAACTCTTTTGAAAACGTGATGAGTATGCCAATAACAAACCAGTTGGGTAAACCTATGAATATAGCCAGCAGGTATTTTTTTAAACGTTTCCAATTTGAAAAAAGCATAAAGAAATTTCCTTTTGAAACGCTGCTGTGTTCAATACTTTTAAACATGCCCGATTCAAGAACGCCTACACGCAAAAGCAATAATGCAAAGCCCAATCCGCCGCCGATAAAATAACAGGTGCGCCATTCAAAGTTTTCTTTTAAAAAGAAAGCAACAACAGCACCGGTTAAACCAATGCCCGCAACCATCGATGTGCCAATACCTCTTTTTTCTTTTGATAACAATTCGGTTACAAGGGTTATTCCAGCACCCAATTCGCCTGCCAGTCCTATGCCTGTAATAAAGCGGACCAATGCATACTGGTCAACCGTTTGAACAAACCCGTTTGCAATATTACCCAGTGAATAAAGAATGATGGATGCATACAGAACTTTTAGTCTGCCTTTTTTATCACCAAGTACGCCCCATAAAATTCCGCCAACCAAAAGCCCGATCATTTGAATATTGATGATAAACAAACCTTGTTTTGCAATGGCTGCATCGTCGAGCCCGAGAGATTTTAAAGAAGGTACCCGTATTATGCTGAACAGCAACAGATCGTAAATATCAACGAAGTAGCCCAATGCCGCAACCAATACCGGGATAGATAATATACCGTACTTGCGTTCGTTCATGGCAGGTTTATTTATACGTTAGTTTTTTTCTTTCCGCCGGTAAAAAGTTTTACAAGCACCGGCGCAGTGGTTACAACTACAATAGCCAGTACAATTATTTCAAGGTGCTGCGTAAGATCAAAATCATATTTTTCTAAAAAGAATTTATACAGGTAGTGGCCAGCTGCCAGCATAGAAGTTACCCATGCAATACAACCAATTACATTAAAAAAAGTAAACTTCTTTTTATCCATGCCTACAATGCCGGCAACTATTGGGGCGAAAGTTCTTATAATGGGTAGAAACCTTGCAAACACAATAGCACCACCGCCGTGCTTATCATAAAACTCTTTTGCCTGCACCAGGTAGCGGTGCTTAAATAGAAAGCGGTCGGGCCAGTTAAACATTGTTGGGCCGATTTTTTTACCAAACCAATAGCCCGCAAAATTGCCAATGATTCCCGCGGCAGAGCAAAGCAGTATCAGCACCAGCAGGTTAATAACATCAGATACATTCGAGCTGTCATACAGTGAAGCGGCCAGTTTACTGCTAAAAATTCCTGCAACAAAAAGCAATGAATCTCCAGGGAAGAAAAACCCTACCATTAACCCGGTCTCCGCAAAAATAATAAATACTAAAAGCCACAGGCCGCCATTATCGATATAGAATTGCGGTTGCAGTAATTGATGCCAGTCAAACATAAGTAAGTGTATCATAAAATTATTCTCTTATTATTTTATTAAATCAATACAATTTTTTTGAACCCGGCATTTGTACTTATGGCATCGCCTCTTGCACCTTGCCCCACCAACGGCGGTGGTCGCACACTTGTCCTTTCAGTATATAATTCAACAGCCGCAACTTCTCAACTATTTAAGATCTCAACTTCACCATCCAATTCCCCTTCCCATTTACTCACCACGCTTGTTGCAAGTGCATTGCCCAAAACGTTTGTTGCTGTTCTAAACATGTCGCAAAAATGATCTATCGGTAATATCAGTGCCACCCCTTCCGGCGGAATTTTAAACATGCTGCAGGTGGCCAGTACCACCACAAGCGAAGCGCGGGGTACTCCCGCAATGCCTTTGCTGGTAAGCATCAGCACGAGCAGCATGGTAAGCTGTGTGCCGAGATCAAGTTGAATGCCGTAAGCTTGTGCAATGGCAATACTTGCAAACGTCATATACATCATACTGCCATCAAGATTAAACGAATAACCCAGTGGCAATACAAAAGCAACGATCTTGTCTTTGCATCCAAAAAGTTCCA
The DNA here is from genome assembly GCA_038203525.1 of Chitinophagales bacterium. GTDB lineage: Bacteria > Bacteroidota > Bacteroidia > Chitinophagales > Chitinophagaceae > Limnovirga. The sequence goes on along the minus strand of JBBRDW010000019.1, from coordinate 24,653 downwards.
GTTCTTCCGTAAGTTTTGGAAACACCGCTTCACTGCTGGTAGTTGTAAATGCAATAATTAAGGGCTGTACAATATGCTGCAATAAAGAAGGAAGTCTTTTGCGCAGAATTAAAAAGCCAACAGTTATTAATAATACCCAAAGCAATGCTATACCAATAATGAAATATAAAAAATATTTAGCGTAGAAAGTAAATATGCCAAGACCGTTTACTGCAATTACAGCAGCTATTGCACCAAATACACCCAATGGTGCAAACTTCATTACATAATTTACCATGGTAAGTATTACATGCGAAACGGCATCTAAACCTTTAACAACAATCTTACCTTTTTCACCCATTGCGGCTGTAGCAATTCCAAAGAAAATACTAAAGATAACGATCTGCAATATTTCGTTATTTGCCATTGCCTCAAAAACGCTTTTAGGAAAAACATGTTCCACAAAATTCTGTAAAGTAAAAATTTGTGTTTTGCCCGCAAGGTCTTTTACACTTTCGGCATTGGCAGTGGTAAGATCCAATCCGGCACCGGGTTTAAAAAGATTTACCAGCAACATACCCAGGAGCAAACTTGCCAGTGAAGCAGAAATAAACCAAAGCATTGCTTTACCACCAACCCGGCCAACCGTTTTTAGATCGCCCAGTTTAGCGATGCCCACAACCAATGTAGAAAATACAAGCGGTGCTATAATCATTTGCACCAACCTTAGAAAAACAGTGGTAAGCAGTTTTATATTTACAGAGAAAGACTGAATGAACTCCGCACCGCTGTTTTCGTGAATAATGTAGCCGAGTGCGGCACCCGTAAGCATCGCCGCTAAAATATAAACCGTAAGCCTGCCCGATGATTTCATTTACTATTTTTTATCAGTGCGCAATATAGGATTTTAAACTATTCTGTTTGCTTTGCCAATATATTTCAAACTGCGGCAGACCTCACCCAAACCAATACACATCGTTTTGGCTTTTAGCTTCGTAGAAGCGATACGTAGCAATAATTATTTGATTGTTGCCTGAGCACCGCAGGGTGACCCAAAGGAGATGTACCGTTTCGCCCCTACCGAGGTTTTGAAAAATGATTGTATCTATTTATTGCTACCATGTCGCCCCGATGGAGCTTTGCAATTTTGCAGGGCTGCCTATCGCCTTATCAAGAGACAGATGGCGCCCTAAGCAGAGGATTTAAAACTTTTGCCGCAATAGAACCATTCTGCAAACTGTGATGCTGAAGCTCAATTAATTTCAGAACGTACAAGTGAGTGACACAACAGGCGATGCCCAAAAGAATAAAAGCCTTGGCCCAAACATTTTTTTGGTAATTGATACCAGACCTAAAAGATTTAAAGCCGAACAAAAAGAAATCATTATTTTGCCAACTACTATTTCCAAAAAATTAACCAACTGTATGAGTTTATTCGTAAAAAAATCAATGGCCTCCCTCATGTCGCAGGCAGGCGATTCAGAAAAGGGATTAAAAAGAACACTTGGTGCAGGTAACCTTATTGCATTAGGCATAGGTGCAATTATTGGTGCCGGTTTATTTGTAAGAACCGCGGCCGCTGCGGGTGAACATGCCGGGCCGGCTGTTACGCTTTCCTTTATAGTTGCCGCCATTGGCTGTGCTTTTGCAGGTTTGTGTTACGCTGAGTTCGCTTCCATTATACCCATTGCCGGCAGCGCCTATACGTACGCTTATGCAACGATGGGTGAACTTATTGCATGGATTATTGGGTGGGCTTTAATATTGGAATATGCATTGGGTGCAGCAACAGTTTCTATTGCCTGGAGCGAATTTTTAAATAAACTGGTTGGAGGCAGTATTCCCTACGAATGGTGCCACTCGCCATTTGAATCTATAAAAGACGATGTAACCGGCGTAATAACCCATGGTTACATGAATGCGCCGGCATTACTTATTCTGTTAATGATCTCGGCTTTGCTTATAAAAGGTACCCAGGAATCTGCTACGGTAAATGCGGTAATTGTAATTATAAAAGTCTCTATCGTTTTAGTTTTCATTGCTATTGGCTGGGGCTTTATTAATCCGGCTAACCATACACCTTATTTAATTCCGGCCGATGCGCCTGCAGCATTAAAGCCAGATGGTACCTTCTATTCCTACGAGGGGTTTTTTAACCATGGGTGGGGTGGTGTTTTAACGGGCGCCGCCGTAGTTTTCTTTGCGTTTATTGGTTTTGATGCAGTATCTACTGCAGCCCAGGAAGCAAAGAACCCAAAGAAAGATATGCCAGTTGGCATACTTGGTTCACTGGTGGTTTGTACTATTTTATACATTCTTTTTTCGTATGTGCTTACCGGCGTTGCACCCTATACAGACTTTATAAAAAGCGGTAAAGAAGCCTCTGTTGCCTATGCAATTGAAACTTATATGACGGGTTACGGCTGGTTGGCCAAACTGGTTACAGTGGCTATTCTTGCAGGTTTCTCCTCAGTAATATTGGTGATGCTTATGGGGCAGTCGAGGGTTTTTTACACCATGAGTAACGATGGTCTTTTACCAAAGGCTTTCTCTGCTTTACATCCTAAATTCAGAACGCCCTATAAGAGCAATATTATCCTTTTTGTTTTTGTTGGTTTGTTCGCGGCATTTGTGCCGGGCAGCGTAGCAGGCGACCTTACTTCTATCGGAACCTTGTTTGCTTTTGTGCTTGTTTGCGCAGGTATATGGATATTGCGCCGCAGCGATCCTAACATGGTTCGCCCTTTTAAAACGCCACTGGTTCCATTGGTTCCTATACTCGGTATTGTTGTTTGTTCGGCTATGATCATAAGCTTACCAAACGAGACTTTGCTCAGCGCTTTCCTGTGGATGCTGGTAGGTCTGGTCGTTTATTTTACCTACAGCAAAAAGAACAGCAAACTTCGTAGCCCCGGGGAAATACTTCCAAAGGCTTCAGATTTTGAATAGAGCATAAACAGCCCCGCTTTTGCGGGGTTTTTTATTTTGGTTGGCGGGCTCAAATGGTTCTGCTAAATTTGCAGCCGCTTTAAGAAAAAGATTTTTTTGAGCCAGGCAATAGAATTGCTATGAAGCTTCTGTTGCGTCGCACTCTTGTACTTTTGGAAGAAGAGTCAGCAAGGCAAAGAGACAATAGGCAATAAGGCAAAGAGGCAGCAAGGCAAAGAGTGAAAGGCAGCGGGATGAAAGTTGAAACTGTAGCTGCTTATTCCTGTAAAAGCACAAGTGTCCGCCGCAGGCGGAAGGAACGATCGGTAAAGAACAAATGTTTGGTTCAAAAAATGTATTTAAATAAAAGAGTAAGCGCTGCGTTTGCGTTAACTGCAAACTACAAACTATAAACTCAACTCATGGGAAGGATTTTTGAAGTTCGTAAAGCCACCATGTTTGCGCGGTGGGACAGGATGGCCAAACAATTTACCCGTATTGGTAAAGAAATTGTGATTGCTGTAAAAGCCAGCGGCCCGGAACCTGCAACCAACCCGGCACTTCGCAGGCTTTACCAGAATGCAAGAAGCGTTGGCATGCCTAAAGATCGCGTAGAAGCGGCCATTAAAAGGGCTATGGGTAAAGACACCGCCAACTATGAAGAAATACTCTACGAAGGTTACGCGCCGCATGGTGTGGCGCTTCTGGTAGAGACTGCAACGGATAACCATGTACGCACGGTAGCGAATGTCAAAAGCCATTTTAATAAGGGCCATGGCGCATTGGGTAACAGCGGAAGTGTAAGTTTCCAGTTTAAAAAAATGGGTGTGTTTAAGTTGAAACCAGAAGGTCTAAATATGGATGAACTTGAGCTGGAACTGATAGATCATGGCCTGGATGAACTTGGTGAAAGTACTGAAGAAAACGGTGACGGCGTTCTCGTTCTCCGCTGCGCTTTTACGGATTTTGGTAACCTGCAAAAAGCATTGGAAGATAAAGGACTTACACCAATAAGTTCTGAGCTTGAATGGATTCCTACTACAACCGTTCCCATGAGCGATGAACAAGCTGAAGATGTAAGTAAATTAATTGAAAGACTGGAACAGGATGAAGATGTAAATAAAGTGTTTCATAATATGGGATAGGCAACCTGCCCAAATCCCTCCAAAGGAGAGACTATAAAAAGAGGTTGATTTTATGATCAGCCTCTTTTTTATTTAAGCATAATTTTGTATGATGAGCGAATTGAATGAGCTGAAGAATCCGGTAGTTTTATTTGATGGTGTGTGCAATTTGTGCAGTACCAGTGTACAGTTCATTATTAAACCCGATCCTAAAAGGCAATTCCGTTATGCCTCGTTGCAAAGTGATTTTGGACAAAAAGTTTTGCAGCAGTTTGGCTTGCCAGCTGACGAACTGAACTCATTTATTTTACTGGAAGCTGGGAAGATTTATACTAAATCAACCGGTGCTTTGCGTGTTACAAAAAAGCTGAATAGCTTATGGCCTATGTTATATGGTTTTATAATTGTACCACCATTTATTCGTAATGCTGTTTATAGCTGGGTAGCAAACAACCGCTACAAATGGTTTGGTAAAAAAGAAGCCTGCTGGTTGCCTACACCTGAGCTAAGAAAATTATTTCTCGATAATTAATCGAAAGCTTTTATAACGGTTTCAAGTTTTTCGTTAGTTATAAAAAACCCGGCAAGTTTTCTTATCACATTTTCCACTACTGCATCCGGGCAACTAGCGCCGCTGGTGATAAGAATTTTTACAGGTTGTTTATTTGGAATATAATCTGTGGTAATTGATTCTTCTTTTGTTTGCCAGTTTGCATGAATAATATCTTTCTCCGAAATGATTTTATCGGCCGCATTAATAAAATATGTCGGCAGTTTTTGCTCGCATAATTCAACGAGATGAGAAGTGTTGCTGCTATTATAACCACCCACAACAATTGCAAGATCAGCTTCGGTTTCGAGTAATCCTGTTACTGCTGTCTGGTTATCGTTGGTTGCATAACAAAGTGTGTCACGTGTATCGGCAAAGCGTTCGCTGATCGTGATATCAGATAGATGATAATGCTGTTTAATTACCTGTTTTAAATAGTCAGAAATTGCCTGAGTATCGGTCGCCAGTTGTGTGGTTTGGTTTACTACGCCTATGCGTTCAAGGTCTTTGGTAATGTCAAAACCTTCAGAAAACCTGTTTTTAAATTCTGTATAAAATTGTTCTACAGGTTTTTCACCGGTCATATATTTTGTGAGTTCAATGGTTTCGTGCATATCATTCACCACAACTGTTGGTGTGTGCGATGAGGCATGCGAAAACGTTGCCCTTGTTTCCTCATGTTTTGGTTTGCCGTGTACCACGACGCTGTAACCTTTCTGAGCAATTTGCTCACTCCGGTTCCAAACTTTTTCTACAAAGGGGCAGGTAGTATTGTATTTGGCTGTTGCGATGCCTTTGTTGTTCAGCATAGCTTCAATTTCGAGTGTAGTGCCAAAAGCGGGAATAATCACCACATCATCAGCAGTTATTTCTTCAAAAGGTATCACCTGTTTGCCGTAAGTATCCTGCAAAAATTGTACGCCCCTTGCTTTAAGATCGGCATTTACCTGCGGGTTATGGATCATTTCACTTAAAAGAAAAATTCTTTTGCCGGGGTTTTCTTCAATAGTTGTGAAGGCAATTTCAATGGCATTCTCCACACCATAACAAAATCCAAAATGCCTTGCAAGGTAGATTTGCAGCGAACCAAAATCGAGCAGGGTGGGAGTAAAATCTTTTTTAAGTTTATCTTCCTGTTTGCGTTTATTTTTTATTGCCGAAATAAGATTACTCCGGTATATATTGGGAACATTGAATTGTTTCATAATCGGGAATTAAACTTATGCTGTTTAATAACAGCCGCGAAGGTAAGAAAGTTGCAGGCAATGGCTTTTAACTGATGCTTTCAGATATGAACGATGAAAGGATTGCGACCACCACGCGTGGCGCGTGGCGGGGCAAGCTGCAACAGACGATGCTATGTAATTCAAAAGCTGGTATCAAAAAAAATCTTCTTGTAAGCAGCATAAAACTTGCTAATTTTCATGCATGCAAAACCTTAACGACGTAATAAAAAGGCTTGATGAAATTATAGCGCAATGCACTGTTGAAAAGAAGCGTGCTGGCTATTTTGCCGCTTTATACAGGCGGATGACCTTTGCAGTAGCAGATGGTATGAAGAATGGCATTTTTGAAGATGCCGCAAGAATGGAAAGGCTGGATGTGAATTTTGCTGCCCGGTACATTGACGCATACGATGCCTATTATTTTGGCAAACCTTGCACAGCTTCATGGAAGTTTGCTTTTGATGGCTGCGCCAATGAAAATCTTATTGTACTACAGCACTTACTACTGGGTATTAATACGCATATTAACCTCGATCTTGCAGCGGCGGCGGCTATAACTGCACCGGGGAACAGCATTAACGGACTGCAAAAAGATTTTGATAAAATAAACGGGTTAATTTCCGGGCTTGCGGATGATGTGCAGGAAAGTTTATCTCAAGTCTGGTTTCCTATGCGCCTGCTTACAAAAATTGCAAACGGCAAACAAATGGCGGTGCTCAACTTTAGTATAGACAAAGCAAGAGCTGCTTCCTGGGCCAATGCATTGTTGCTTTCAGCTATGATCGAAGAGGTGCAACAGGCTTATATTCTTGAAATGGATGCGGGGGTAAAACTTATTGGAAATGGTGTTTTTTCTCCCGGCATGTGGACGAAATTCCTGCTTAAGTTCATTCACTTTACAGAGTACAACGATATTGCCAGAACCATTCGTTTAATAAATACAACGGTGGTTTAAAAAAAATGGAGCCCGTTATTTTACCACCGCCTGTACCGGAATAATAAATTGAATCAGATCGTCCAGCGATATGCCGGCACGTTTGCAGGCATCATCAATATCTTCCCTTGAAACATTGGCGGCAAAAGATTTTTCCTTTAGCCGTTTCTTTACGCCTTTTAAATCCATGCCTTCGTAACCGTTGGGGCGCATTAAAGAATAGGCATGTATTAAGCCGCTAAGTTCATCAAATGCATACAGCATTTTATCCATTTTGGTTTCTGGCTCTACACCAAAATGAAGCGGCCCGTGGCTTGCGATGGCGTGCAGAATCTCGGAATCAACATTCCTGTTTTCCAGTTCTTCAATAATTTTTTTGCAATGCTGGTCGGGCCATTGGTCCCAGTCTGCATCGTGCAGCAGGCCTGCCATTTCCCACCGCCATTGATAGAGTTCACCCAAATTTTCTTTTTCCGCAGCCCATGCTTTCATCAATGCGGCAACCTGTTTCATGTGCAGTTGCAAGCGTGGGTTCAACACCCATGCATTAAATAATTCATCCGCTTCTGCTTTGGTTAAAACATTGCCAGCGTGGGCCGGGCTGCCAAAAGAATTTCGGTTGAGAAGTAAAGACATTTAAAAAGTTTTTGCAAATATGAAAGATTATTTTGAGCCTGGCTGAAGGTTTTTCATGGCATCGTCTATTGCAGCTTGCCCCGCCACGCGCCACGCGTGGTGGTCGAACTCTTGTACTGAAGAATAGCTATGAGCTTTTAGCTACAAGCTTCTTTGTTTTTTGCTTGCTGATTTAAGTTAGCAACTTAGGTGAGTGCAATGCAAGGTTTAATCCCGTTTCACCTGCTTATAAATATTATAATAAAACCTTTGCATCAGCCGCATATTTTCTGTAATAATTTCGCCATTTGCGGTAAGCCCATCTCTGTATTGAATTTGTTTTTTATAGTTGGTAATTAACCCATTCGGTAAACTTACTTTAGCCATATATCCGCTATCTGTAGGTATGCGGGAAATAAAATCAATTTTACCAACAACACTACCAAACTCTGCATCAGGGTAAGCGGCAAATTTCAACAATACCTGTTGCCCTGTTCTTATCTTGCCAAAATTCGCCTGCGGTATTGCTATCTCAGCATAATAGTTACTGTTGCCGGGGTTTATATAACAAATAATTTCTCCAGGCTTTAGTTGCTGGTTTTCCTGCAAAAAACTGGTATAGGAAACAGTACCGCTAACAGGTGCAGTTAATAAGTATTTTTTCTTCCATTCATCAACCTGGCTTTTAAATGTATTAATTGCCTGCTCAAAAATCTGCTGTTGCTGTGCAATGCTGTTTTCCAGTTCTAATATTTCTTTTTGCTTTTCATTCTGCAGGCTTTCATTACTTAACAAAGCTGCATCCATCTGCGGCAGCGAAAGTTGTTTCATCAGTAATTTGCTTTCTTCATTACGAAAATCAAGGTCTGATATAACTTTTTGTTTTTTTAATGTATCATTCATATCAAATGTACGCTGTGTAAGAGAAAGGTCTTTCACCTGTAGTTCCTTTTGCAAAAGCATATTTGTATTTAGTTTACGCAGGTTTTGCATATCTGCGGCAAGCAATATTTTTTTATGAATATAAAAGCCATCGCTCAGGTAATTGCGGAATACAATAAATGCCTGTATAAATGTTTGATACGAAGTTTGTAATTCACCCAGCCTGCTGTAAACCTTGTTAAAATAAGCGGTTATTTGCTCAGCCTTTTTATTATGTAAAAGCATATTAATACTGTCAAGTAGAATGGATGCCTGTATTACTTCTCCCTCATTTGCAATGCTTTCCATATAACCTATCACCTCATTGGTTTTTACGGTATCGCCTTCTTTTACATTTAATTTAATAAGCTTTCCATCCGTTTTTGTAGTAACCGCTTTAGGCGCATTGAGCGAAGTAAGTTTCGCGTTTGCAGATACAAGATCGGGGTATTGTATAAACCAGCAGGCAATAACCATTAGCACTAGTATGATTAAAAATAAGGTTATACCATGCCGTATAATAAACCCCGGATTATGCGAAATAATTTCCTGCACCGCTTCGCTTCTTAATTGAAGTGGCGGCAATGTAACCGGTTTTCCATTTGATGATGTGCTTACAGGCATAATGGTTTTATTTTTTGTTATACCAAATACATTTTTTTTGAGCCAGACAATATGTTCATTGGTGATCGCCTGTTGCGTCGCACTCTTGTACTTTCGGAATAGGGCTGATCTTTTCTCACCACATAGAAACATAGGAACATAGTTTCACATAGATTTTTTGTATGTTTTTCTATACGTGTATTTCTATGTTTCTATGTGCCTATGTGGTTCATAACTACGCTTAGGTAAAAGCTGCATTACCATTCAAAAAAGTACAAGAGTGCGACCACCGCCGTGGCGGGGCAAGCTGCAACAGGTGATGCCATGAAAAATAATAGTTCGGCTCCGCTCACTACCCCGGCCCATAATAATTTCAATTTTTATCATCATTGTATTTGAAAAATTATCTAATGCACCGCAATCGAAAGTCCCCCTTCAGGGGGATTTAGGGGGTTAATTCCCCAACTCTAACTGATTTTTTACCAAATGATAATAATGCCCGCCACTACGGCTTAATGTTTCATGCGTACCGTGTTCAACAATTGTTCCTTCATGTAGCACTACAATTTTATCAGCATTTTTTACAGTGCTTAAACGGTGTGCAACCACCACCACGGTTCTGCCTTCAAAAAATTGCTGTAGGTTTTCCATAATAGCTTTTTCGTTATTCGCATCAAGTGCATTGGTGGCTTCATCAAAGAATAAATACTGTGGGTCTTTATACACGGCACGTGCAATAAGTATGCGTTGCTTTTGCCCCTGGCTGATGCCATTGCCTTCGGCACCGATCTTTGTATTTAAACCAAGCGGCAGCGATTCTACAAAAGATAAAATATTGGCCACTTTGCAAGCATGCAATAATCTTTCATGATTGGGATTTTCATCTGCTACCGCAATGTTTTTTGAAATGTTGTCACTGAAGATATAGCCATCCTGCATTACGCTGCCACAGAGGCTGCGCCAGTATTTCGGGCTTATATATTTCATGGTAGCTTCACCAATTTTAATATCGCCTTTATAATTTTCGTAGAAGCGTAGCAGTAATTTTAAAAGCGTTGTTTTACCACTCCCACTCATGCCTACGATAGCTGTAACTTTTCCTTCGGGTATGTGCAGGTTTATGTTTTGCAAAACAGGTTCGTTACCCGCACCCGTGTAGGTAAAAGAAAGATTATTAAAAGTGATGGATTTGTTTTCAGGCAATGTATTTATATTATGTCCTCCCCCGTTGGGGGAGTTAGAGGGGGCTGCTTCCTCATCTTCGAGGCTATGTATTTCATTTAACCTTTCCAAAGAAATTTTCGCGTCCTGCGCTTGTTGTACAAAACCAATTAACTGTTCTACAGGGCTGTTGAGCTGACCAATAATATATTGAATGGCCAGCATGGCGCCTAATGTAAGCTGACCATCAAGCACGGCTTTGGCTACAAAGAATGTGATGAGAATATTCTTGCCTTCGTTGATAAAGAAAGCGCCTGCCTGCTGGTACTGGCTTAGCGATAAACTTTTAAAACTGATTTTAAATAAAGCGGCCTGCAGGCCCTCCCACTCCCAGCGGCGCAGTGTTTCCGCATTGTTGAGTTTTATTTCCTGCATGCCATATACCAACTGCATAGTTGCGCTGTTTTCTCTTGATGCTACGGCGAAGGTTTTATAGTTGAGCTGACGGCGGTATTTAAGAAAAATTTTTATCCAGAAAAAATACAGGGTGCTGCCTGTTATAAAAATAAAAAATACCGCACTGTTGTACGTTAATAATACCACTGAAAAAATGAGCAGGTTAAAAACGGAGAACAGGGTATTGATGGTACTTCCCGTTAAGAACTGTTCTATGCGGTGGTGGTCGTTGATGCGCTCGAGAATATCGCCGGTTTGTTTGGTATCGAAAAAGCTTAGTGGCAGGCGCATAAGCTTTATCCAAAAATCGGAGAGGATGGAGATGTTTATATGGGTGCTGATATAAAGCAAAATACGGCTGCGGATAAACTCTACCATAGTGCGCCCAAAAAACAAGGCAAACTGGGCAATAAGTATGATGTAAATAAACTGTAGGTTATGTGTATTGATGCCGGTATCTACAATGCTTTGCGTAAGGAATGGGAATATCAGCTGCAGCAGGCTGCCAATAAGGAGGCCTAGTATGAGTTGCAAAAAATATTTTTTGTAGTTAAGCACATAACTGTAAAGCATGCCCCAGCCTAAACGGTTTTGCTTTTCATCTTCCTGTTCATTGAATTTGGAAGTGGGTTCTAATAGAAGGGCAATGCCAAGGGATGATTCATTGTCTGCGGTGCTTATCCAGTGCTGCAGAAAATCTTCTTTGGAAAGGGTAATCATCCCTTTGGCAGGATCGGCAATTACGGCCTCATCCCCGGCCCTTCTCCACAAGTAGAGAAGGGAGAATTTGTTTTTCTTTATAATTTTTACCAATACTACAAAATGGTATTGATCCCAATGCAATACGGCGGGCAGTGGTGCTTCGTTTAACAATTGCTCAAAAGAAATTTTTACCCCTTTGGTGCGCAGGCCTACCTTCTCCGCAGCTTCACTCATGCCCAGCATGGAAACGCCATCTTTACTGTAATGGCTTTCATATCTTAGCTTGTCAAGGCTTACCCGTTTGCCATAATGTTTTGCAATCATACGCAGACAGGTGGGGCCGCAATCCATGGCGTCTAATTGCCTGTATAAAGTAAACGTGGAAGCCAAGTATAAGATTTAGTTTTATGAATAAATCCTTGTAGGGCTGATATAGAAAGTATCGGGGATTTGCTTTGGCGAATTTTTAGGATTATATACCTTTTTAAACAATATCATGTGGTAAAGCATTACTTCAAATTCATTCTTGTACGTTAGCATTCCATTATGCCATTTCAATCTGCCTGGCAAACCTTCAATAACATGAAAATCAAAATAGGCGTTGATGATTTTTTTATCGTGCAATCTTTTAACTACATGTGTCATACTTTCAATTTCACTCTGTATTTCATTCAAAGGAACACCGTTGGTAAATTGCTCAAAAGCAAAGTTTGTTTCATCAAAACACAAATGTTCAGCAGAAGTAAACACCTTCTTGTAATCCTTACTATACATAAACAAAGTGTTTAATTTATCATTGTTTTTTAAGAGTTGAAAATACCCTGTAAGGAAATCATGCCTAACAGATATAAAATCATGGTTTAGCAATACTTCCTCAGTAATAAAATTTCTTATTTGGCCGAAGATTACATCAATATCTCCATGCCCCCAGAAATCATAACCCGAAATTAGTTCTGGAAATAAAAAGCCATATGCAGGTTTAAAATCGCAAAGCTTATAAGAATCATTTATGCAAATCGCAAACCCCAATTTCTTTATCGCTCTTTCCATTATTTGTGCAATGCTTTTTTTCTTAAACCTAACATTCCTTGGCAAATTTTTATGCACTGTTTCATTATCTGTAACAATCAAGAAATCTATGCTTGAATTGAATTTACAAGAGTGCAAAAAATAATCAATGTACCATGGAAATTTACCATAATAAAAAATGAGAACTACTATATTCATTTTACTATTTTATTAATTACTAAAATCACTTTATCAAGACTATTTGTTTTTAACAAAATACGATTTGAGTTATTATCTATCAAAATGTAAGTAGGGTAAATATCAACATTAAAAATTCGGAATTCAGATTCTCCTACATAATCTGAAGGAACAAAAACATTTAACCACGGAATAGCTTGACTTTTTAAATGATTAATTGCAGTTAATTTATTTTTAAAATCATCAATAAGCACACCTAAAATTGATATATCAGAAAATTTTTTCAAAGTAGATAGATTTTTAAGAGTAACATGTTGATTTAAGCATGGAATACACCAAGATGCCCAAATATCTAAAAGTGTATATTTTTTCTTTCCAATAATCCCGACAGTTGAATCATTTAAAATATTATTAGCTGTAAATGCATTATAATTTTTATGAAAAATTGAATTCTTGTTTGTATTTGCATGAGCATATACATAATCACCAATGGGAGAAATGCTATCAAATGTTATTTTATAATCATCTAACTCAATGATAGCTTTAGAATTATAAAAATCTTTTTCGGAAAACTGAAAATATTTTATGTTCAATGTGTTCCCTAGGAATATTTTAAATAAATTGGATTTATTAAATCCTAGTTCAGTTGTAAAATTATCTATTAAAAAATTCCGAGTGATATTATTAATCGTAAAGGTTCCACCCCAAAATATTCTTCGCTGTAATGTTACTCTTGAGTTATTAATATTACTAATATCAATATCAACTTTAATATCATAGGGAATATCATATTCTTTTAATTTATTTTCTTTATAATATTGAATATTATTAAACAATACATTGTTTATTTTAAAAAGATTGTTAGTGTAAGTGTAAGTTGTATACCAAAGATCATCATTGAAATTATTGTTGTTATTGGCGTCAGGGATTAGAATAAATGCTCCATCATTTGTAATTCCTAACATGACCGAAATACTTGCGTCATAGCTTATATCTTTATACTTGGATATATCTAAATTTCTTTCCGCAACTATTAAACGAAAAATTGAATCAGGTACAATTCCTTTATAGTAATTTTCTACTAACATCTGATCATCATTAATACCTAAAACAAATACTGCTACTTTTTTAAAATTGAAATCTTGTAAAAAAAAAGCTGTATCATTAAGTATCATTTTGCTTTGAGTATTGACAAAGCTTGTATCAGTATTTACTTCAAGATGAAGCGGAATTTTTAGAAACGTGTCAACTTGCGAAAAACTAAATTTGACCGTAATTAAAAATAATAATAGTAAATACGTTTTCATATTTTTATTAAAATAGTTAAAGACCAGATATAGGATTTTATAGCCAAATCTGGTCTTAATTTGTCAATTCCAGCAACCAGGGTAAGCGCTACAAGTGTGTGTAGTGCCACCGCAAGTAACATAAGGTCGATTACTCGAGTCTGTGCCCGAGGAAGTGCAGCCGGATGTACACTTATATTGTGAGCAGCCAGTGCAATCTATGTTGCAAGAACCACTTCCAGCCATAATGTTTTTCATTTCACTACGGCTTAATGCATTTTTCATTTCAGAAAAATTTAATTTTTTAGTATTCATTTTTTGAATTTTTATTTTTTTTAAAATACCTGTTTCGTTGTTTACAACTGGGTACAGGTTTTAACCCATGTTTGCGCAAACAATATTTTTAATATTTTGATATCTTTAGTCATCTAGCAATAAAACTTTTTCAAAAAATTCACTTTTAGTGATAGCATTTATATTTGGAATAAAATGGTTACTAATAAAATCCGACTATTATTAAAGTATTGTTTATTCAATCATTAGATGAAAAGCGATACTCATTTGGGTCTGGTGAGGTACATTTGCAATAAGGGAATATACAGTTTACAGACCTACAACTTAGCGGACAACTACTACTACCTGCCATTATTTTTCTCATCTCATCACGACCCAAAGCATTTTTCATTTCAGAAAAATTTCATTTTTCAGTTTCCATTTTTCATTTTTTAGTTAGTTACAAAATGCTTGTTTCGATATTAGTGGTTGGGTACAAGTTTTAACCTTGTTTTGCTAAATATTACATATTCTCCTTACCAGTGCATTGGTTAGCTATTTAACCAGTTTAATTTCGTAAGAATTCAAATCCTTATTTTAACTTCATTTCTAAAAAGTCACTAAGTTCCGATGGCTTAATATTTTTTGCTACAATTTTTCCTTCTCTATCTAATAAAAAATTAGTTGGGAAAGCATCAATTGACAGTTTAGTAGCTTCTTTCCGATTCATATCCCAATATTGTATCCATGGTAGCTGATACTTCTCAATTACTTTTTTCCAGGCCTTTTCATCTTTTTTCATATCAGTAGTAATACCTATGATTTGAAACCCTCCTGTTTTGAAATTTGTGTAAATATCTTTTAATTCGCTAAACTGACTGATACAAGGAGTACAATGACTAAACCAAAAATCAATTAATGTGAATGTGTTTTTTGTTGTTGATGGAACTAATACTTTGCTATCCTTTTCATTTAGCAATAGCAATTTCGGAAAGATATGGCCTACTCCTGTAATCCTTGAAGTGGATAATTTTTCTGCTAGTATCTTTCCAGTAAAAGTTGTTTTTATTGAATCTGAAAATTGAGCATAAACGGAGTCAAAAATATCTTCATAACCAGAGGAGAATTTATCAATTAATTTCCATAAAGCAACATAAGAATTAGGATTTTCTTTTGTATATGCTAATAAAAAGTTTTCTTTTTTTTCTCTAACTCTGTTTAGATTATAAGGCAGTTTTGCTAAAAGCCAATTAAACTCTTTCATAGAGTTATTTGAAAGTACTGGTGTCTCCCAGGTTGAATCAACATTGCAATGAATAGTTTGAAATCCGGTATCTATTATGAAAATATCAGACATATATATTGGCGCAGAATCTATTTCCAAACGTAATCGAAAAGCAGTTGGATAAGCAATAGAATCTGTAAATATAAATTTGCCATTTTCTATTTCAGCTTCCTTATAGCCACTATTATGAGGGTAATATATATCGCCAAGACCTAATAAAATTATCTTACCACATTCCGAATTTATTGTTCCCTCAAGCGTATAAGAAGAATGAAGTACTTGTGCAGTCATATTATTTCCAAACACAAAAATGACAAACACAAAAAACGAATATTTAATCATATGAAACCATTTAATAAAGGAGGTTTGGTAATAAAAATCCCAAACCTCCTAAGAAATCATTTTAACAATGAATCTATTTATTATAGCAACATTAATGAACCACTAATGTGAACCACAATATTCATTCGATGTCCCGTTATTATGACATTCGCAAGATCCTACACAATCTGCGGAGCTGCATTTAAGTGGACAACTGCCACTGCCTGCCATAATTTTTTTCATTTCATCACGGCTTAGTGCATTTTTCATCTCGGCGAAATTTAATTTTTTCGTTTTCATTTTTTCATTTTTTATTTGTTTGAAATACCTGTTTCGCCATTTAGGCAGGTACAGGTTTTAACCCATGTTTGCGCAAACAATATTTTTAATATTTTGATATCTTTAGTCATCTAGCAATAAAATTTTTTGAAAAAAATCATTTTTTGTGATAGTATTTATAATTGAAATAAAATGGTTACTAATAAAATCCGACTATTATTAAAGTATCGTTTATTCAATCATTAGATGAAAAGCGATAGTCATTTGCGCCTGGTGAGGTACATTTGCATTAAGGGAATATACAGTTTACAGACCTACAACTTAGAGGACAACTACTACTACCTGCCATTATTTTTCTCATCTCATCACGACTCAAAGCATTTTTCATTTCTGAAAAATTTAATTTTTTAGTTCCCATTTTTATAAAATTTTTTTGGTTTAAAATACCTGTTTCGTTTTTTTTAACGGGGCACAGGTTTTAACCCCATGTTTGCGCAAACAATATTTTCTCCTGTAACTATTCAAATATTTTTGATAGCGTCTTTTCTAAATCAGTTTCATTTTCTTTACTTTGCCCATACCATTTTGCAACAATTATCCCCTCTTTATCAATAAGTATTTGAACTGGAATAGAGGGAATTTCATATTTTGTACTAATGTCATTTTCAGTTTGATTTTCTAAATCTTTGGTCAAAAGTATATGATGCCATATATCAATACTATCCATAATTATTGCTTCAGACCATTCTGATTTATTGTTATCTATCGAGATACCAATAATATCAAATCCCTTTGCATGATATTCAGAATATAGGTGCCTCAAATGTGGATTAGATTTTCGGCATGGAATGCACCAGCTTGCCCAAAAATCCAGCAATACATAGCTATTTCCTTCAAATGAAGAAAGGCTAATATTTTCTCCGTTAAAATCGTTTGTTTTAAAATCTGGTGCTTTCTTACCTAATGAACTTAATTGTTTCTTGGATATTTCTAAGGCAACCATTTTACCATATCTACTGTTTTTTATTGTTAAGTCAAAATTTTTATAAAACATTTTTACAGAGTCTATAGGTAATTCAGAAAAATATGACCTCAATAAATACGAGCTTAAATAAGATGAAGGATGTTTAAAAATAAAGAAGTAGTCAAATTCTTTTAATGCCCTTGAATAATTTTCTAATTGATTTTTTATATTTTCTATTTTATTAGTTGTCTGCTCTTTGGAATAAAAATCAGTAATAGATTTATTTTTTTCATTTAATTGGGCATACTCATTCTCTAAAAAATTATACGCTTTATAAACAGACAATTTTTGCTCTTTTAATAATCTTGATTCATTCTGGGTTAACGAACCAGATATTTCTGCTTTTTCAAAGTTATTTTCAGTCAAATTTACTTTAACAATACTGGGTTCTAAAAATAAGGTTGTGAAATTTCCAGTCATCTTTGAATTATCCTTTAAAGAAGCAATTGTTGGTTCTCTTATTAAACCGGTAAAATAGAACTCCCCATTCTTTATAAATGCAGTATCTGATATTAATATATCATTTTTATCTTTATAATCTAAAATTAAAAATGATATATTTTCACTTTTGATGTTGCCCTTCAAATAAAAAGTATCCGAAAATTTATATATTTTCTGCGCAGAACATGAATTGGTGTAAATAATAACCAAAAAAAATACTGTCAATTTTTTTTTCATTATTAGTTTTTAAATTGAAAGTTATTTTTGTTAAGATGAAAACATGGTATAAAATATTATATTTCATACCATGTTTTTAATTTTAAGGTCTTACACAAACATAATCACCTGGACCACTATTGTATTCACATTTCGTACAAGTGTTGGTGCAATATTTTGCTGCATCTTGATGACAAAAAACATTACAACTATCACCGCCACTCCCAGCCATAATTTGTTTCATTTCACTACGGCTTAGTGCATTTTTCATTTCAGAAAAATTTAATTTTTTTGGTTTCATTTTTTGAAAATTTATTTGTTTTAAAATACCTGTTTCGTTTTTTTATAACGGGGCACAGGTTTTAACCCCATGTTTGCGCAAACAATATTTTATATATACCTATTTAAATATCTCTAATAGCATATTTTCTAAATCAGCTTCATTTTCTTTACTTTGCCCATTCCATTTTGCAACAATTACTCCTTCTTTATCAATGAGTATTTGAACTGGAATAAAGGGAATTTCATATTTTTTTACAATATCATTATCTGTTTGATTTTCAAAATCCTTTGCCCCAAGTACATGGTACCATATATCAATACTATCCTTACTAATAGCTTCAGCCCACGCTGATTTACTAGTATCTATTGAGATACCAATAATTTCAAATCCTTTTAAATGATATTTAGAATATAATTGCCTCAAATGTGGATTGGATTTACGGCATGGACTACACCAGCTTGCCCAAAAGTCTAACAATACATAACTTTTCCCTTTAAAATTAGAAAGACTTAAGCTATTGCTATTAATATCCTTTGTAGTAAAATCTTGCGCCCGTGTACCTATTGCACTTAGTTCTTTCTTTCGTATTTCATCGGCAACGAATTTTCCAGTTCTGCACTTTTGTATAGAAGGATGCCAGTTTTTGTAAAATAGTTTTAAAGAATCGAGAGATAAATCTGTTAAATATGGAGGCATTAGAAAAGGACTCACGTAAGACATTGAATGTGTCCAAATAAAATTTAACTCTATTTCACGCAATTCATTTTTAAAAGGATCTAATCTCTTCTTAATCGCCATTGTTTTTTCGCGCAAATTCATTTTCGCGGCTTCATTAGATTCATTTTCATAAGTTTTACTAATTGTTGAATACTCCATCATTAATGATTCCATTTCTTTAAGAATAGGTTCTTCTTGTTTATACAGTATTTTAAATTCATTTTGAGTATGCGAACCTGTCATTTTAATATGCTTAAAATCATTCAATTTTATTGTTCCTCTCATATTTGTGGCTTCCAGAAATATTTCCGTTAAATTAATATCATCAACAGAACTGGATTTAATATTCCCTTTTAAAAATGCAGAAGTCGGCTCACTAATAAAACCAGTGAAAGTAAAATTGCCGTTTTTTAAGAATGCAGTATCTCTTATATATTCACCATTTGCATTTACATAAGATAAACGGATAAAACCAGTATCTTGTCCAAGTACTTTACCATTAAAAACAAAGCTGTTTTGTAAGTGATTTTTTTGTGCGGATGCTATCATTGGGATATAAAATAATAACACCAATATATTTCTCATTTTCATTCTAAACTTTTATGTGCCAAATAAGTGAATATTTATATAAATTACGAATACTTATTTTATGCAAAAGAATAAAGAAATGGTTTTATCAATCAATCAAAAAGCAGCAGCATGTCACGCGCATATTTTTTTGTATTTTAAAACTCATCTTTACTTATTCATTTAATCTGCAATAATGCTCAATTTTTCTAGCCAATAATTTCTAAATTTATTATGAGTCGAATTACGTGTACTACTTCTATCATTTAAAATCCGAAATCGGTATTTTATTAATTTAAATTTCAAGTAAAGCATAGAGCGATATGAAATTATTGTGATAGATTCATAATGTATTAATCATATCGCCCTATTTACTTGCATCTATGCACTATGGCCTTTGGCAAAGCTTACCGCCAGCATTGCCTCCATCTGCACAGCTTGTACATGAACCGCCAGCGGGGTCACAATCGCTATTGTTCTTGCAGAAAACATTACATTTGTCACCACCACTCCCAGCCATAATATTTTTCATTTCACTACGGCTCAACGCATTTTTCATTTCTGAAAAATTTAATTTTTTAGTTCCCATTTTTATAAAATTTATTTATTTTTAAAATACCTGTTTCGTTATTTATACGGGGTACAGGTTTTAACCCCATGTTTGCGCAAACAATATTTTAATGCAGTAAATATTTTAAATCATTTATACTATACAATTCTGGTAACTGGCAACCATTAAAAAAGAAAGTAGGCGTAAAAGAAATATCCGTTGCCTTGCACCATTCATCCATTGCATCAAGTTTTGCATCCTGCAATTTCAGTTCCCCATTCATTAAATATTTAGCAGCGAAAACTTCATAATCTTTTTCTTCAGCCATGTACCAGTCGTCAAGCGCCTGTTTAGTTTTTATTTTGTCATTTTGCCCTGCAATAGCAAGCAGATGGCGCACGGGCAAAGACCTTTTATCTTTTTCATACGAAGTAGCCATAAAAATTATCTGCACTTTCAAATTATTATTATGCTCCAGTAGTTTTTCAATTTCAGGGTGTGCTTTTGCACAGGGGCCACAATAGGGATTACATACTTTAATAAGCGTATTGGTTGCATTTGGGTTGCCAAGCACTATACCTAAACCATCCGCATTATGGGTTAACTTTTTTTGTGTGGTAAGCAAAGAATTAAAAATCTCTGTATTATTTTTCAACCTTGCCAATTCGAATTTTTTTGTTTTTCCTACCTGTTCGTTTAATAAATGCGGCTCTATAAAATACCATACCGCAACTGGTAATAAAAAAAGTAAACCCATTTGAAAAATGGGGGTAATTGAAAAATCCGGTTGCGTAAGCAGGCCGCCTGAGTAATCTAAAACAAACTCCAGCAATAGCAAAGCCTGCACTGCCAAACAAAGCGGGCACCATTGCTTCGCGATAAATTTTTGATACCAGAGGGAGAATATAACATAAGGTAAACCTAGTATATTTAGCCAGGCAATTATGCTGGCTGATGCGGGGTAAATTGCAAGTGCGAGAAAACCGCCGGTAAAGTAAAAAAAGCCCACTTCGCTCCAGCTAAGCCATGCAAATATTTTCGCCTTTGAAGAGCTGAGAATGGCGTTACAGTTGGTTTTGCCACCACCGCCAGTACATATTTTTTGCAGTGTGGGGTTGTATTTGTCTATTTCGTACCAAAGCAATAAACCACTTACAATAATACCGGCCATTTTGCATAGTAATATAAGCGTATATGCCAAAGCGCTGTATGCATTGATTGCGTTATAAGAAAAGGAAGCAACAACTACCCACAACAAACCCAAGCCAACAAAAGCAGGAATGGCAAGGGCTTGTATATTTTCTTTACGCCTTTTTACGGCATACTCTTTTTCACCTGCTCCTTCCTGTGCTTCCGCCAGCAGTGCAACGCCGCTCCATGTTTCAAGAAAGCTTTGCTTATTTTCCTTTTTTATTTTGTAATCATCATTTAAAAAACAAACTTCATTATGGGTAATTGCAGTAATGGTTTTAAACTCCCTGCCCATAAAAGCAATAAATGGTAAGGGCAGTTCACCTGTTTTATCTTTCTCCGTGCGTATTGCTATATTTTCTACCTGGCATTGTTTTAAACAATCGCTGATGCATAAAAGGCTTGGATAATCTGGGTGTGCTAAAATGGCTTCATTAACTGAGCTGTCTGTTACTTTAATATTAAGTTGCCGCAACAATTGTATTGCAGCGTTAACCGGGTTTTCGTAATTTTTATAGGCAAGTAACATTGGTAAGGTAATGGCGTTTTTAAAAAAGCAAAAGAAAGAATGGTGCCTGATTTTCTAAAAAATGAAATTAGAAGCCTTTTTTGCCATTACCAAATATTTACCCCTTCAACATTTCAAGTGCCACTTGAAATGGGCAAACTATTTTTATCTTTTTTACCAACCAATAAGAAAAAGGGTATATATTTAAATTCAAGTCCGTACACAATCC
The DNA here is from genome assembly GCA_038203525.1 of Chitinophagales bacterium. Lineage (GTDB taxonomy): Bacteria > Bacteroidota > Bacteroidia > Chitinophagales > Chitinophagaceae > Limnovirga. The sequence goes on along the minus strand of JBBRDW010000019.1, from coordinate 3,078 downwards.
CCTTTGAAGCAGGCAATAATAGAAAAACACAACCCAAACAGTATGCAAGACATCGGAAAAAAAATTAAAGAACTGCGAATAAGTAAACAACTAAAACAGAAAGCTATTGCCGATGCTGTTGGCCTTTCGCATACCGCCTACAGCAACATTGAAAGTGGTAAAACAGAAAGTATTACACTACAGCGGTTGGAACAAATTGCTGTTGCGCTAAAAGTAGATATTGCCGAAATAATTAATGCCAGCAATCAAAACCTGGATAATAATGTTAATGCTTTGATAAACGAACTTCAACAAACAAAAGCACAATTGCAAACGGCCACGGAACTAATAATCAATTTAAGGGGGGGGGGGGTAAAAATAAAATCGCTTAAAAGTGTGTTTCAGGCTAAAATAATCATCATATAACGTTCTGCAATTATTCGTTTGGTACTTTTGGTTAGATATAAAGCTCCATTTAAAAAAGGAAAGCACAACCATTTTTTTACAAATATCTTTTTATATACCCTCTCACTAAAATCAATAGTCCCGGTTTTATCTAAACTTGCCCGTTTAGCCGCGATATACTTCCATCTTTTCCATTCGCCGGCCGGTATTCCATATATGCACTGCCATCTTTTCCATTCGTCTCACGGTACAGGATATATATCTTCCCGTAAATAGTATTCATCCTCCCATAAATCAAATACATCCTCCCGTAAACCCTTTGCGCCAGCCAGTTTTTAATATTCATCTTTACATTTTTTATCTTTCCTGCCATTAATACCTCCACAATTAAATTATAAAGCAGCTAAGCTGCGCATCCCGTGCATTAAGTTTATTTTATGCGAAAGCAACAATAGACGCATGGTTCATTAAAAAGGTCATGATTTGATATGTATCATTGCACTTAGCTCCATGTTGTACAAAAAGTACAAGAGTGCGACGCAACAAAAGCTTAATTGTAAAACCGATGCCGGATACCCAAACAAATAAATACACAATAAAAACACGGTATTACATTTGCATAATAAAACCGAATTTCTATTTTATGAAGAACCTTTTGTTGATCATTATTTTCATTCCTTCTGTTATCTTTTCTCAAACCCGCAAGCAACGCAAAACGCAGGCGAAGGCAGATACTACAACTATTACCAACCTCAGAGCCCACATTAAATACCTGGCAGATGATAAGCTGGAAGGGAGGCGAACCGGCACCGCAGGAGAATTGCTGGCCATGCAATATATTATTGCCCAGTTTGAAAAAGACGGTTTATCACCAAGAGGAACCAATGATTATGTGCAGGAATTTGAGATAAATGAAGGCAAACAGTTTGCTGAAACAGATAATTTTTTTTCTGCGAACGGCGGAAAACTGGAACTTAAAAAGGATTACTACCCGCTTGCTTATTCTGCCAGTGCAAAAGCAGAAGGCAGCAGTTCTTTAGCGCTTCAGGAAAAAAATACACCCTGGTTTTTTGATGTAAAAGATGTGCTGGAAGAAAACCAGAACAACCCGCATTTTGATATTAATGAGGCGGTGCTTGCAGAGGCAAAACATGCAAAGGAAAAAGGCGGTACAGCACTGATTATCTACAACAGTTCTGCACTGGTTGACAATATACAATTCAATAAAAATGATTCCTCCACGCTGGCAGCAATCCCTGTTGTTTATATAACAAAAGACGGCATGCAGCATTTTGCAGATGCAACTGCAGCCTACGATTTAAAAATAAATGTAGTACTTACACATGCCATTCGCAAAGCGAGAAATATTATAGGGTATTTAAATTTTAATGCGCCAACAACTGTAATTATTGGTGCGCATTACGATCATCTTGGATATGGAGAAGACAATAACAGCCTCGATGGCCAGGGGCAGATACACAACGGTGCTGATGATAACGCCAGTGGCAGTGCGGCGCTAATGGAAATGGCAAGATTACTTAAAAACACCAAAGCCCACAACAACAATTATTTGTTCATCGCATTTTCGGGTGAAGAGCTCGGTTTGTTTGGTTCAAAGTACTGGCTGGAGAACCCTTCCATAAATATTGTTCCTAATTACATGATCAATATGGACATGGTTGGCCGGTACGACTCATCAAAAAAATTAACGATTGGCGGTTATGGTACGTCGCCGGTTTGGGGCACTTTATTTTCAACAATAACAGATAAGAAACTTGTCATTAATTTCGACAGTAGCGGCACCGGGCCAAGCGATCATGCTTCTTTTTACCGGAAAGATATTCCCGTACTTTTCTTTTTTACCAACAGTCACAGCGATTACCACAAAGCGACAGACGATTGGGATAAAATTAATTATAACGGAGAGCTTGAAATTGTGAAATACGTAAAACAAATTGTTGAAGCAACTGACGGTAAAGGGAAACTCATTTTTACAAAAACCCGTGACCAGGAAATGCGGTCTGTTTCACTTCCTGTAACTTTAGGGGTAATGCCGGACTATGGCTACAGTGGCACAGGTATGCGCATAGATGGTGTAAGCAAAGGCAAAGTTGCAGAAAGAACCGGCCTTTTGGCTGGCGATGTTTTACTGCAACTTGGCGACTATAAATTTGTAGATGTGCAAACGTACATGCAGGCATTGCAGCATTTTAAAAAAGTCGATAAAACCCTGCTGCGCATAAAAAGAGGCGACAAAGAAATGCAGTTCGATATTCAATTTTAAAAGCTATGAAGCTTAAGCTGAACATAGAGGAACTTAATGAAGACTTTTTCTCAGATACACATTTACTGGGCATAATGGTAGCTGCAAAAAGTTACCGCTTCTGTTGGCAGCTTAATAATTTGCTCGGCTATAATTTTCGTCTGAACCCCGATATTGAAATTCATTTACAAAAAAAAGGAAGGCAATATTTTTTCCCGGTTTATCAGCATACGGTTTACGGCACAGAGCTTAACCACTACATTTATCATAACCAGTACGATGGCGAATATCTTTTGCCCGAGTTTAAACACATGGATTTTTTGTGGCTTGTAAAAGGCGATTATATTCCCAACGAACAATGCAGCGAGCTTATTAAATCTGTGCGCGGTATGACCGGTGTGCAGCTTGTTGCAGAGTTAACCAACGAGAAG
>JBBRDW010000018.1:0-52090 GCA_038203525.1 Chitinophagales bacterium | reverse complement strand
CAATTTTTAATTCACGAGGTTTAGAACAGATATTTTACTGCAGGTTGGGATTTGAAAAAAATAAAAAACTAACACCCTTTGCGGGTTACTGCAGACAACCAATGGTAGCTTTCTGAAAAATAACTTTAACTAAAGGGTAATAAAATAATAAAGGCTGTTCCTGCTCCTTCCTTCGTTTCCACTTTTATTTCACCGCCATGCGCTTTAATAATATCATAGCTCATACTTAAACCTAATCCAGTTCCCTGTCCGGTGGGTTTGGTGGTAAAGAATGGCTGAAATATTTTATCAACTATGTTTTGAGGGATGCCATTACCATTATCAGCAACTGTTATTTCTATTTTATCATTAGCTTTTTTTGTGCTTACTAAAACGGATGGTTCATAATTCTGTGGTTGCTGTTTTTTCCTTTCTGCAACCGCATAAAAAGAATTGTTGATTAAATTCAAAATCACTCTCCCAATATCTTGTGGGATGATATTTATATTGCCAATTGATTCATCAAAATCTGTCTTAAAATTAGCATTGAAATTTTTGTCCTTAGCACGTAATCCGTGATAACTCAATCTTAAATATTCATCGCATAAGGCATTTATATCAGTAAGTTCTTTTTTGCCAGTACTGCTGCGGCTGTGTTGCAACATACCTTTTACAATGGCATCGGCACGTTTGCCGTGGTGGTTTATTTTTTCTTCATTAGCTTCAATATCATTTGCAATAATTTTTACTTCATCATAATTTCCTTTTTCAATTTCGTCCTTTAGTTCCACAATCATTTCTTTATTTACTTCCGAAAAATTATTAACGAAGTTTAACGGGTTTTGTATTTCATGCGCTATGCCTGCCGTTAGCTCTCCAAGGCTCGCCATCTTTTCTGCCTGTATAAGTTGGGATTGAGCAGCTTTTAATTCACTAAGGGTTAAGGTAAGTTCATTGTTTTTTATATTAAGGGTAAGTTCTGATTGCTTCTTTTGGCGATATTTATTTGCAATTAACAGCGCAATAATAATGATCAATACAACGCCTGCTATTAACGCATTTCTTATTTGCGCCTGCAGTTCATTCTGCTTATTTAAAAAATCAATTTCTTTGTTTTGCTTTTCTGTTTTATAAGTCACTTGTATTGAATCTATCTTATTTCTTGTTTCAGCAAATTTTAAGGAATCCTTCAATGCTGCAGAGTTTAACCTATTAAAATACGCTTGCTTATAATCTCCTTTGGCGGCATAAATTTCTGATAGTTCATTATAAAGCATCATTTGAATATAGGCAGACCCTTTATAAGAATTTAAAGCTGATTCTGCATAAAAAAGCGCCTTCTCATAATTACTTAAATCAAAATATACCTGTGACAGGTTTAAAGTAAAATTACCGGTAGCAAAGTGTTCGCTTTCTCCAATTTTTATCGCCTGCAAATAAAAATCAATTGCCTTTTCGTAATCTTTTTTTATAGTATAGGCCAATGCAATTCCCTGCAGGCTGTAAGCAAATTGTTTTTTATCGCCCAATTCCTGTGAAAGCTGCATTTTTTTCGAATACATTAAAATAGCGCTGTCTGCATTTTGTGCAATACGGTAGGTATCTCCGAACCACCCAAGCATGTATAATATTTTACTTTTGTCTTTAATTGCCTCAGCAATTCGCATCATTTTTTCTCCATACTCAAAGGCTTTAGTAAAATTATTCTCATTAAAATAAATTAAGCCACCAAGCAAGTCGTAGATATCATACAGGTTCTGTTTGTTATTTTGTTCCTCTGCAATTTTCTGGGCTTTCAATGCATATTCTAATGCTACATTGTGCTGGCGGAGGTTTTCATAAAAATGGGCTACCGCTATTAAGGACTGGAAAAGCCATTCCTTGTTTTGTATTACCTCTGCAGTTTTCAGTGCTTCAAAATAATTTGAGAGGGCTTGCTCTTTATTATCCTGTTCTTCATAAATATCCCCGATATCGATAAGCGTTTTCACTTTCAAGGTATCACTTGCACTATTAAGAAAAGTTTTAAGGCTGTCTATAGAAGAAACCTGTGCATCCGCCGTACTGGTTGTTCCTGATATTATCAGTACAACAATAATAAAGGCAGGAATTAATCGGTTCATTTTTATAAAATTCTTTAAGTTATAAATATATGTTTTTCCTGGAGGTTGGGATGCGTAAGAAGCAAAAAAAACGAACTCTCTTTTTCCCCTGTAGTGGGAACAGCTAACGCTGGCTATCCTGATTTTGAATGATAAACGTTCGATCGTTGCCTTTCCCTACACCTGAAATTGCCTGCCATTGGCAATAAAGTACCCTTAAATCTTCGCTACTATTTTTTCGCTCTTCGCGGTGTTGTAAGCGGCAATCTTCGCTTTAATCTTTGCTGCGATAAAAGCTCAACTTATAAGTCAAACGCACAAGAGTGCGACGCAAGGAACGATGCCCAAAGTTTAAGTGCCGGGTTCAAAAAAAATGTATTTATTCCGGTATGCAATGTGTAATTTTTTATTTCAATTGATTTAGAATAGATATTTTTAAAGAAATAAATTTTAATGAACCAATCACTCCAAAACAAAGTCGCCGTTATAACAGGAGCCGCTTCGGGGCTGGGTTTTGCCATTGCAAAAAAATTATCAGCAATGGGTGCCAAACTCGCTTTGCTGGATATTCAAACCGCGCCACTGGAAGCGTTTGAGCAGGAATTTAACCGCCCCACCGGTATTTTTAAAGTTGATATTACCGATGAAAGTGCTGTAAAAAATATTATCAATACCATTGCGGAAATATTTGGCAGTATTGATATTTTAATTAACTGTGCCGGCATAACGGGTATTACCAATACCAGGAGCCACGAGACATCAACAGAAAATATTCGCCAGGTTTTTGATGTAAATTTTATGGGCTCTTATTTTACTTCTAAATATGTATTGCCGTTTATGCTTGAAAAAAATTATGGCCGCATATTGCATATCGCCTCCATTGCGGGTAAAGAAGGCAATGCCGGTATGCTGGCTTATTCTGCATCGAAGGCTGCTGTAATTGGTATGACCAAAGTACAGGGTAAGGAATACGCTGAAACGGGCATTACCGTAAATGCAGTGGCGCCTGCCGTTATACGCACTGCCATGCACGATACCATGCCGCCAGAACAGTTTACATACATGACCGATAAAATACCGATGAAACGCAGCGGCACTCTTGAAGAACTGGCCAATATGGCCGCGTTTATTGTATCTGCTGAAAACAGTTTTACCACGGGTTTTACATTCGATCTTTCCGGCGGAAGGGCAACTTATTAAACTTAAAATAATCGCATCATGAAATCATCAATCAATTCGGCAGAAGTACCTGCAGGTGTTGTGGGCCTGGGTTTAATGGGCTGCAGCATTACCACCTGCCTGCTGATGGCGGGCCATAAAGTATCTGCAATTGCCCCAATTGAAATTGATCTGCTGCATGCAGAAAAAAGGATATACGATCATCTGCTGCGTTCGCAACAGGAAGGGTTGATTACAGAACGGCCAGCGTATTATTTCAAAAATCTTTTGATAACGATGGATTATTCCGCCTTGAAAGATTGCATGCTTGTTATTGAGTGCACACTGGAAAGTACGGAGATAAAAAAATCGGTTTATCAAAAAATTGAAGCGGTAATTAGCAACGATGCCATTCTCACCAGCAACACTTCTGCAATACCCATTAGTATTTTGCAGAAAGAAACGCAGTTTCCAAAACGATTTTTTGGCTTGCATTGGGCGGAGCCTTCGCATACCACAAGGTTCCTGGAAATTATCTGTGGCGATTTAAGCAATGTGGAGCAGGGCGAATGGCTGTACGATCTTTCGCACAACTGGGGCAAAGAGCCTACGCTGGTGCGCAAAGATATTCGTGGATTTATAACCAACCGTTTAATGTATGCCATGTACCGCGAAGCCTGCAGCCTTGTAGATAATGGCTATGCCACCGTTGAAGATGTAGACCGCGCCTGCCGCAACAATGCCGGTTACTGGATGACGCTCGTTGGTGTGTTTGGCTGGATGGATCTTACCGGCGTTGCAGCCTATCATACGGTAATGAAAGAATTGCTGCCAACGCTCAACAACAGTCCGGAAATTCCAAAGCTGATCGATGATATTGTAAAAGCCGGTGGCCGTGGTGTAAGCAATGCGCATGGCTTTTACAGCTACACTCCCGAAGAGGCCAAACTTTGGGAAGAAACCTTTACAGAATTTAGCTATGAGATACGCAGGCTGGCATTAAAATATCCTGCCGATGTGGTTAAGAAAAAATTACAACAAAAGAATTTGGAGCAATAAAATTCTTTTGAGCCCGGCTGAGAGCCTTGTGGCATCTACGTTGCGTCGCACTCTTGTACAGTTGGATTATGAAGGAGCTTTTATTGTAGAGAAGATTGGAGAGAAGATCGAAGCCACTTTAAGATACCTGCAAGTTGCTACACGGGATCTGCTGAAAGTCTCGGGAGCATTGGATCATTTAAAAATTGAATAAGAGACAATTTATAAATAGAAATGCATATTATGATTTTTACAGTTGCGGCTATTTTTGAAACTATTTTAAAGTATTTGATTAAAGAAAACAGCCGAAAATTTGAAGACCTTCGCAGTTTAGTTTATGATCGCAATGTGCCCTATTATCAAAAACCTCGGTTCAAGATTTTAATCCCCCTTATCCAACTCAAAAATATCATTGACTTTTACTTCAAAGTATTAAAAGACCGAAAGCAGTCAAGGCAATCAGCAGCCCAGACCTTTTAAAGTAATTGGGTAAAACCCATTTAACAATATCGCAGCTGTCGCTGCTCTTGTAACCAACGAGTTAAGCGTACCCATTGGTAAAAGGAATTATCATTGCATTGACGATCGCATTCGCAGTCATATGCTGGTAACAATACCAACAAGGCGCGGCAAAGTAAAAAAGATTGAAGCCCTGCTTGTTGCATGTTATGCGGCAGAACGAAGTTCCGAATTTAAGTGAGCAATAATCTCCCCAACAATAGGCGTATTTTGTAACTCATTTCCCCAAAATGTGTAACATCCCTGCTTTTCAAAGTGTCAATTTTATTGCATGGTATTTGACCTATAATTTACTATCCACACTAAAATTTAAATGGAATATATGAAGCAGGAAGACAATCAAAATGTGAAAAAGCTAATTGAAATGGTAAAAGGTGCACGCATTTGTATGCTGCTTACCAACGAACAAAATGCTGAAAATTTATCGGGCAGGCCAATGGGCATAAATAAAATTGACGACGATGGAACTATGTGGTTTTTTACAAAAGCATCTTCAGAGAAAGTGTACGAAATTCAAAAAAGCAAAAATGTATCGATTGCTATTACCAACGAGAGCAGCAATAATTATTTAATGATTCATGGTTCGGCAACTTTAGTAAGCGACAAAAGCAAGATGAAAGAGTTGTGGGGTTCCATTATGAAGGCATGGTTTCCACTGGGTTTAGACGATCCTGATATGACTCTTATAAAAGTTATCCCTAGCGAAGTAAATTATTGGGATAGCAGTTCAAGCAAAATGGTTGTGCTTTTTAATATGTTGAAAGCGATTGTTACAGGAAAAGAATATGCAGAAGGCGAGCATGGAATAATAAATTTATAAAAAACTATATTTGTGTTGCGTTAAAGTTCAAGCATTTGCATTTGGTTTTTAGTTGATTCCTGGCGTATTGGTTTGAGTAGGTAAGAAAAACAACCATGCCCTTTTGTGATTCCGCGCAAGGAAATTCAACATAGTAGCGGTTGTTAAAGAAACTGGATAGTGAATTGAGGTATGGCTTTTAAGCTTTACTTGCAGCTTGCCCCATCGAGGAATTGGTGCCATTTCTGTACAGTTTGATATTTTATCCTGCTTTTATTGAACCGCAGGCAGTTGGCAACTGATTTAATCAAATAGCTGAAAGTTTCACTTCTTTAGAACTTTCGCTAATTTTTGGGTTAGGTAAAACCACACCGGAATTGCAAATTGATTGGCATCATTTTTTTTAGTTTTTTCGGGGTCTCCAAAAACTTATTTAGTAAAATATTTTTCACATTTTAATTTTAATATTTATGGCAATCGTAAAAGTAGTCGAAGTAATTGCATCTTCAGAAAAAGGAATTGATGATGCATTGCAACAAGCTGTAGCAGAAGCTTCAAAGACAATCAGAAACATTGACTCTGTCTATGTAAAAGATATCAAAGTACATGTTAAAGATGGCAAAATCACAACATATGGTTGTGTTTGCAAAATTTCTTTCAGGCTTGATTAAGATTTATAAAACCGGTTAGACTTTTAGAATAGTAAAACCGGTTTTTTTTAAAACTTCTATTTCAACGGGGGTATCGCTCTAAACTTTTGTTCATGTGCATAACATAAATAAAGATGCGCCGGCTGGCTGCACCCAATGGAATAATACGTGATTAAGTGAGATGAACACACCAACCTTGAAAGCGATACGCATGCTGGCATTAAAATATCCTGCCGATGTTTTAAAGAAAAAATTGCAGCAAAAAAGTTTAGAGAAATAAAATTCTTTTTAGCCCTGCTAAAAGCCTTGTGGCATCTACGTTGCAGCTTGCCCCTCCCTTGGCGGTGGTCGCACTCTTGTAAGGTTGCATTTTATATTCAGCTTTTACCGAAGCGGGTAACGAATATTTATTTAGCTTTTGCGTAAGACACAACAGCAACAAAAAGATTGTTTATCATTCATTCTGTAAAAGGAGTGTGAACTGCACAAAAAGCAAATAGAATTTTTTAATACGCCTGAACTTTTGCGCCTTCCAAATTTTCTTTAGAGGTTTTTAGAAAGTTGCGCTATTATGTTCGCAAATACTAAGTTGCACGTAAGGTGCCACCGGCAAAAAACATAACCCTGTTCAACCTTGCTGAAAGATTTGCTGATGTTGCCGGTTTTTAAAATGGCGCAGACGGTAACAGAACAAATCCATTCGCTTCAATAAAAGCTCAGTAAATAATCCGAACGTACAAGTGAGTGACACAACCAAAGTTTAATGCATGCACATCTGCAGGGTACAAAATATTTATTCTGCTTTAAACGCATCAAGTGCTTTGGTTGGTTTGCCATCGCTACTCCAGGCACTCAAGCCATAGCCGCTCCAGCTTTTTGCACCTTCGGGTTCCCAGTATAAAACGCCCAAACCCTTTCCAGCAGGCACAGCCTTTACCTTTTTTTGAACAGCAATCAGCATATCGTAAGTGTTTTGAACTTTATAGTCTTCGCCACCAACTTCTACCACCATTACTTCTTTGTTGTACCTCGCAGCCATATCGTTCAGGTTATTTCCAAGGTCATCAATCGATAAGGTGTAATCAGGGTTTCCGTTAAGCCAATAGGGATAATAAGAAAGCCCTATTACATCATAATTGGCGCCGTTAGCCTTTGCACTGTCGAACCATGTTCTAAAACGCTCATTGTTATTTCCCTGGTCTACATGCAGAATAACTTTAGATTGCGGGCTTACAGCTTTAATTGCATCATAACCTTTATTAATAAGCTGGGCAAGCTGCCCCCAGTTAGCAGTGCTCCCCTCGGGGTAAATCATACCACCGGCAGTTTCATTACCTACCTGAACCCATTCGGGACCAATGCCGGCAGACTTAAGCGCCGTCATTACATCGAACGTATAGTCGTAAACATCTTTTAAAAGTGCGGGGAAATCGTGACCTTCCCATGCGGCAGGTTTCTTTTGTTTGCCAGGGTCGGCCCAACTGTCGCTGTAATGAAAATCGATCATTATTCTCATCCCCATATTTTTTGCCCTTACTGCCAGGGCTACGGTTTCATCTTTACTGCAATGCCCGCTGGCTTTGTCGTAAGAAGGGTTAACCCATGTTCTCAGCCGTACCGTATTCATACCCTGGTCTTTCAATATCTGCAGACAATCCTGCTCTGCGCCACCGGCATTATAGAATTTAAAACCGGTGGCTTCCATCTGTGGCAGCCAGCTAATATCGGCGCCTTTAGCTATACTGCTGCTTTGTATAACGGGTAAAACTTTTTTAGAACAGGCAGTCAGCGCCACGACTATAAAAACGAACAGAAGAATTCTAATATTTACAATTTTCATTTTATAAAGCTATAGAAATCATTCTACACTCCTTGAAATCTGTTGCGTTGTGATTGTAAAAATCGGAGAAGGAAAACGAATTTTTTTGTACCCTGCAGCAGATTGTTTGTGGGGCTTTTCTTGCGTCGCACTCTTGTACTTTAGTAATTTTATTCGGCATTTTACAGCCAATAGCAGCGTAGAAATTAACTAAACCCTGTAAGAATGAAAAATAAGGAAAGCAAAAAAAAATATAGCTTTGCGCCTTCAATGAATATACTCGTGAACATACAGCTTTCTTACCTGGCTTTCTTAAGAAGCACCTGTTCGCATGTGCCATAACAAAGCAAGCTGCTGCCCCAACCAAAAAACTAAAATTATATTTTAAAAACTATCAGTCACAAATGTATTTTTCTGCTGTGCAGTGTTAATACAGCAGAGGAGTGCGACCAACGCCTTTGGCCACGCAAGCTGCAACCGGGATGCCGTAAAAAACGGCAGACGGGCTAATAATCATTTATAAAAAAATCATTTAATGGCAAACATAACATTAGACAAAGTACTTGAAGGTTTAATGACACGGTACAAAGAGCGGGTACCCGATGTAGCCGCTGTAATTGATGCGCTGATAAAGGAAGGCGTAATAAAAACCGCTGCAGATATTGAGAACGACCATATAGCTTTCAGAACTATTGGCGTGCCTTTTCTTGGTATTCAGTCACTTGAGAAAATATTTCTTTATCACGGGTATAAAAAAATGGAACCGTATTTTTTCCCCGCAAAAAAACTGGATGCCTACTGGTATGCACCCCCATCACCGGAATACCCAAGAATTTTCATCAGTGAATTAAGGGTGCAGGAGCTGTCAGAAAAAGCGCGGGAAATCATTCATTCCTACACCGATGAAATTAAGGCCGATCCGGTCGATGCGATTGACCTGAATGATGCAGCAGCCATGGATCTTTTCCTGCACAGTGGCTTATGGAGATTACCATCTGTTGAAGATTTTAAAGCCCTTGCTGCCGAAACAGAATATGCGGCCTGGGTAATATATAACCGCTATTATTTAAACCATTTTACGGTGAGCGTGCATAACCTTAAAGAAGGTTACAATACCGTTGCAGATTTTAATGACTTCCTGGAGCGAAATGGTTTTAAACTTAATGATTCGGGCAGTAAAATAAAAATGAGTGCCGACGGTAATCTACTGCAAAGTTCTACCGTAGCTCAAATGATTGATGCTGAATTTGCCCATGGCATAGTATACCGAATTTCAGGATCGTATGTTGAGTTTGCCGAACGAAAAGTACTAAAGGAATTTGCTGATTTGCCCGCATTAGAAATTACCCGCAGCCACAGGCGTGAGGGTTTTGAAGCCAGCAATGCAGATAAAATATTCGAAAGCACTTACAGCTCTCAAACCGAAAAAAACAATCTTCAAATTTGATAACTTTTGGCTGTTTTGCGTTGTTTGATTTGGTGTAACAGACTAAGTGTAAAGGAACGGTCTGCCTGGGGCAAGCTGCACACAAGCTGGTAATAGAACGTGCTACAGAAAAGCCAGCGGTTTAAGATAATTTACTATAACTGCAAACTATCTTAACCGGTCAACACTCTTTACTAGTTTCTCGTCTTTATAAATGCCACGTGCGGCCATTAAAATAAACAGTGGTGTAGCAAAAACAAAAATGGAGGTTAGATCAATTCTACCTTCAATATAATTATTGATCGCTGAAAAATAGAGCGCAATAACACCGATTGAAACCAGCAACGCGGCAAGTGTAATGCGAAGCTGCATCTTTCTGTCCTTATACAAAAAAATCAGTACAAGGCAGGTTATTCCAATGGCTACGCTTGCAATGGTGAGCAGTATGTTTTCAGCTGCGGTAATATGTAGAAACTGTTTTTGATTGTTTACTAATTTATTGCCGCTGTAAAATGACATTTTTAATGCCAGAAAGCTACAGGATGCGGCAAGTAACAGCCAAATTGTTTGTATACGTTGTATCATGTTTAATTGTTTGTACTAGTTAATAAGAGGGCAAAAATAAACAAGAACTTTGACGTTAGCGGTTTTGTGTTTTGTATTTGATGGATTGATAGTTAACCGCGCAAGTGTATGGATATTATTTATGACTGTTATAGTGGTGCCTGTGGTATTTTATTGCGGAACAGACAATACTTTTATGTTTTATATCGGTTAACCGTCGTTTTGTCGCATTTCTATTCCCTGATGGAAATAAACAAATACTATTGAACACAATAACTCAACAATGATGAACCTGCCTGGAAAAATATTAGTTAGCCTGTTTTTTCTTTGTGGCATAAAGGGTTTTGCCCAATATGGACAAATCAACAGTATTGACTCCGTTGCGGGCCACTTTATCACTGCATTGCGAAAAACAAACGGCGAAAAATTATTGCTTGAAACAGACAGGCAATTATACGGTGCAGGAGAAACCATCTGGTTTAAAACATTTCTGCTGCAGTCTTTAAATAATAAGCCGCTGCAGCCTGATAAAAATATTTATGTTGACCTTGTGGACAGTAAAGACAAGGTATTTAAACAGGTTATATTAAATGCCGCCAAACAGCAAACTGATGGTGCGTTTGTTTTGAGCGATACTCTTGCGGGCGGTTATTACTGGCTACGTGCCAGCACCCGTGCAATACTGCAGCAAAACCCCGGCAGGATTGGTTTACAACCGATTTACATTGTAAATACGAAACGTGCTGACACAATCAATTATTCCCTAATATACGATTCTGACAGTTCTGCGAAAAATGAACAGGGAACCTTTGTTCAGTTTTTTCCTGAAGGCGGGGCGGTTATGACAGGCATTAATTCTGTTATAGCTTTAAAGGTTACCGATTCTCGCAATCATCCATTGCAGGTGCATGGCTATGTAAAAAGCAACAACGATTCTGTAGTGGCAAATTTTACCACCAGCCAATCTGGGTTAGCGAAGTTTTCGTTCTCGCCAGTTTGGTTTAAACAATATACTGTTTATGTATCTAATAACGGCAGCATAACTCAATGGCCAATACCAGCTTTTAATTCTTTTGCAGCCCAATTGGCATTGGTTAATAACAGCAATGGGCAGCTTAAATTCTGGGTTACGCTGGAAGATTCTATATACTCAGCAAAATACACAACCTATCTTTTAGGTATAAGCAATGACAGTTTGTGTTATGCGGGTGTAGGTCGTGGAATGTACGAGGCCATGGTACCGCTATATAATTTTCCGGCAGGCGAGGCTACTTTCCTGTTGTTTAACGAGCATAAACAATTATTAAGTGAACGGAAAGCGTTCATCAATAAAAAAAAGGATGTCGTAAACATTAAATCGGATAAAAATTTTTACGGACCACGTGAAAATGTAAGGCTCGATATTTCGGTTACAGATGCTGCAGTACAGCCATTAATGGCCGCATTCACCGTATCAGTTAATGATAATAGAATTATTGATTTAACCGATGAAATAAATAAAGATGGTATAGTGTCACTGGATAATCAACGAACCATTGCAATGGCCGATGCGGAAATGGACCTTGCTATGCTTACTCAGCCACCAGAATATGCCGGCTGGTATAAACAGGCAGAACAAAGTTTGAAAATACCAGATAGCTCACTCGACGATTTGTCTGTTAAGGGCCGTGTGCTTAATAGTAATAATCAGGCCGTAACTAAACAGTCAATCACCGTTTTTTCTGCTGATAAAAAGAGCCGGTTATTGCTGAACGATTCAACAGATGCCAATGGAAGGTTTCGGTTTCCCTATGCGCCGGAGACCGATAATATGCTTCTCAACTTCCAGATTGCCTCGGTAAATGGGGTGCAAAATCAGCGCTATAAAATTGAACTCGACACATTTTCTTTTCCTGTTTACCGAACACCAATAGTACTCAAAAAGCAGTTTATAAATGACGGAGGTAATGGTATTGCAAAGAAAAGCAGTACCTACCTCGATACCGTGTTTATTGGAGCTGGTAAGGGCTGGCTAAAACCTGTTACGGTAAAATCAGTAGCCAAAAAGCAGGTCACTTACGATGAGAGTAAAAGAAAGAGTAATTTTTCAAAAATCATCACCAATGAAATGTTAGAAGATGGCGGAGTAAATAACGTTGGTTTTGCAGTATTGCGGGTTCCGGGAGTTCAATTGCGCAATGGATACGTAACCATTAATGGCCTTCAGGGTTTTAAGCCCGGCCCGCAAATTGAACCACTGCTTATATTAGACGGTGTTCCACTCCCCATAGATACCAATGTAGGCATTGTAGGCGAATCAAGCCCTGTAATGACATTCTTAAGTACGCTTAATATCAATACCATCGATTTTGTTGAAGTGCTTACGGGGCCTGAAGCCGCAGCTTACGGTGCACGTGCAGCCACCGGCGTAATTGTTATAAACACTAAAACCAGTATTAATAAATACATCGATCCCAAAAGCGGATTGAAAAAAATCTATGTAAAAGGTTATCATAATCCGCCGGAATTTCCAATGCCCGATTATAGTAAAAAAGAAATAAAAAATAACCATATTGACGATGTACGAACCACAATTTATTGGAACGCTAACATTGTAACCGATTCAGCCGGAAGAGCCGTCGTCAATTTTTATACGGCCGATAATGCGGCAACGTACACCGTAACTGTAAAGGGTATTACGGTTAACGGCGAAAAGATTTTTAAGACGATTGTAATTAACCGCAGGTAATTTTTTTGAGCCCGGCTTCTATAATTCTGTTGGGCTTTACTTGCGTCGCACTCTTGTACCTTAGGAAGAAATGCAGCAAGGCAAATAGGCAAAAGGCAAAAGACTAAGCGGAATTATATTTTTCAATTTAAGAATTTACATTTTCACATTTGACGCCCTGCGTTCAGAATGTACAAGAGTGCGACGCAACGATGATGCTATGAAAAAATAAAGCCCGGTACCCAAATAAAACCTTGCATTCTGTTTCTATAAATATTATTCCTAACTTTATTTATGCACAAAAGAACCTTCATAAAAAATTTTTCGATGCTGGGTTTCATGGGCCTTCCCGGTATGCAACGTCTTTCTAGCTGGGTTGCCAAATTTGAAAATATAGATGCGGAAGCATTGGCCTCTGATGAAGATTTTTGGGAAGGCATACGCAATGGTTATAAGTTAAAACCGGATTATATTAATCTTGAAAATGGTTACTACTGTTTTCTGCCGCAGGAAACGCTGGAATATTTTATTCAGCATGTGCGTGAAGTAAACTACCAGGGTTCCTACTATATGCGTACCGTGCAATGGGATAACAAAAAAGCAATGGTAGCAAAGCTTGCAGCAATTGCAGGTTGTTCGGCAGACGAACTAATTATTACAAGAAATACAACTGAATCGCTTGACATGGTCATTGGCGGGCTCGACTGGAATACAGGCGACGAGGCCGTTATGGCTGTACAGGATTATGGCTCCATGCTCGAAATGTTTAAACAGGTAGCGAAAAAATATGGGGTAGTAAATAAAATTATTTCTGTTCCCAATCACCCCGTAAATGATGAAGAGATTGTAAATATTTATGCCAATGCCATAACGTCAAATACAAAACTGCTAATGGTAAGCCATATGGTAAATATTACCGGGCACATATTACCGGTTCAAAAAATCTGCGATATGGCGCATGGCAAAGGTGTGCAGGTATTGGTTGACGGTGCACATGCGTTTGCGCATTTCCAATACAACATTCCAGACCTGCATTGCGATTATTATGGCACCAGCCTGCATAAATGGCTCAGTGTTCCATTGGGTGCTGGTTTTCTTTATGTAAAGAAAGAAAACATTTCAAAAGTATGGCCGCTGCTTGCTGAAGGTGAAAAAAATAAAGACGATATTTCGCGTCTCAATCATATTGGTACACACCCGGTTCATACGGATCTTACCATCGCCAATGCCGTTGATTATTATTTGATGATTGGCGCAGAAAGAAAGGAATCAAGGTTGCGTTACCTGCAGCATTACTGGAGTGATAAGGTGCGGGACCTTCCTCACGTTACTGTGAATACGCCGGTGGAGCCCTGGCGTTCCTGCGGCATTGCCAACGTTGGCATTAAAGGAATGAAACCCGCAGACCTTGCAGATATTTTATTGAAAAAATACAGGATATATACCGTAGCCATCGACTACGCAAATGTACAGGGTTGCCGTATAGCGCCCAACCTGTATACTACAACCGCCGATTTGGATCAGCTTGTTACTGCACTAACACAATTGAAACAGGCCTGATCTGCAAATCGGTTTCCGAAGGCAATACCTGAAAAATATTCAGCTACTTATTTGTAGAGTAACTTTTGAACCTATGGCATCGCCTGTTCCACTTAAGGCGTACGCTTGTACTTTTTTAGCAATAGGCACTAAGTCAACAAAGTTCAAAACAAGTACTTAAATCGTCTTTTTTGGAGGAAGCGCGAAAGCTACTGCGTCATGTTCAAAATGCCCTTTATGCGAGCCATCACAAAAAGGTTTGTTTTTTGAAAGGCCACAACGGCATATAGAAACAATTTCTCTTCCAGCAAGGTCGTAAGCACTTCCATGTTTGTCAACAATTTCAAAATCGCCTTCTATCTTAAGGGAGCCGTTACTATTTACCGTAATTTTTGTTGCCGCCATATTTTTTTTATTAGGCGGCGAAAATAGTGAATGTAAATTTGATTTCAGTTGCGGTTGTAAGCGCAATTCAATATGGCAATAAAACAACTGTCGTTTTTAGCACCGTTCAAAAGATCGTTTATTATTAATTCAATCAATCCACAAAAACCATAACGAATAATTATCCTGGCTTAAAGCCTGAAATAGTAATAAAGACAAACATCAGCGATACCGTAATAGCCGAACCGAAAAAAGTAACGCCAGGCTCTTTGTTTGAATCCTCCACCGATATGAGCAGTATAAAAAATAAGACGCTACCCAATGCACCTGAAAAAATACTGGCATAAATGTAACGCCCCCGGTCTTCATCAACCAAGTTTAAAATGGAGGATAATAGCAATGTACTTGCAACAACTGCTAGGAATTTAACCCACTATTCCCATAACTCGAACTTTTGATTGCTGTTTGGGAAAATAGAAAACCACGAAAAAATCCCTGCAGAAAAGATAAATGAAGCAAATAAACCAATTTAAATTATTCCCTTGATTATATTGAGCTTTCGTTCACTTGCAGAAGGGTCTACAATCCCTGGCCGGCCATTGTAGTTGCAAATGCTTAGCCATTGCCGGTTAAGGAGAATAATAACCGCATCAGCAGCCTGTATATTTTGCTTAATCACATTCCCAAAATCTGCACCACCGGCTATGTCGAAAATTAGCTTGACGCCATTGCGTATTGTACGGGGCAAGCTGCAACGAAAGCATCATCGTAAATATGTTGCCAGACTCAAAATAAAACATACTTTTATTGACAGTTATCGTTACTAGCAATTCCTATTTTAGTCTATTAAAAATGAACCCGAAATTATTTAAACGCCTGCACTATTAAAGAACGCATGTATATGTTATGCGCAATTGAATGGTAACAAATTCAAGTTATAGATTTATAACGCAGATGCAAAATAAAACGCAGTACATAAGGCTGCGTAAGCGGAGGATAGTTCTAAAAGCAAGGTTGTTTACAGACTGGTAATTGATACTAAGTTTTTCGGCGATCTGCTCATAACTGAGGCCATCTTTAAAATGCAGTTCCAGTAATTGTTTTTGCCTGTTACTAAGGTTAGATAAAGCTTCTTTCAACCTGTACTTTTTTTCGCGATCAGTGTCAGAAGAAATAATGATGTTCTCTATACTTTCTTCGGGCGAAACAAAAGATTCTTCCAGTTCGTAATGGTAAGCTTCGTTTTCTTTTTTCAGTTTTTTTAAAAGTATGCCACGCAACACTTTTGCAAGGTAACTTTGAGAATATTGTATATCAGTTATTGTATGCCTGTAGTTCCATAATTCAATAAAGACTTCCTGCACTGCATCTTTTGCCAGTTCACGGTTGCTTGTGGTGCGCAATGCAGAAAGGAATAATTTATCCACATATTTATCGTACAAAAAGCCTAATGCCTGCGGATCGTCTTTTTTAAGACGTGCCCAGTAAAAAGCATCAGAATTTTGTAAACTTTTATGCATGTTTTGGTAAATAAATCAATGACTACCTGGTAATGTTTACACAAAAAAAGTCTTAATCAAATAATAACCTGTAACAAATATTATAGCTACACAACACAAATGGATACTTGAAGATAGAATAATTTTAAACGCTGTTTAATATCTTATTTATATGGCAAAAAATCATCGGATCAAATGCTAAATTGCGAAAAGAAATATTGACGCCCATCCTCTGCTGTTTGCTCACATGCAGAATGCCTTGTAGGGGCTGTTAAACGCTTTATTGTAGTGAATTATGAAGTTTGCGCCTGCAGCACTTTACACAAAGCCAGGTGCAACAAAATGAAAAGTAGTATTATTTTCATTTTTCAATTTTATTTATTATGCTGGCTTAAGAAATAGAATTCAACATCCCTGCAGCCTGCCCTGCCGTGGCGGTGGTCACACACCCATAAAATCTTTTTACACATTGAACTTTCCACACCCAAAACTTTCGCAAAAGATCAAAGAATTTGGTAATTGCAGATGCTGATTTTATCAACCATCCTTAAATAATTATAGAGTATAAAATACAGAGCATAAGTGAGAATATTAAATATTTACTTTTTTCATTTACCCTAAAAATTTATTTGCAGTCTCTCTAAACTTATATCTTTAAGGTGTTATTGATTTTTAGCTTGCAGCCTCTTCATCACAAGTGGATGAAAAATGTTATAAACGATTTATTGTATGAAACCTATTGTTCAAATCTCGCTTGATCTTACCAATATTGATGAGGCATTGGAAACTGCTGCAATGGCTATGCGTGCAGGTGTTGACTGGCTGGAAGCTGGTACACCATTGATTCTTGCGGAAGGCCTGCGTGGCGTAAGGTTGTTAAGGGAAGCCTTCCCCAACGTGCCGGTTGTTGCCGATCTTAAAACCATGGACGGTGGTTACCTCGAAGCAGAAATGATGGCAAAAGCTGGCGCTACGCATGTAGTAGTAATGGCCCGAGCACATGAAGAAACCATCAAATGCGTGGTAAATGCCGGCCGCGATTTTGGTATTAAAGTAATGGGCGATAATCTTGGCTGCGATGATATGGTAGCTGCCGCAAAATGGCTTGAAGATCTTGGCTGCGATTATGTGATTCACCATATTGGTTACGATGAACGCAGAGGTATTGCTGCACGCGGTTTACGAATGCCAAGTCCGTTAGATCAGTTGCGCGAAGTAGTGAATGCAGTAAAAATTCCGGTGCAGGCTGTTGGCGGTTTGTCTTTAGAGCAAGCCATTCAATGCCCCGCTTATGGTGCGCCGCTGGTGGTGTTGGGTGCACCGCTTACCATTGATGCAGAAGCGTTTAAAACAGCAGGCGGCAACCTCGAAGCATCGCTTCGCTTGATCTGCAATGCCATTCACGCGTATGGCCATGTAGGCTAATTTTCGATGGCTGTTTAAAGCCGAAAATTAATTTGAACGTACAAGTGTGCGACGCAACTAAAGCTTAATATTTATTCAAATGCCCGGCTCAAAAAATTGCTAATTAAAAAAAGTAATTTCAAATACAATGGTAATACCAGCATTTGTTTTTTATGGCATCTTCGTTGCGTCGCAATCCGTTCATCAGAGGGAAAATTATTGAGCTTCGGCTTCACTAGACATATACTTTTTTCAATGCAATATTTTTATCCTTTTTTATAAATAATTCAATATGTCAACTATAAAATCTGCAGCCGTTATCAATTACTCATCCGTAAAAGGCTCAGTAGAAATAAGAGAAATTTCAAAGCCCGAAATTGGGGAAGAAGATGTTTTATTGGAAGTAGTTAACGTTGGTGTTTGCGGCAGCGACCTGCATCAATGGACGGCAGACCACAGCTGGCAGGTGAATTACCCCGTAGTGCTTGGCCATGAATTTGGTGGGCATATTAGTGAACTTGGTAACCGTGTTAACAACTGGAAAATTGGCGACCGCGTAGTGAGTGAAACCGCTGCGGTAATTAATACAAACAGCCCTTTAACACGCACCGGATTATACAATCTTGATCCTGACAGAAAAGGGTTTGGTTATGGCGTTAACGGCGCCATGACAAAGTATGTAAAAGTACCTGCAAGGTGTTTGCATCTTGTGCCTGATCAACTTCCTTTTGAGCAAGCTTGCCTTACTGAACCTTGCTGCGTGGCGTATAATGCAGTGGTAAATAATTCGCATATAAAACCCGGCGACCGGGTAATAGTAATCGGCCCCGGCACTATCGGAATATTATGTGCTGCGGTAGCAAAACTATGCGGTGCCCAAGTTGCCGTTACTGGTTTGGAAGCAGACAAGCATAGATTAAACATTGCGCAACAATATGGTTGCGATGCCATTGTTGGCGATGCCACTGAATGGGCAAAACGTGCAGATGGTTTAGGTGCTGATCTTGTGTTAGATGCAGCAGGCTCAAGCTTTACGCTAAAAATTGCGTTGGATCTTGTTCGCCCAAATGGTCGTATTACAAAAGTTGGATGGGGACCACAGCCACTTAATTTTTCGCTGGATCAGCTGGTGCAGAAAAATGTTACGCTGCAAGGCAGCTTTAGCCATAACTGGCCTGTGTGGGAAAGAGTAATTGCATTATTGGCAAGTGGCCAACTGGATGTAAAGCCAATCATTGGCGGTGTTTGGCCAATTACCAAATGGCAGGAAGCATTTGAAAAAATGCATAAAGGCGAAGTTGTAAAAAGTATTTTAAAACCTGTTTAATATGCGCTTACAAAACAAAGTGATCATTGTTACCGGCAGCACCACGGGCATTGGCAAAGCTATCGCCTTGCGTTGTGCCGCGGAAGGAGCGTGCATTGTGCTCAATGGTCTGGAAGATGCATGGGGTAGAGAAGTACTCGCAGAAATTGCCATTGAAAAAGCTGTGCTCCATATTGAAGATATAAGCGCAGAAGGTGCGCCGGAAAGGCTGGTAGCAGTTGCCATAAAAACATTTGGCAAACTTGATGCGGTGGTGAATAATGCAGCTATTATTGCCTCCTCAAATATTCACAGTACAGATAAGAATTTTCTAAGGCGCATTCTGGAAGTAAATACCATTGCACCATTCAGCTTAATAAAAGCGGCACTGCCTTACTTGATAACGCAACATGGTTGTGTATTAAACATTGGTTCTGTAAATGCCTATAGTGGCGAACCTAACCTTTTAGCATACAGCGTTTCAAAAGGTGCATTAATGACGCTGACCAGAAATCTTGGAGACACATTACATAGAGAAAATGGCGTTCGGGTAAACCAAATAAATCCTGGCTGGGTACTTACTGAAACAGAAACACAAAGAAAAAAAGATCATGGGCTTGCAGAGGATTGGTTTAAAGATCTTCCGGCGGTGTATGCACCTGCTGGTAGAATATTGAAACCTGCTGAAATTGCGGCTGCGGCTGTGTATTGGCTCTCCGATGAAAGTGGCCCCATCAGCGGACAGGTGGTTGATTTGGAACAATACCCTTTCATTGGCCGCAACCCGCCAAAAGATGCTTCTACAATTAGGGGTTCAAAATAATAATTAGCCGAGCCGTTTGCTTTTGAGTTTGTACGATAATGTAAAGTTGCTGCTTATTGCTGAATGGCGTTATGTAGTAAAAGAGTGCGACGCAAGGGAAGTTCAATAGTAGTAATACAGACGGGCTCAAAAAATATTTTCTAACAAATTGAGTAGCGATAAAATAAAAAATTAGTATGCCAAAAATTGCTGCATTTCCCAAAGCATTTATGCATGCGCTTTGCAAAGACGGAACCATGTTGGTGGAAGACTGGATTAAACTTGCTGTGAAGCTTGATATTGAAGGTCTGGAATGGTATGCAGGCTTTTTGCAAATGGGCGATAAAAGCAACTGGCAAAAATTTCGCAGCATGGTGGAAGATCACGGCAAAGTAATTCCTATGATGTGCTGCTCGCCTGACTTTACGCACGCTGATAAGACATTCCGCGCAAAAGAAATTGAAAAAGAAAAGCACTGGATTGATATGACTTACGCATTGGGCGGTTCTTTCTGCCGCGTACTTTCGGGGCAAAGAAGACCAGAACTATCCATTGAAGAAGGTGTGCAGTTAGCTGCTGATTGTATTTACGAATGTCTGACTTATGCGCAGGAAAGAAACATCACGCTCGTTATCGAAAATCATTACAAAGATGACTTTTGGCAATACCCCGAATTTGCGCAGAAAGCCGATGTTTTTTGTAAGCTGGTCGACAGCATTGATCATCCAAATTTTGGTGTTAATTACGACCCCAGCAATACCTATCTCGCAGGCGAAGACCCACTTGAATTATTGAAGCGGGTCTCACACCGCGTTGTAACCATGCATGCCAGCGACCGCTATTTAAATGTGGGAACCATTGATGATTTGCGTACCGAAGAGGGTGGTGGGGCCGGTTACGCCAAACGTTTGAGCCATGGCGAAATTGGTAAAGGATTAAATGATTACGATGCTATTTTTACAGAACTAAAACGTATGGGTTTTAATAGCTGGATCAGCATAGAAGATGGAGTTGATGGTATGGATCAACTGGAAAGAAGTGTAACATTTCTCCGTAATAAAATAGCGAGTTACTGGCGTGGAAAATAATTTTTTTTGAGCCAGGCATGGAAGTCTTGTGGAGCTTTCATTACAGTTTGCCGCTCACGATGCAGTGGTCTCATGCTTGTACTTTCTATTCTGTTTGCGGCTGGTAAACTGTATTGCGTAATTAGATCAGCCGTAGCATCTAATCAATAAAATCACAATCCATTCTCTTTTTTATTTTCAGTTATTATCTGCAATTCCTTCTCACCCAGCAAATTGATAACATATTTGGAAACAAATACCTTCTGGCACAAAACCGTTGTAGCCAAATTAATTCAGCAAATTGAATATTTGCCGCTGTGCGTCTGGGTAATTACTCTCCTAAAATTATTACACTTTCGACCCACTGTTATAATTTGTTATTGCCTTTGTGAAATTGCTGGAGGAGATTAAGGTAAGCGGATAATTAATAAGAATTAGCATTCGTTAAGTTGCCTGCAACAATAAGCGTCAAAGGCAAAAGGATTGATGATAGGAAAAACAAAAGCTGGTATCAAAAAATAAGTGTTATTGCCCGTATGACATTACAACCAGACTACTGGCCAAATGGTCGCACTTTTATCTGGTAAAACTTGCGATTGTACAAATACAAACCTAATCCATTACTTCGTAAATGGTAACGTGTGCCTGTTTGTTTTTAAGATTTACATCGCCGATTTTATTGCAATTAAAAGATTCTTTTACTTTTAGCCAGGACGACTCTGTAATTATAATTTGTCCGTTCTGGGCTACCCCCTGCAGGCGGGCTGCAGTGTTTACAACGTCTCCAATAACGGTATAATCGAGGCGGCGTAAAGTAGAGGAACCGATATTTCCAGAGATAAGCTCTCCGCTGTGAATACCTATAGAAACTTTTGGGAGAAAGGAAATAGTTTCTGCTTCGTTTGGAAGGGCTTCAATTTGGTTACGTATCACTAAACATGCGTCGATACAACGATCTAAATGAAAATCCCCCCTGAATACTGCCAATACTGCATCGCCAATAAATTTGTCTACCGTACCGCCCTGGGCAATGATCTCTTTTACCATTACATCGAAGTATTTATTGAGTAGTTTTACTACTTTATCGGGCTGCTCATTTTCGGTAATTGATGTAAAACCGCAGATATCAATAAAACAGATCGAAGCTTCTATGGTTTCGCTATTCATCAAAGTAGACTCAAACTCCCGGCGGTTCATAAAATTTATAACGTTCTCATCAACATACATGCGCAGTATATTGTTTTCCTTAATAGCTTTAAATGTTTCGCGCAGCTGCCGTACATGTTCAATGGTTTTTACCATTGTTAGTTCAAGGTCTTCAAAGTTTACAGGCTTTGTTACAAAGTCGAATGCGCCGCGGTTCATAGCAGTACGTATATTTTCCATATCGCCGTAAGCGGAAACAATAACCGCTTTTATAAGCGGGCTCATTTCATTCAGCTTTACCAGCAGCGTAAGGCCATCCATGCCGGGCATATTTATATCGCTCAGTACGATGTCAATGTCAGGATGTTCTTCCAGTTTGGCGAGTGCATCATTTCCATTCAAAGCAAAAATAAATTCGTAATGGTGCTCCCGGATTTGCTTGCGAAATTTCTGTTTTATAAGCATTTCCAGATCGGTCTCATCATCTGCCACAAGTATTTTAGCCATTAATGTATAGTTTTCAATTTTTCTTTCAAAAGGTTAAAATCAAGCGGCTTGGTAAGAAAATCATCCGCACCCAAATCCATCGCCTGTTTGTAATTTTCTTCGTCACCATAAGCCGTTATCATCATAACTACCGGAGGAGGAGCCTCAAATTTAATTTTTATTTCGCGAAGCAGTTCAAGGCCGCTCATCCCGGGCATGTTTATATCTGATAAAATCAGCACTGCTTCATGATTAAATTGCTTTAGGTACCCTAATGCTTCCTCGCCGGAATTGGCAAATACAAAGTTCATCTCCGCACTTCGTATCTCTTTTCTAAAACGTTGTTCAAATAATACCTGAACATCTTTTTCGTCATCTACCACTAATATTTTCATATTTATATTTTTTTGGGGGGATTAAGTTATATTTTTTTAACCCAGCTAAATGCCGCTATTCAGCATTGGTTGCGTCGCACTCTTGTACTTCCAAAAATCCATTCAGCGATGTGCATTTTTCAAACTATTCCATGGCAACTTTTATTCAGGATCCGCCAGTTTGACCTATTGCTTTCCAATATCCATAGCTTAACGGGCTGGTTTATTTGTATTATGCCGGCAATATTATTATAAACTCAGTGTATTCATTTTCTCTTGTATTCACTTTTAATTCGCCTCCATGAACTTTTGCAATGATATCATAACTCAAAGATAAACCCAAACCGGTACCCTTGCCGGTAGGTTTGGTAGTGAAAAAGGGTTGAAATATTTTATCAAGCACCTTTTGAGGAATGCCTCCGCCATTGTCCCAAACCCTAATTTCAACAGCGCCAATGCCAGATGGAAGTGTAATTCTCTTAGTTTTTACGGACACCGTTGGCTCGTATATTTTTAACGAATCATCCCGTTGATTTTTCTTTTTTTCAGCCACTGCATAAAATGCATTGGTAAAAAGGTTAAGTAAAGCCCGCCCCACATCCTGGGGAACTATATTTACCATACCTGCCAGGGGGTCAAAATCAGTCTTGAGTAATGCGTTGAAAGATTTGTCTTTAGCACGAAGACCATGATAACTTAACCTGAAATATTCATCGGCAAGTGCATTAATATCAGCAGGTTCTTTCTTGCCGGTACTGGCCCTTGAATGCTGCAGCATTCCTTTTACGATACCATCTGCACGTTTGCCGTGATGGATAATTTTTTCCAGGTTTAGTTTTATATCATTGGCTATGCTTAAGACTTCCTTTTTATTGCCTTTATCTAATTCTTCCTGCATTTCATCTAGTAGTTCGGCGCTTACTTCCGAAAAATTATTTACAAAATTCAAAGGATTCTGAATCTCATGAGCAATACCCGCAGTAAGCTCGCCAAGCGAAGCCATTTTCTCTGATTGAATAAGTTGTGTTTGGGTAGTTTTAAGTTCTTCAAGCGTATGTTCCAGTTCGTTTTTTTGCCTGGTTAATTCGGAAGTGCGTTCTGCCACCAGCACTTCTAATTCGGCTTTACGGGCTGTTGTTATTTTATTTAGCTGTTCTTCTTCAAGAACTTTCTTTCGTTCTTTTTCGAGTGCTTTCCGTTGTTTATTGGAAATGATAAGCATGGCAACAAGCCAGATTATTGCAAAGAAAGAAAGTGGTGCCAGGTAATTATTGTACTTATCAAAAAAGTCATTGCCAAAGAGCCTTAAAACGTCTTTTAGCCAGGAAACTATAATTAGCGGTAAAACCGCAACCATGATACTTTTCGCCTTTGCAAATTCTTTTAAATTAAAACTACCCCAAACAATCAGCAACAGTATCAGGTGCCATATCCAGTTAAGTATAAGTGCGCCAATGGGAAGATTGCTGGTGGTAAACGCCTGCTGTATAAAAAATAAGATAACCACACCAATCATTGCCTTGTTAAGCAATCTTATCCATGAATGTGCAGGATCTGACTGCTTAAGGTTTTTACTTATATAGCGCAGAATAAAAAATGCAAGGATTGGTTCAAATGACATAGAGCTGTGGTATATTATTTACTAAATATCCAAAAAAAATAATAGTTACAGTGAAATCTTCATCAAAAAAATTTTATTTATTTTTTATTTCAGTATTTATTTTTCAAATAAATTGTAAAAAATATTTCGAAATGTAATAATGGTTTTTCCGTTCGCATTTCTGTTTGAGGTACTATTACACCTGGTTTCAGCGCATCTTAAATTTTTGATTTTAATCCAAATACTTTAAACTTATTTTAAAACGCGGGAATATAAACCATTTCCAGCTCGCATGAAACTGCCTATCAGCATTACTGCTAGCGCCGACCGTTTTAGTGGGAAGCAATATAGTGCGCGGCACTCGTGCCTGACTCAAAATTTATTGCAGCCCAGCAAAAAATAAGCTTGTTTTGAAAAAAAGAGCCGTGAAATAACTGTTTTATCATTTTAGCTTTAGCGCAAGTTGCTCTTTTACTCCGCCAAACCATTCATCTTTTAAAATGCTTAACACGATAGAATCTCTTCGCCCACCTTCCCGTTTGGGCATATTGGCACGTAAAACGCCATCAACTTTACAGCCGATAATTTTCGTGGCTGCAATACTTCTTTTATTGTTGTTATCTGCACGGAATTCTACCCGCTCCATACCTGCATTTTCAAAAGCGAAGGAGAGCAGCAGGTATTTGCAATGTTTGTTGAGCCCGGTTCCATGGAATTTTTTACCATACCATATGTAACCAAGCTGCATGGTTTTAAATAGTAAGTTTATATCGTAAAATCTTGTACTGCCCGCAGATTCGTTGAGGCGTTTGTCAAAAAAAAATGAACGAATATTCCTTCTGTTCTAACCTTGCATTTAATGCTATCTGCATATAACTTTTTAAATCCTCTTCACCTGCTGCTGTTACTAACGAGTATTTCCACAATTCTGGCTCGTTTAATGAAAAGGGTAGCAGGTTGTTAAAGTCGTTTTCTTGTAGTGGGCGTAAGGCTGCATATTCATTTTCGAGCAAGTAATCATCCGTACAATTAAATTGGTCCATCGCAAATTATTTAAGCAAGGCAAAGAAATTATAAATAATGCAGTGTGCATTCTTTGGAAGAAAATACTTAAAATATCTTTCGAAATAATACCATTTAAGCATTAAACGAATTTTGGAAAAGCGGTGCTGTTGCACCATGCCGCATAGCGGTATATAAGTACAAGTGTGACATCAACGCCATGGCGTATATGCGTCAAGCTAATTTTTGATAAAAATCGCTGAAAGTGTTTACCCGTAATGGTTTTAGGTTGTCTTACAATAAGGATTTAGTAAATGGTTTTAAATATTAATGCGTTGCCGAATAATCTTCGCTTTCGTTGCCAAGGAAAAAAGGCAACTGAGTCCTGAAAGTCGCATAGAGATCTAAAAGTACAAGAGTGCGACGCAACGGAAACTCCATAGTAGCAATGCTGTTGGGTCAATAAATGTATTCCTTAGCTTGACGCATATGCGCCTTGGCGGGGCAAGCTGCATCCGAGCATCATAGTAGTAATGAAGATTGGCTCATAATAAACCTACGATTGGTATTAACTGCTGAATTTGGTATGCATTGAAAGAAAAAAAACAGATATTGCAATTAATTAACCATAACCAAACTTTTAACCTATGTGTGGAATTGTTGGATACACAGGCCACAGGCAGGCCTACCCTGTAATTTTAAAAGGATTGAAACGCCTTGAATACCGCGGCTACGACAGTGCGGGCATTGCTCTTGTAAATAATGGATTGAAAGTATTTAAAAAGCAGGGAAAAGTTGCTAACCTGGAAGAGTCATTAATAGGTGAAAACCTGGAAGCCCATATAGGCATTGGCCATACGCGATGGGCAACACATGGCGAACCAAGCGACCGAAATGCCCACCCACATACTTCTCAAAATGGCAGCTTTGCCATGATCCACAACGGTATTATTGAAAACTATGCCCCAATTAAGGCGGAACTAATTTCAAAAGGCTACCATTTTAAAAGCGATACAGATACTGAAGTGCTTTTGAATTTTATTGAAGACATTAAAACCAATAACAACTGCTCTCTTGAAGAAGCGCTGCGCATTGCGTTGCGGCGGGTAGTTGGTGCTTATTGTATTCTGCTCGTTGATAAAGATGATCCTGAAACAATTATTGCAGCCCGCAAGGGCAGTCCGCTGGTAATTGGTATTGGTAAAGGCGAACATTTTCTGGCAAGTGATGCCTCGCCTATAGTGGAGTATACGAAGGAAGTTGTGTATGTAAACGATTACGAAATTGCCATTGTTCGTCCGGATGAACTGATTTTAAAAAACCTTGGAAACGAAAAGCAAACGCCGTTCATTACCAAGCTCGATATGGAAATGGCGGCCATAGAAAAAGATGGTTACGATCATTTTATGCTGAAGGAAATTTTTGAGCAGCCACAAACCATTTTTGATTGCCTGCGTGGAAGACTTGATGCAGATAAAGGCACCATTACTATGGCAGGCATACAGGAATATGCCGAACAGATTAAAAACGCAAAACGTATCATCATCATCGCCTGCGGAACAAGCTGGCATGCGGGTTTGGTGGCTGAATATATTATTGAAGAACTGTGCAGAATTCCGGTAGAAGTAGAATATGCGAGTGAGTTCCGTTACCGCAATCCTATAGTTAACAAAGGCGATGTAATCATCGCAATTTCGCAAAGTGGCGAAACGGCAGACACACTGGTTGCGATAGAAACTGCGAAAGAAAAGGGCGCCATTATTTTGGGTATTGTAAATGTGGTTGGCTCATCTATTGCACGCAAATCGCATGCAGGTGCATACACCCATGCAGGCCCCGAAATTGGTGTGGCAAGTACCAAGGCATTTACCGGCCAGCTCGCCGTACTTACCATGATTGCTTTAAAAATTGCGCACGAAAAAGGCAGCATAGATAATGACCGCTACCATAATCTTTGTCATGAACTTGCCGATATTCCAGACAAGGTTAAACTGGTTTTACTGCAGAACGAACATATAAAAACACTCGCAGAAAAATATAAAGATTGTACTGATGCGCTGTATCTCGGACGCGGCTATAATTTTCCCATAGCGCTCGAAGGTGCGCTAAAGCTCAAAGAAATTTCTTACATACATGCAGAAGGTTACCCTGCCGCCGAAATGAAACACGGCCCCATTGCGCTGGTTACCGAAAAATTGCCCGTGGTATTCGTTGCCACCAAAGATTCTTATCACGAAAAAGTGGTAAGCAATATGCAGGAAATAAAGGCCAGAAAAGGAAAAGTAATTGCCGTTATTACCGAAGGCGACGAAGTATCGCCCACGCTTGCCGACGATGTAATTATTTTACCCGCCGCCGACGAAATTTTGGCCCCCATGCTAAGCACTATTCCCATGCAGTTACTCGCATATCATATCGGCGTAGCAAAAGGTTACGATGTAGACAAACCACGTAACCTGGCCAAAAGCGTAACGGTGGAATAGCTGGCGGTTTGTAGTTATTAAAGCGAAGAGTTTTATGGGCCCGGCAATTAATTTATTGGGCATCTTCGTTGCGTCGCACTCTTGATCGGTTAGATTATGAATGAGCTTTTATAATAGCGAAGATTGAAGCGGTTTGGTGTTGGTCAGGCGACCAACATCGGGAAAATATTGGCCAGGCTGCCGCTGTAGTTTACAATTAGACTTTTACTGTTTTGCCCAATGGTTACTTTTTCTATAAATTTACCATAGGCAGGAGCAAAACCCGGTACACCTGTTTTGGCTTGTGATAAAAAGGTGTTTTATCGTTTTGTTGTTGTAGCATTAATGACTGTTTTTCGATGAAATACTTCGGTCAACACCTAAGACTTTCACAAAAGGCTACCAAAGGTTTAGTTCAACAAAAGTCTTGCTGCAAGCAGGGCTTCACTTGAAACAATCGGCCGCAGCAATCATTAGATTTGCAATCAGCATTTGTTCCGGGCTGGACGTTCAATGCCCCCCACGTGCAGCAATACTCGAACTTTTGCGCTCATTTTAACACCCTATAATTCAATGCATTTGAAAATAATATATACCATATTCATTTTGTCATTAACTGCAAACTGTTCATTAGGACAACTTCCTATTGCAGTTGACAGTCTATATTCATTTATCAAATACAAATCAATACATCGAAATAAGGTTGATTGGAATACAATAGATAATGCCTTTAACGGGAACATTAATGCTTCAAAATCTTTAAAAGACACAATGAAATGTTTTGTAAAAGTCCTTGAAAACCTTAATGACGTTCATTCTCAAATTTACCTGAACAATGAGACATACAGTTATTATGAGCAATATAATGACACAATAAGTAATTGGCTAAGACCTTTTATTGAAAAGTCTCGTAATCAAATCAATAAAATTTTTACCAAGCAATTAGAAGGAAAATATGCTTATATACGAATCCCGGGAATGCAGGTGTACGACAAAGTAGAAATAAATAAATTAGCACAATCGTTAAGTGACAGTATAGCAAAATACGCTTCAAGAAAAATAAAAGGTTTTTTAATTGACTTACGACTTAATGGTGGTGGAAATTTATATCCAATGTTATCGGGACTAAACTTATTATTGGGAGACAATTTATTAGGCTACGAAACAGATATTTATGATTCAGTAACGAGAAAATGGGAAATGAAAAATGGCAATTTTGTAATATCGAATTTTCAGACAACTGAAATTAATACGAAACCAAATAAAAGACTGCAGAAAATTCAAGTTGTAATACTTTTAAGTGCGGTAACCAGAAGTTCAGGAAGTATGACAGGAATCGCATTTAAAGGACGACCTAATACCTATTTTATTGGTGAACCAACAGCCAAGGGATATACAACATCAAATGGGTATTTTCAATTTGCACCTAACTTGACTGTAAATTTTGCAACTAATTTTGTAGCTGATAGAAACAAAGTAATTTACAAGGAATGTCTCAAGCCAGATTTAGAAATATATTATGGCGACAACTTTGACAATTTGGAAAAAGATAAGAAGATAATCGAGGCACTTAAATGGTTGAAGAAAAATAGTAGCCGCTAAGAAAAGTATTGCTGAAAGCAGGGCTTGACGTTGAAACAACCGGCTCTAGTTCGTTATAAACAGCAGTTTCGGCGGGCTTAATTCTATTTGGCTTTTTGCCGATGTTGGTTGCCTTGCCAACATCAACCGCTGAAATCTACGCTTATGTAAAAGCTCAATAAAATTACAGAAAGTACAAGGGAGTGACACAACAGGCGTTGCCATGAAAAACAATTGCTGGTATCAAAAAAATGTATTTTTCAGGGTTGTACACTTTTGTGCAGTTGTTGGAGTTGTTTCGCAAATAACCTACGCTTAAATCTACGCTTTGATAAAGCCACGCAGCATTACAGAAAGTACAAGGGTGCGACCACAGCCGTAGCGGGGCAAGCTGCAATTAAAGCTAAACAGAATTACCATTGCCCGGCCCATAAAATAATGCGAGCGCTAAAGCTGCTTTATTTTCCCGTTCCATACCTCTAGGCTATGCCTAGGAAACACTGTTGGAAAGAGGTTTAATAAAACGGGTATTAACTGTTCTTATAATATAAATCCAGTTTTTTGACTGGCTTTTAATTTGGCTCTTTAGCCAGCTTTTCGATATTTAAGAGCTTGGAATATTACCAGTTTTTAATAAAGCATGTTTAGTAATAAAATATAATGCCTGTATCTTTCAGCAATAATTAAAACCGCAAGATGAAAAATTTAGTAAAGTTTATCAGTTTTGCCCTACTGTTTTTAACCATTCAAAAAAGCAGCGTTGCACAGGTTATGGATATTGATAAAACAGTTTACAAAACGGTTCAAATTAATGATCAAACCTGGATGGCCGAAAACCTCAATGTAACCCATTTCAGCAATGGCGATGTAATACCCGAGGCAAAAACGCCTGAAGAGTGGATAGACGCTTCAAACCATGACAACCCAGCCTGGTGTTATTATAACAATGACCCGCTAAATGGTAAAACATATGGCAAGCTATACAACCAGTATGCTGTAAATGACAAGAGAGGACTGGCACCAGCCGGTTGGCATTTGCCCGGAGAAAAGGAATGGGCAAAACTGATCCAGAATATGGGTGGGCAATCTTTAGCTGGTTTAAAAATGAAAAGCAACACGGGATGGAAATCAGTTCCAGATGATACCTATCCAAAAACCTTTGAAGCATTGCCCGGCGGTTATCGCTACGATTTTGGGAAAGCTGTTTTTGAGAACATAGGAAAATTTGGCAACTGGTGGAGTACAGAGAAAACTGAAGAGGGTGAGGGGTTAATCCACTCACTCGCAGGCACCAACAATATACTGGTTCTCACCACCGATTCCAGAGGTGCCGGCATGTCTGTACGATGTATAAAGAATTAGCCACTACCGTAAATCCGCGTATTTTGATGCCTATAAACTGTATGTTTAATTATTTTAAAAAGAAGCTAATTATCTCATTGATTTTTTATGCAGCGTCTTTTTTTTAAGCTTTGTGGGTGGCAGGGACTATGCGGTTAGCTGCTACTTTTGCGCCGTTGTTGGAGTTGTTTCACCAACAACCTTTGCCGATGTTAGTCGCCTAACCAACATTAACCGCTGAAATCTACGCTTAGATAAAAGCTCAATAGAATTAATGAACGTACAAGGGAGTGACACAACCGGCGATGATTAAAGATATTCTGCCGGTAACAAAATTATTTCTTTTTATTAAGCGGCACACAGAAGCGTATGGTTGTTGAAGCAGTTGATTTTTTATGTTTAAAAACGGGTATTAGTTCTTGCTGAAACCATGATTTTTTTTCAGATGTTGTTTCACCCATAGCCTGCGCTTCAATCTTCGCTTTCACCAAAAAAAGAACATAGAAAATATTTGTAATAATAGGTAAGGTTACTGAAAGGCTTCCTGGTTCGTAGTTGGAGCAAGCCATCATTTAACTGTGCGAAGACTTGAACTTGCGTTATTGTTTAATAACCGAAATACTATCAGGTTATTATTTGTGTCGTCAATAATTTCCGTTTTTTCAAAGTTCAATTTTTGAAGTAGTTTGGTTGAACTTTGATTGTCTTTATGGGTACAGGCATCAATTGTTTTTAGCCCAAGGGTATTAAAGGCAAATTCTATAACTTTTTTTGTTACTTCATTCATAATTCCATGTCCCTGATAATCGGGTAAAAGTTCATATCCAATTTCGCATTTATGAAGTTCGTCTGAAAATTCAAAAAGACAAATTGTTCCTACAAGTTTTCCATTGTTTGTGTGTGCTATGGCCCAGTACAGCAGTTTACTATTTTTGATATTAATAATAAAGTTCAATGCGTCTTTTAATGTTTCGCTTGGTATGCGGTCAAGGTATCTATTTATTATTGTGTTCGATCTAAGTAAAAATATTTCTTGAACATCGCTTTCTAAAAGTTGCCGAAGTGTAAACCGTTCAGTGGTAAGTATTGGGAAAGTTGATAATGTTTTATTTAGCATTTTTTTACTTTTTTTTGGTGATCTTGATTGCTTGACCAACATCAACCGCTGAGATAGATGCTTTCATAATGCCAAGCATAATTGCATAAAGTACAAATGTGCGATCACCACGGCAAGCTGCAAGCGAAGCTGACCAAGTTTACCATTGCAGTGCCGTTAAAAAATACTACGGGGCTAAAGCTGCCTAATTTTTTGGATAGTGCCTGAGGTTGAAAAGCCAGACATAATGGGGTTGATAACTACTCTTCCGCTGTTGGCGATTACTTCTTTTGCGCCTGCAATTTGATCAATGGTATAGTCTCCGCCTTTTACCAGTACATCGGGGCCGATAAGTTTTATAAGTTCGAGAGGCGTATCTTCTTCAAAGATTACCACTGCATCTACAATTAAAAGTGCGGCAAGCAGGAGCGAACGGGAATGCTGGTTATTGATGGGCCGGTTGTCTCCTTTTAGTTTTTTTACGCTTTCATCTGCATTTACGCCTATTATTAAAATGTCTGCTTCTTTTGCAGCTTCGCTGAGGGAAAAGATATGGCCTTCGTGCAGAATATCGAAACACCCGTTTGTGAACGCAATTGTTTTTCCGGTAACACGGGCAGCAGCAATAAAATGCGTAAGCTGCTTTTGCGTTAAGATCTTATTTTGTATGGATGTTATATTTTTCACTGGTTGTGTGTTTTTATTCAAAACTAGTGGTTCTGAAATACGGCTATAGTTTATTACCTTCTTTTGGAAAAACCAATGCGGGCTTAAAAGCTTTGGCCTCTTCAAAGGGCATTGTGGCGTAAGAGATAATGACCACTACATCTCCAACTGCGCCCTGGCGGGCGGCGGGACCGTTGAGGCAAACAGTTCCACTGCCTCTCTTTCCTTTTATAAGGTAAGTTTCTAGCCTGCTTCCATTATTTACATTCACAACCTGCACTTTTTCGTTTTCGATAAAATTGGCTGCGTCCATCAGATCTTCATCAAGTGTAAGACTGCCCACGTAGTGCAGGTTTGCCTCAGTTATAGTTGCCCTGTGTACTTTTGATTTTAATATTTCTATCTGCATAATGGTGTAAAATTAGTAAACTTCTTTTTTTAAAATATTGGGTGTAAAAACCTAATTAAGCAGCATATTGTCGATCAGCCTTACGTCTTCAATAAATGCAGCAGCCACTGCAACGAGTTGAGTGTTTTGATTAAATTCTTTTACCGGAACCAGGGATTTGGCATCGCATATTTCTATATAATCAATTTTTTGGAAGCCCGAATCCATCAGCATTGAGTAACTTTTTTGTTTCAATTGATTAAAAGGCATCGATTCCATCTGCTGTTCAATAAAGTTTAACATTTTATAAATTACGCCTGCTTTTGCTTTTGCGTCTTCTGACAAACGAAGGTTTCTGCTACTCATTGCCAGACCGCTTTCTTCTCTTTCTGTAGGCACTACAAACAGCCTGGTTGGCAATTTGTAAGTATCAATCAGCTTTTGAACTACCATGCATTGCTGATAATCTTTTTGCCCCAGGAAAAGATCATCTGGTTGTACAATTTCCAACAGTTTATGAACCACCCTGCATACACCCTGAAAATGTCCGGGTCTATAAAATCCTTCAAGTACGGTTTCCAGGCTTCCTAACTGGTATGATAACGTACTATTAAGCCCATTGGGATACATTTCATTTACTGAAGGCAGGAACAGAATATCATTTTTTGCCTTAGCCAGCAGCAAAATATCGTTCTCAACGGATACAGGATATTTATCGAAATCTTTTTTATCGTTAAACTGTGTTGGGTTTACGAAAATACTTGCAACAGTGATGTTTTTGGCACTATGGCTTTGATTAATAAGTTTAAGGTGGCCGTTGTGCAAAGCACCCATCGTTGGTATAAAGCCAATTCTTCTACCATTGGCTTTTTGGAGCTGAAGCATAGACCGGAGACTGGTAATTTCTTTAAAAAGTATCATATAACTCCTGCAATATATACGATCAACCTTATCTTCTGTTTCATTTTAAAAGCATTTTTGTACCTTCGCAAACCTATTTCAAAAAGTTTCAAGACAAATTACGGAAACGAATGTCAACAAAGAAAAGAATTTTATTCATTGCAACAGAAATGTCGCCCTATTTGGAGCTTACAGAATTTGCTGAAATTGTGAACAAACTTGCAATTAAAAGTAATGATACAGGGCTGGAAGTTAGGTGTATAATGCCTCGTTTTGGAACTATTAATGAGCGGAGGCACCGGTTACATGAGGTGGTTAGACTTTCAGGTATAAATGTTTCGGTGGATAATGACGACTACCCTCTTCAAATAAAAGTAGCATCGTTGCCCAATGCAAGATTACAGGTTTACTTTCTTGATAATGAGGATTTTTTTAAAAGAAAGTATATTTTTCACGATGAAAAGGAGAAGTGGTATGATGACAATGATCTGCGCACCATCTTTTTTTGCAAAGGGGCTTTAGAGACCGTTAAAAAATTTGGATGGCCACCCGATATTATTCATTGCAGCGGATGGATGAGTGGCCTTGTTCCTATGTATATAAGAACGGCATATAAGCGGGAACCCGTTTTTAGTCACTGTAAAATTGTTTTTACTGTTGGCGAAAATACTTTTACAGAAAAACTGGGATCTTCTTTTTTAGAAAGAGCAGCCATACACAGTACTATCAAAGAAAAAGATATGGAAGCTTTTAAAGAGGCAAATAATACTGCAATGTTTAAAGGCGGGGCAACTTTTGCTGATGCTGTTACTTTTGGAACAGGTAAAGCAGAGAAAAAACTCACCGACGAATTTGCTAAAATCAAAGGCAAAAAAGTACTCCCTTTTACAGGGTGGGATACTGATTTAACAGAGTATTTAGATTTGTATAACGAGCTTGCGCCGAAGTAATTGACTCTATGAATTTATCTTTTGTGAAGAAAAAAAATGTTGCTTTTTTTATAGTTATAACCCTTGCAATTACTGCTTGTACCAAAATAATAACTACTGATATCGGGGGTTCTTTAATACCACCAATAGATGGGGTAAATACCTTTGAAAGAACAATGGATGTTGTATCTAAAAACGCAACTGATACCTTTACCAGGGTTAGTAAACTGTATGACAATACCTTAGGATTTGTCGATGATCCCATATTTGGGAAAACTACAGCCATCATTAATGTTCAGCTTAAACCGGGTGCGTTTCCTTTTTCTTTTCCTGTTAGCCAGGATAGTCTCTTCCTTGATTCTGTTGTATTGGTGCTTGGCTATAAAGGTGCCTGGGGTGATACTTCAAAAGATATGGCGCTGAGGGTTTATGATATTCTCGGCGATGATCCTCTCGGAACCCTCAAAGCTGATTCTTCCTACTACACAACTTACGAAGTGCCACAGGGGCAGGAATTAACTGAAAATAATTTACCACGAACAGTGAGGTTTAGCAAACTGAACGACTTTGACTCCACCGGGGCCTTCAAAGAAGCAACGGCAGGCCAAATAAGAATAAGGCTTAACAGCAGTTATGGAAATGCATTGCTTAAAACTTACGATACAACCAATGCCTACAAAAGCGACAGTCTTTTTAATGTTTATATAAAGGGATTACAGATTGTTCCTGAAAAAACAAGTAATGCACTGTTGAAGATCGGCCTTACCAGTTTTTATAACGCCGCCGATACCAATACAAAACTTGCTATTTATTATCGTTCAAGGAATAAAACCATCGACGGTAAATTTGACACAAGCATTGCCTATTTCCGCTGTAATACTTTTACATCTGGTACTGCCAATACTATACGCCGCGACCGCAGTGCAAGCAACTATGCAAGCTTTATAGCTGCCAATACTACCAACTTAAACGACAGCATCGTGTTTGTTGACGGTAATCCTGGAATTTACACGCGAATTACTATACCGGGTCTAGACACGATAACTAATAAAATAATACACCGTGCCGAGCTGTTACTGGAACAGGTGCCCGATTTATTAACCACTAACGATCAATATTTAAAACCACCGGCTTTATTCCTTACCCCATACAGTACAGATTCCATGCGGCGGTTTGCTTTGCCCAACGATGTTACCTTCTCTAGTTCAGGTTCAGTAACAAATCAGTCAGATTACGGTTGTTATCCTATTTCAAAAACAGATCCCGTTACAGGTAAAATAGTCTATTCTTACAGCTTCGATATGTCAAGGTATTTACAAGGCATTGTAACCAGCAAAGACAAAAGCTACAGCCTTGTTTTATTTGCGCCCTTTAACGATTTTATTTACGCTTCAGAAACAGCAAATTTTCTCGGTTCCATTGCGCCCGCTGCGGGCAGTCCGCTTAATTCTCCTGCAATAGGTAGAATAAGATTGGGTGGCGGCAGCAGTATATCGCACAAAATGAAGTTCCATATTATCTATTCAGATATTCCCAGGTAGCCTATAATTTATTCCAGAGCCTATAAGCGTTGCAATGCTTATGGGCTTTTTTATTTTGTAGCAAACAGCATCAAAATTCACTAAATATTTTTTGTACCCGGCATAGGTTTACATGGCATCGCCGCTTGCGTCGCACTCTTGTACGTCCCGAACAATTATGAGCTGCGAACCCAGTGTTTCGAGCTGTGGGCAAATGCAAATACCTGTTGCTAAAAGCTCATAAATATCCTACACCACAAGAGTGCGGCGCAACGAAATTTGCATAAAGACCAATAGCCCGGTACATAAAAAAAGCACAAGCTTTTAATGTATGTATTTGAAATCCCTCTTAACCCTATCTTTGCAGCCTGTAAAAAAAAAGTATGCCGTATTTATTCACTTCAGAAAGCGTATCAGAAGGCCATCCAGATAAAATTGCAGACCAAATATCGGATGCGCTAATAGATAATTTTCTTGCCTTTGATATCAACAGTAAAGTAGCCTGCGAAACTTTGGTTACAACCGGCCAGGTAATACTTGCAGGCGAAGTTAGAAGTAAAGCCTACCTCGATGTTCAGGAAATAACAAGAGGTGTAATACGCAAGATTGGCTATACCAAAAGTGCCTATATGTTTGACGCAGACAGCTGCGGAATTTTATCGGCAATTCACGAACAGTCGCAGGATATAAACCAGGGCGTTGATAAAAAGAAAAAAGAAGAGCAGGGTGCCGGCGACCAGGGAATGATGTTTGGTTACGCTACAAACGAAACAGATGATTATATGCCGCTTGCCCTTGATCTTGCCCACAAAATTTTGTTTGAACTAGCCGTTCTTAGACGCGAAGACAATGAAATAAAATATCTGCGCCCCGATGCAAAAAGCCAGGTTACACTGGAATATGACGATAACAATAAGCCAGTAAGAATTGATGCCATTGTAGTATCTACCCAACATGATGAGTTTGATAGTGAAGAAAAGATGCTAAAGAAAATTACAAAGGATATTAAAACCATTTTAATACCCCGCATACAGTCCAAATACGAAAAATATGCGCACCTCTTTAATGCTAAAATTAAATATCATATTAACCCAACGGGTAAATTTGTTATAGGTGGCCCACATGGCGATACAGGGTTAACCGGCCGTAAGATAATCGTTGATACCTATGGTGGCAAAGGTGCTCATGGTGGTGGCGCTTTCAGTGGTAAAGACCCCAGCAAAGTAGACCGCAGCGCAGCTTATGCAACCAGGCATATAGCAAAGAATCTGGTAGCTGCAGGCCTTGCAGATGAAGTGCTGGTGCAGGTTTCCTATGCTATTGGAGTGGCACAGCCAACCAGTATTAATGTAAAAACATTTGGCACCGCAAAAGTTAATTTAACTGATGGTAAAATAGGAGAAATTGTAAAAGGCATATTCGATATGCGCCCATACTTTATAGAGCAGCGTTTAAAATTGCGTAACCCCATTTACAGCGAAACTGCCGCCTATGGCCACATGGGGCGCAAACCAGCAGTTGTGGTAAAAGAATTCAGGTCTCCCGAAGGGAAAGTTATCAGGAAAAAAGTTGAGTTGTTTACCTGGGAAAAATTAGATTATGTAGGCAAAGTAAAAAAAGCTTTCGGACTAAAATAAAAACAAAGCCCTTCTAAAAAGAGAGGGGTTTTTTGTTACCAGTTAGTATAAAAGTGGCACCCTTCCTTACGGTGAACTGTTTTATTATACATCTCTATACTGCAACGGATAAAGGGAAAGCAGTTTTTCTCCTGTAAATTTCATCAAAAACTTTAATGCTTTTGTCTCCGGAACAGCACGCAAATTTTTAAATTAAACGCTAATTTTAGCAGATAGTTATTTTATGCATAATATAGAACCGTTTTTTAACTGGCGCCATTTATATACTGCTGAAGAAGATATACTTTCTCCATTTTATGGGCGAAGCTACAATTATCTGGACCTTCAAAACGTAATCTACAATTACTATCTACACCCACAATGGGACGACTTTGGCAGCCGCACTCTATACATGAAAATTCTCTATGCAGACTATGAGCAAAGGGTTGCCATTATTGAATTGATTGGTGAATGGAATGATGCCATTGAAAATGATATCATGACACTAAAACGAGAAGTGGTAGATCTACTTTTACGACAGGGGATTGTAAAATATATTATCATTTCTGAAAATGTACTTAATTTTCATAGCGGGGATAAAGATTATTATGAAGAATGGTTTGAAGAAGTAACCGACGAAAACGGGTGGATCGTTTCACTAAATATGCCCGAAGCAACACAATACGATTTTCGTAAACGGAAACTCAATTATTACATTGAGTTGATGGAATTGCCCAACTGGCGTGTGTTTAAGCCTGAGTTTTTGTTCGCGAAGATCAACGATGAGTTAAGTAAGCGACTTGGGGAATAAGGGTAAGTTATTGTTATACCTGATGCACCATAAATTTGCCCGGTTTATTTAAGCCTGCTGCACTGTGCTGAACAGCGGACAGAACCTTGAAGAGTGCGACGCAACAGGCTTTGATAGCAACACTACAGCCGGGCCAAAAAAAACTCCTTTTCATATCACCACTAAAACAGCTAAATTTTTTATGCTAAACTTCTGCCACTAAAATGAATGTTTTTTTCTTATGGGTAAACCTTCATTTGTCTTAATTGTATAAATTAAATTTATATGAAACTAGGATTTTTTTTGCTATTGTGTAAAAAGTACACATATTTGTAAACTCTTTGATTTTTGAATGTGTATTTTTTACACATCATTTCGCAAATCATATTATTTCTAACAAAATTGCCTCTTCATGAAAAAGCTTTTACTTATTCCTTTTCTGCTGTTTGTAGTTTTTGCAAACGCCCAGTTACTTACCTGGACTCCAGACTTTATTCAGGAAGCCTCTACTTCGGTACCTGTTACCGTAGATGCCACCTATGGAAACAAAGGCCTGCTAAATTATGGTTCTTCAGTTTATGTTCACATTGGTGTTATCACCAATCTCAGCACCAGTTCATCGGACTGGAAGCATTCGAAATTTACCTGGGGAAGTACCGAAGCCGCTGCGCTGTGTACTTCGTTGGGCAACAACAAATGGAAGTTCACCATTTCCGGCGGTCTGAGAACCTTTTTTAATATTACCGATGCTTCGGAAAAAGTTTTAAAAATTGCTATACTGTTTAGGAGCGGTAACGGAAACAGTTCAATTAAACAGGCAAACACAGATGGAAGCGATATGTACATTCCTGTTTACGACAATGGTGTTTATACAAGAATTGACGATCCCTTTCGCCAGCCAACTTATATACCTGCGCCAGAACCTATTAACAAAAGCATAGGCAATGTTTTTAACATTACGTCCAAGTCGAATGTGGCTGGTAGTTTGAAAATATATTTTAATAACAGTTTACTGGTAACTTCTGAAACTACAACAGCCACAGCAAGCGCCACTGTGACAACTGCCGGCGATAACTATGTAGTATCTGAAATAACGAGTGGTATTACTGTGAAGAAGGACACTATTAAATTCCTCGTGGCAAATCCTACAGTAGCAGACCTGCCTGCTGGTGTTGTTGACGGAATAAATTATGATGCGGATGCCACATCTGCAACGCTGGTTTTATATGCTCCCGGCAAAACAAATGTTTATGTTTTGGGTGAGTTCAATAACTGGGTTCAGTCTTTATCGTATTTAATGAATGTAACGCCTGATAAAAACAGGTACTGGATAAAGCTTACCAATTTAATCCCCGGCACCGAATACGCCTACCAGTTTCTCATCGATAATTCAATAAAAGTAGCAGACTACAATACGGAAAAAGTATTGGATCCGGATAATGATAAGTATATCTCTACTACTACTTATCCTAATCTAAAAGCTTATCCCACTGGTAAAACAACAGGCATCGTAAGTATTTTACAAACCGCGAAGCCCAAATATACCTGGCAGGTTACCAACTTTGCAAGACCCGATAAAAGAAACCTGATGATCTATGAATTGTTGATCAGGGATTTTGTAAAGGCGCAAAATTGGCAAACCGTAAAAGATACCCTCAGTTATCTTAAGCGCCTAGGCATCAATACAATCGAGGTAATGCCTTTTAATGAATTTGAAGGTAACAACAGTTGGGGCTACAACCCAAGTTTCTACTTTGCGCCAGATAAAAATTATGGTACTGAATCCGCTTTAAAAGCATTTATTGATGAGTGCCACAAACAGGGAATAGCCGTTGTGATGGACGTTGCGCTTAATCATTCTTTTGGACAAAGCCCCATGGTTCAAATGTATTGGGACGGAACAAAACCTGCCACCAACAGCCCATGGTTTAACCAATATGCAAAACATGCTTATAATGTGGGGTACGATATAAACCATGAAAGCCAGGCCACCATTGACTTTGTAA
The DNA here is from genome assembly GCA_038203525.1 of Chitinophagales bacterium. Classification (GTDB taxonomy): domain Bacteria; phylum Bacteroidota; class Bacteroidia; order Chitinophagales; family Chitinophagaceae; genus Limnovirga. The sequence goes on along the minus strand of JBBRDW010000018.1, from coordinate 11,425 downwards.
ACAGGTTTATTAATTTCTGGTTAACCAACTATAAAATTGATGGTTTCCGTTGGGATCTTTCAAAAGGGTTTACCCAGAAACAAACCTGCGATAACAATGGTAACAATTGCGACGTAGCTGGATGGAGTGCTTACGACCAGAGCCGCGTGGATATCTGGAACCGTTATTACGGCTTTATGCAGGCTGCCGCACCCGGAAGCTATTGCATATTGGAACATTTTGCTGATAATAGTGAAGAAAAAGTATTGGCTGATAACGGAATGCTGCTTTGGGGTAATATGAATTCAGCTTACAATCAGGCTACTATGGGCTTTAGCACTAATCCATCATGGGATTTAAGTTATGGGGTTTACAATAACAGAGGCTGGAGCCAGCCAAACCTGGTTACTTATATGGAAAGCCATGATGAACAGAGGCTACAGTATAAAAATGGTTTGTATGGTAACAGCAACGGAATTTATAATGTAAAAACACTTTCAACAGGTTTAAAAAGAGATGGTATGGCTGCTGCTATTTTAACCATGATCCCAGGCCCTAAAATGATCTGGCAGTTTGGCGAATTGGGTTACGATTACTCCATCAATACATGCTCAGATGGTACTGTAAAATCAGGCGATACCTGCCGTACCGATCCTAAACCAATTAAATGGGACTATTACACCAACGCAGACAGGAAGGCTCTTTACGATGTTTACTCAAAGCTGCTCAAGCTGCGTACTTTTCCAACTTATTCAGGCACGTTCACATCAAGTATAATGAATTATAACCTCGGCGGATCAATAAAATGGTTCAGCACAGCAACAGATGCATTAAGGGTTTTGGTTGTTGGTAACTTCGATGTTACAGCACAAATCGCCACAGTAACATGGCCTCAAACAGGCATCTGGTATAGTTATTTAACCGGTACAACCTTAAATGTTGGCTCGCAAAATCAGTCTATTACACTGCAGCCCGGCGAGTATTATGTTTATACTGACAGGCTGGTAAACGAAACAACACTCCCCGTAAATATCCTCAGTTTCACCGCAAGTAAAACCGATAAAAAAACGGTTGATGTTAAATGGAGTACAAACAGCGAAATAAACAATAAATATTACCAGGTAGAGCGCAGCGCCGACGGTGTAACGTTTAAGTCTCTAATTACCATACAGCCCTCCACTTCCACAACAGCGGTAAAGCAATACCAGTTTACAGATCTGCATCCGCTGGCAGGCAATGGTTATTATCGCATAAAGCAAACTGATAATGATGGCAAAGCGCACTACACATCTGTGGTAAAAATAAACTTCAGCGATAAGCCCGTTCTGTGGCAGGTATATCCAAACCCCGCAGGCAGCCAAACGGCCCTGTATGCTCTGGTAAACCTAAATAAAGTACAGTTGGCAATAACCGATATGTCAGGTAAAATCTTATATCGTGGCAATACCATTTCCAGCGTTGCTGCAGGCCAAAAAATAGGCATCCCTGTACTCAATCTGCCCAAGGGTATTTACCTGCTTAAAGTGGTGTCAAACGAAGCAGCCACAACAGAAAAACTCATTATAGAGTAACCGTATCCTAATATTTTAAAAAGCCACCGTTAATATTTAACAGTGGCTTTTTTTATTGGGTAAGAATCATTTTGAACCCAACCGCAGAAATACTATTAGGCTTTGGTTGCGTCGCACTCTTGTACGTTCCGACACTTTCTTGGGCTTTTACCTCAGCGAAGATTGAAATATTTAATGTTTTTCAAGCGACCGACAACGGTAAAGTTTAGGAAATTGTGACCTTTAGCTCCACTACCTGAAAAAGATTAATTTGAATAAGAATAATATAGAGACCAATGCTATCTGAACGTTTTTAGCGATTTTTTTTAAGATAAAAAATGTCAAGCTGTAGTGTAAATAATATCTATTTATTGGAATAAAAGTCATTAACCAAAACCAAATTTATTCTGCCTATTTGGCTTTGATTTTGGTTTGCCCTTCCTTTGATTGCCCCTTCTTTTATTTTATTACATACATACTACATTAAAGTGTGATAATAGGTAAGGCAGAATCTTATTTTTTCAAATAGTTTGATAAAGCTGTGTTTTGTTTTTGCTATACATCTTCTTAATAGTTCTAAAAGCAGATAGGTTATAAGTGCTATAAATATTTGCGACTTCACTGCATTTTCGCTTTTTGCCGTAAAAGTTTTTACCAATAACTTTTGGTTAAGTGATTTGAAGAATAACCCAACATTTAACAACATTGCTCATGTTGTAATAAAAGCTCAATAAAATATCAGAACGTACAACATTGCGACGACCGCCGTCGACGGGGCAAGCTGCAAGTAAAGCCTTATTCTTATTTAATTGCCGCGCCCAAAAAAATTATTCGTCCAGTTCTTTTATCAGCAACTGTAGCTGATCTAAATAATTGCCGTATAATTTTTTAAGGTACCACCTGGTAAAATAATACATGGCTACACTAAAAATGGCGAGGTAGGCGATTACCATAACCGATTTTAAAGTGTCTAAATTTATGTGCGGGGATAACAGGCCTTCAAGATCGGGGCCCTGTAAACTATTATCGTTGTAACCAAGTAAAAGTGCAAGCACAAGACATGCCGGCACTAAAAAAATTGTTATTTGAAAATATCTTTTTACAAATGTTTTCAGCAGGTTAAACAAGCTTTGCAGGTTTTCTTTTACCGGTAGCGTGTTGCTGCTTTTAAACTGATTTATTTTTTTTAACAGGCTGTACAAATACGGCAAAAAAAGTAAGCTGAAAATAAAAAAAACCGCGAAGTAAATACGCAGCGAACGGTAGGTTGCAAAAATAGCGGCTGCGCCACAAAGAATAACCGCGGCATAGCAGCATATTATTTCTATTCTTAGGCTGCGCCTGAGTTTGCCAGTAATTGATCTGGTTTTTGTGGTTAGCATAAAAGTAATTTCTTCAGCCGATTTTACCACATGCGTTTGTGTCTGCTGCCCGTTCAATAATATTTTAAGTTCGTCTAATTCCATGGTGTATTATTTAGGAGAATTGGTAATGTTTTTTACTTTCTTCTTTAAGCCTGGTTTTTACTCTGTTTATTTTTACGGCTACATTGTTGGCGGTTATGCCGAGCATGTTTCCAATTTCATCGTAGCTGTAGTCTTCAAGATATAGTATCAGTAACGCCTTATCAATTTTGCTCAGCGATTCTATCGCTTTGTACATTGCCTGCATCTGCTCTTCTGCAGGGTTGTGTTCTTCGCAGTATTCTGGAAATACTTCGGTATTTGTAAATACGGGCATCCGCTTTTCTTTTCTGTAAAAAGAAATTGCAGTGTTGAGGGCAACACGGTAAAGCCAGGTAGAGAACTTAGCCTCGCCCCTAAAACTTCTAAAGGCGTTCCATGCCTGCAGGGTAATTTCCTGGAACAGGTCTTCGCGGTCAGCAATATTATCCATGTAAAGGCTGCACACCTTATGAACAATGTTCTGGTGCCTTTTTAGCAAGGCTATAAATTCTTTTGAATCCACCATTTAAAATTTCTATACCGTTTAAAATTTTATACCCGAATGGTTAGTAGCTAAATGCACGAAAAACATTACAGCTTATAAATAAAAATACCCCGTATAAAAATACGGGGTAAAACCAAAACCAACTTTTACAAAATCTGTTACTGTATCGCTATTTCCTTCGGCTGCGCTTTTACTTCTTCTTTTTTAGGAAGCGAAAGAATAAGCACACCGTTATCGTATTTTGCTTCTATTTTATCAGCATCAATTTGTTCATCGATATTAAAACTGCGTTTAAAGCTGTTGAAACTGAATTCCCTGCGGTGGGTTTTTTGATCTTTTGTTTCAGCTGCTGTTTTCTTTTCGTAACTGATGGTAAGCAAATCTTTTTCTACGCTTACTTTAAAATCTTCTTTTTTTAGTCCGGGTGCTACCAGTTCAACATGAAAAGCGTCTGCGCTTTCATGAATATTTACAGGTGGTTTATTAAGCCCTGTTTCTTTGCCAGGTGTTGCAGGAAACTGGTTAAAAAATTCGTTGAACAGTTGATCCGCGCTTCTGTAATTTTGTTTTACAAGTGTCATAGTTTTTATTTTTTATGTGAATTAATTTTATTGAAATTATTTTTCAAATAGTATGCCGCCCCAAAAACCCTCCCGAAAACCGCTTTTTTTGACTGAAATAGTTTTTTTAATGCCATTATGGCTCTTATTATCAGTTTAGTGTGACTAAATGGCTTATTTTAATCATTTATTTCCATTTTAGAACTTTTCTTTTAAATTTGTGGTTCAATAGAAAAACGGAGGGAAAAGAATGTATCCAGCAGAAATAGTGCTGCCGATGAAGGCAGAACTTACAGATTACGGTTTTGAGGAATTAACTAATGCTGCCCAAGTTGACAGCGTATTAAAAAGCGAAGGAACAACTTTGGTGATGGTTAATTCTGTTTGCGGATGTGCAGCCGGTAGTGCAAGACCAGGTGTAGTAATGGCAGTTAACAACGCTGTAAAAAGGCCTGACAGGTTAACAACCAGTTTTGCAGGTTTTGATGTAGCAGCTATAAACAGGATCAGGGAACATCTGTTACCTTATCCACCATCATCTCCCGCAGTAGCGCTTTTTAAAGACGGAGAGCTTGTGCACATAGTCGAGCGGCACCAGATAGAAGGAAGGCCCGCACAGGTTATAGCAAGAAATCTTATTGCTGCTTTCGAAACATATTGTTAGCAGTTAAAATCATCCGCTGGAGCAGTTTGTTCTGGATGGGTTAGTAAATAAAACCTCCTTATTCTTAGGGAGGTTTCTTTTTTAACTCCGTAGTCGAATGCAATATTTTTTGAGCTAGGCTTAGGTAGTACTATCAAGCTTTTCTTGCGTCGCACTCTTGTGCATTTGAATCGCTGTTGAGCAAATACAAAACCACAAAGCGCACAAACGAAAAATATCTACGCTGCACTAAGAACCCTTGGAGCGATTGGTGGAAGTGTTTTTTCCTGAAACCGAACTTTGTTACCCTTTGCTATTAATAGGCTATTGGTTATGGTAAAATAAAAATTATGGGCTGATAAATGAAGCAGAGATTTTCTTATTTTCACTACTTAAAAAAAATATGAGAATTCTTAGCCGTATTTGCTTCACTTTTTTGTTGTTTCTTGCCGCGTGCGATACAAGCACTACTACAAACAATGCAGCCGACACTGCAATGGTTGACATATCAAAACTTAAAGGCAGTAATTTAAATATTCTGTGCTGGGAGGGATACGCAGAACCCGCATTTACAAAGGGATTCGAAGATAAATATGGCGTTACCATAAAGGCAACCTACTTTGGTTCAAGCGATGAATTGATAAGCAAGCTAGCCAATGGCGGCAGCGAAGCGTATGATATTATCAGCCCGTCAACGGATGTTGCAGGCGATATTGTTGCGCAAGATTTTGTAGCACCAATTGATACGAAAGCCATTAGCCAGTGGGATAGTCTTTCGCAGCAACTGCGCAACATGAACGATGTAATTAAAGATGGTAAAGTTTACGGTATGCCGTTTACCTGGGGGCCAGATTATTTAATTTATGATGCTGATGTGGTAAAAACAGAACCAACATCCTGGAACGTTTTTGAAGATCCGCAATACAAAGGCCAGGTGAGTTTATGGGATGATATTTCTAATATTTATTTAATAGGTCAAACACAGGGATTGGACAAAACGGATAAGGCCGCGTTATATAATATGAGTGATGCCCAACTTCAAAGCGCAAAAGCTGAATTGATAAAAATGAAACCGCAAATACGCAAGTACTGGGCTACAGCAGGGGAGTTGGATAATATGTTTAAGAATAAAGAAGTTGCCTTGGCTGTGGGCTGGCCTTTAACAGTAGCGCATTTGAACAAAGAAGGAAGAAATTTAAAAGCGGTAATTCCTGCAGAAGGTGCTACTGGATGGATTGACCGTTTAATGATTACCAGCGGCAGCAAAAACAAACAATTAGCTTTACTGTATCTGGATTATATTTCTCAGCCGGAAAACATGGCAATTGTATTAAATGCCATCAATTATAATGTTGCAAACCCAGGCAGCGAAAGGTTTTTGTCGGCCGATGATAAAAAAATTGCTGAAGCTTCGCAGTTTTTTGATAAGCTTAATTTCTGGCAAACAGTCAAGGATCGAAAGAAGTATAATGAAGTTTGGAACGAGGTGAAAAGTGCGCAGTAAATCAGCAGTATGAAAATATGGATAAAAAAATATTCGTTGCTGTTGCCATTGGTAATCTGGCTGTTCATCTTTTTAATATTACCCTATTTTTACATTTTTATTCAAAGCTTTTTTGAAACGGATAGTTTTGGCAAAACTATTCCCGGAGTTTCTCTTGATAGTTATTATAGAGCATTCTCCAATTCACTTTACATTGGAACTATTTTCAGAACATTGACGTATGCCGTACTCGTGGCATTCATTTGTATTTTACTTAGTCTGCCACTCGCTTACTGGATAGCTTTCAAAGTAAAAAAGAATAAAACAGTACTATACACGCTCATTGCTTTACCGCTTTGGGTAAGCTACATAATAAGGGCTTATGCATGGAAGATTATTCTTGGCAAAGAAGGATTATTAAATACTTTTTTGCAATGGGTACATATTACAAATAAGCCTGTTGAATATTTTTTATACAGCACATTCAGCACCATTCTTTGTTTGGTGTATATTTTAACGCCATTCGTTGCAATACCAATCTACACTGCATTTGAGCAAATTCCAAAATCATTGATAGAAGCAGCTAAAGATCTTGGGGCAGGCAGCTTTGCTACATTTAGAAAGGTAATTTTTCCATTGGCTTTGCCGGGCATTATTTCAGGAGGTACTTTTGCGTTAGTATTAACCATGGGCGATTTTCTTTCGCCATTATTATTAGGCGGTCCCAACACATTATTTATTTCAAACATTGTACAAAATTTATTTGGCACAAGCAACGACAGGCCATTGGGTTCTGCTGTAGGCATATTAATTCTGTTACTGATATTTTTAATTCTTGCAATTGCAGCACGAACAGAGAAAAAATATTCAAGTCTTAAAAGCGATGCAGGATGAATACAACTTCGTTCAAAAATTTCCTGGTACATTTCTCTGGTATTGCTGTGTTGCTGTTCTTGTATTTTCCTTTGGCTGTTATTGTTTTCTTCTCCTTCAATGCAGATACTGTTAACTCATTTCCCATTCATCATTTTTCTTTAAAATGGTATAGTATTTTATTCAATGATAATGAATTGCTGCAGTCCGTTGTAACGAGTATTACCATTGCAATCATAAGTACGCTGGTTGCGTTGATCATTGGTATTCCTGCTGCATATGCCATGCACAAATACGATTTTAAAGGAAAGAAGCTGATGGATAAAATTGTGCTAATGCCAATTACTTTGCCGGGCATTGTTACTGGCGTTGCCATGCTCTCTTTCTTCCCGTTTGTTGGTGTAAAAATTTCACTTACTGCGGTGGCATTTGGGCATATCACATTTTTATGCGCCATCGTTGTAACACAAATGCTGGCAAGGTTTAAGCGTTTGGATCCATATCTGGAACAGGCCGCTTACGACCTTGGTGCAACACCATCTGCTACATTTTTTAAAGTTATTTTGCCCAACATAAAAACAGCAATAATTGGCTGCGTTTTGTTGTGCCTGGTATTGAGTATGGATGAAATTCCGGTAACCTTTTTTTTAATTGCAGGCAACAACACATTGCCATTAGAAATTTATGCGATGATGCGTCGTGGTATAACACCTGAAGTAAATGCAATTTCAACACTGATATTTATTTTTTCAACAACAGCAATTTTACTTTCAATGCGTTTGAATAAAAAAAAGTAATCAATACATTCTATGAGCCAGGCAGTTGTACTGCTATGAAGCTCCGTTGCGTCGCACTCTTGTACGTTCTCAACTTTGCTGAACAGGATTACTACTGTACAAGAGTGCGACGCAACGATGATGGTATGAAAAACGAAAGCCGGGGTCAAAAAAAACATTTTAATAACGATACAAATTCATGAGTATCCTCAACATAAAAAATATAAATAAATTTTACGGAACTAATCATGTTGTCAAATCATTGAATCTTGATGTGGCAGACAGTGAGTTCCTCACCATTCTTGGCCCGAGTGGCTGCGGTAAAACTACCACGCTGCGTATGATTGCAGGTTTTGAAATACCTGATAATGGAAGCGTCATTTTGAAAGGTGAAGACATTACGCATGTGCCGCCCTACAAAAGAAATGTAAATACAGTGTTTCAGAATTATGCGCTTTTTCCCAACATGAATGTGAGTGAGAATATCGCCTTTGGTTTGCATCAACAGAAAAAAGATAAAGCAACCATTGAAAGAAAAGTTGCCGAAATGCTGGAGATGGTGCGCATGAGCAGTTTCGCCAAACGCAAGCCGGCAGAGCTTTCTGGCGGGCAGCAGCAACGTGTGGCCATTGCAAGAGCGGTTGCAAATAATCCTTCCATTTTATTGTTAGATGAACCTCTTGGTGCATTGGATTTAAAATTGCGCAAGCAAATGCAGTTCGAATTAAAGTCGCTGCAGCAGCAACTCAACTATACATTTATTTATGTAACGCACGACCAGGAAGAAGCACTAACTATGAGCGACCGTATCGCAGTTATGCATGATGGGGTGCTGGAACAATTGGGAACACCTGAAGAAATTTATAATAATCCGGCAACAGAATTTGTAGCTGGTTTTATCGGCGATATAAATAAACTGAATGGAAAAGTTGCTACAGTAAATCAGTTGGAATGCAACGGACAAATTGTTATTGCGCATACAAAAAATATAACTATTGGTACAGCAGTAAAAATATTTTTGCGACCAGAAAATATTTTTATTACAAAAAGTGATATTGGTATTCCCGGAAAAATCATGCAGTCAGTTTTTGCAGGCACACACGCCAAACTGGAAGTGCAATTAAGCGATGGAAGTATAGTACATTTAAACCAACCGGTAAATCATGCTCATTTGCACGGCGATGAAATTTTTTTAGACACAAAAAAGAATACTGCAATTGTGTTTGAATAACGTTTTTATTCAATATTTAAAATTCAAAATATTATTATGAATTATCAACAATTCATCAACGGCGAATTTGTAAACGCAAAAAGCGGAAGAACACGCAATGTAATTAACCCTGCAACAGAAGAAATAATTGCCACTGTACCGGATAGTCAACCCGAAGATGCAGACGCAGCAGTGTTGGCAGCGCGTAATGCATTCGACAGCGGGGTGTGGAGTAAAATTTACGCTGGTGACCGGGCAAAAGCATTGTTCCGTTTATCAAGCTTAATGCGCACGCACTTTAATGAACTTGTGAAAATTGAAGTACAGAATAACGGCAAACCTAAGCGGGAAGCCGAGTTTGATGTAGATGATGCTGCCAATTGTTTTGAATATTATGGTGGCCTTGCTACAAAAATTCATGGTGAAACCATGCAAACGCCACCCGGTAATTTTTCTTATACAGTGCGCGAAGCCATCGGCGTTTGCGCACAAATTGTTCCCTGGAATTATCCATTACTCATGGCCGTTTGGAAACTTGCTCCTGCACTTGCGGCAGGTAATTGTGTAGTATTAAAAACATCAGAAATTACGCCGCTTTCTGCATTGTATCTCGCCAAACTTATAAAAGAAGCAGCTTTTCCTGATGGGGTTGTAAACATCATTACAGGCGATGGGCCGGTGTGTGGTAATGCTTTAACGCATCATCCATTCGTAGATAAAATTGCTTTTACAGGCGGTACGGTAACCGGAAAAATTATTATGAAAGCCGCCGCAGAAACCATGAAAAAAGTTACGCTTGAGCTTGGCGGTAAAAACCCTGCAGTTGTTTTTGATGATTGCGATATGGATATAACCCTCGACTGGACTTTATTCGCCGCCTTCGCAAATTCAGGCCAGGTATGCTCTGCAGGTTCCCGCATTTATGTGCAGGAAAATATTTATGATGCGTTCATTAATAAATATGTTGAAGCATGCGCTAAAATAAAAATTGGAAACGGTCTTGAGGATGGCATTCACATGGGCCCGCTTGTAAGTGCTGCGCATTATGAAAAGGTGAAAAATTATATTGCTTTGGGCAAAGCAGAAGGCGCAACATTGTTATGTGGTGGCGAACGCCCTGCACATTTGCTTAATGGATATTTTCTGCAGCCAACTGTTTTCGCAAACACCAATCATAACATGCGCATTATGAAAGAAGAAATTTTTGGCCCGGTTGTGTGCATACAAAAATTTAAAACAGAGGAAGAAGCTATTGAACTTGCAAACGATTCACAGTATGGCCTGGCTGCAGGAATTTTTACAGGTAATATTACACGGGCCCAGCGTGTGTTACCGCAGTTGCGTTCTGGTATTGTTTGGGTAAATTATTATCACCCGACCTTTAACGAGCAACCGTGGGGCGGCTATAAGCAAAGCGGTACTGGCCGCGAACTTGGGCTCTATGGCATCGAGGCTTATCTCGAAACAAAACAGGTAAACATCAATACAGATAGTAATCCGGTTGGCTGGTATGTTTAATTTTGTTGATTTTTCTGTATAATTTTTCTAAGGAATTTTTTGGCCCGGCATTGGTTATATCATCGGCTTTCCTTGCGTCGCACACGTGTACGTTCTGTAATTTTATTGAGCTTTTACCTAAGCGTAGATTGAAGCGGAATGTCGCTGAGTATTGAGCATTAGTAACAATGAGCCACAGACTCCACATTGGGAGACTCTGCGGAAAAATAAGGCAAAAGAAACTTTCCCAACAATTCCTAGGGGTTGGGAGTTGACGATAATTCAACCAGCCCGTGAAATCAGTTATAAAACCATTTATTGCAAAACAAATGGAACTACTTAATTTTTCACCGATGTTGTTCGTCTTAGCAACATCAAATAGCATTGATCTTCGCTACAATAAAAGCTAAATCATATTCCAGCGGTACAAGAGTGCGACGCAAGTGAAGCTTCATAGCATTACCTATGCCAGGCCAAAAAATAATTACATGATCAGGCGATTTGTGGCGAATAACAACGAATAGACTATGTTAATGGGTTAGCACTTGCTTTTACTATTTCAGTAAGTTATATTCCCTGTTTAACAGACTACAAAGCAGTAACCGCAATGAACGCGAATACCTTTAAGGTATAAATATAAACAACCATGAGAAAAGAAAACGATCTACACTTTGTAAGGTTACTCACAACTTTATACGCAGTTTTGATGAGCATTACTGCTGCAACCGCTCAAACAAAATCATACCCTCCGTTAGCTGCAACCGCTTTGCAGTATTGCGCCGCCAACGGCAAGAGTACTTACTACGAATACATAGACTATATTTCTATGGGCACAATTTCCAGAACATCTGGTGCAGAGCCAGGCGGTTATTTTGATGGAACAGCATTGAGTACCGATATTGTT
>JBBRDW010000017.1:0-52631 GCA_038203525.1 Chitinophagales bacterium | reverse complement strand
TGTATTGAATTTAAAGATGAATACCTGTTTGAGTATTATGATTGATTGCAGGGTTAAACAGGTTGCCCCCCTGGGGCAAAATTGATTTTTGTTTTATTTTCTACAAAGAGGTTACGCCGCTGGCGTAATTAATTGCCATTGCTTAATAGAATTGGTTTCAATTCAACAGTACAACGCTACCATGATGCTACAAGGAGCAACTGCAAGGCTAAAAAAAATAACTGCAAATACAGATGCGACAACCTGACTAAAGTAAGGCAGATATGGGATGCATTACTTGCCTCAGAGAGGCAATCTGTTTGTAGAAAATTTTTTATCTTTAATGGGGCTTTGCCCCGGAGGGGCAACCTGTAAATCAAATATCATGAGCGATACCTATACCCAATTATATATTCAATTGGTTTTTGCTGTAAGAGGCAGAAATAATTTTATTCAACCTGTATGGGAAGAAGAATTGTATAAATATATAACTGCTGTTGTACAAAAAGATAAACATAAAATGCTTGCCATTAATGGAATGCCTGATCATATACACATCTTCGTTGGCTTAAACCCTGCCATTGCAATTTCAGATTTAGTGCAGGATGTAAAACGGGCAAGTAACAACTGGATAAATGATAAAGGTTCTATAAAAGGGAAATTTTCATGGCAGGATGGCTATGGTGCATTTTCGTATGGCAGGTCGCAGGTTGATCGAGTATGCAAGTATGTTTTAAATCAAAAAGGGCATCATAAGAAACAGTCATTTAAAACAGAGTATATAAGTCTTTTGAAATTATTTGGTATGGAATTTAAAGATGAATACCTGTTTGATTTTTATGATTGATTGCAGGGCTAAACAGGTTGCCCCGCTGGGGCAAATTTAATTTTTGTTTTGTTTGCTACAAAGAGGTTACGCCGCTGGCGTAATTGTATCATGCTCATTAAAAATTATCCTGTCTCTTGCATTAGATTTATCGCAAGATTTAATTTTATGATTGAAGGTTGAGATAAAGAGGTTACACCGCTGGCGTAATTATTCCAATGTTTATTTGCAGACAACTCCAACGACCTTCACTTCCATCTTCGCTTAGGTAAAAGCTCCATAAAGCATCTGAACGTACAAGTGAGTGACACAAGGAACGATGATTAAGGTTATAATGCCTGTAACAAAAAATTATTTCCTTTTTTTATGTGCATATCTAAATGCATACATTGTTTTTCCTGATAAATTCAATGTTTCTACAGATTTGAAGATCAACTTGCTGACCGGGAAAATTTCCTTTCTAAAAATATATTGAACCTAACCCAACCATTTTATTGTTTGGGAATATCTATGCTATTTAAATATAACCATTTGCCGGATAATGAGCATCTGCTTGTAAAGGGTTGCATTGCAAGTGAGCGGTCTTCACAATCGAAGCTGTACAACCTGTATGCCGCTAAGATGCTTGCTGTTTGTATGCGGTATGCAAAAAGCAGGGAAGAGGGGGAAGATATTTTGCAGGAAGGTTTTATGCGGGTATTTACTTATATAAAACAATTTAAGGGGGAAGGTTCGCTGGAAGGATGGATAAGAAAGATCATGGTTAATTGTGCATTATCAAGATACAAAAGTAAAATTCACCTGAAACCGGCAATTGAGTTAAATATAGAACAATGCAATACCCCGGATGATGCAGATATTATTACTAATATCAATGCTAAAGAGTTGCTGAAACTGGTACAATCACTAACACCTGCTTACAGGATCGTCTTTAACCTGTATGTGTTTGAAGGGATGAAACACCGTGAAATTGCTGAAATGCTTGGCATATCGGAAGGAACTTCCAAATCAAATCTTTCAGATGCAAGGGGCGTATTACAGAAAGCTTTGCAATCTAAAAATAAAGTTGAAGTTTATAGAAGAAAAAGCTTATGAATGAAAATCTACATGATATAGATAATATATTTTATAATTCACTTGACCAGCATGAAGAATCACCCTCTTTGCGTGTATGGGAAAGCCTGAATGCAAGCCTGGATAAAAAAGAGGCAGCTTTTTATAAAAAGAAGTTTATCGGCCTCAGCAGAATTACTGCTGTTCTGATACTTTTACTGGCATCCCTTGTAATACATGATGCTGCTCTGATAAAAAATGGATCCCAGGGTACAGCCCTTCAAACAATACATAGCAACAGTGTTGATGCAGAAAGAAATACAGAGGATGACAGTGTGGAAAAAGTATTGGATAATAAAACAGAAAATACAGAAAGTCATTTTTTATCATCGCTAAACATGGAACAGCGGAAGCATAAGTTAATACTTCAAAAACCTGATCAATCAAATGATACTACCCATGATTCAATTAATTATAAAGCAGAAAATGATTTAACCGGTCAAAATAAAATTGTTACTTCAAATGGTAATAATACAGTCAGTTCAAAAACCTCAACGGATAATGGAGTTATACCTTTAACACCTGGTATATTAAATGAAAAAATAAAAATTTATAAGGAGCCACCAGTAAAAATTGATACCGTTGTTTCAGCACAGCAAAAGGAACTGGTAACACAGCAAAACAATGCTATACCAAAAAATAAGGATACTTCATTTTTACCCATTGATAACAAATCATTAATAGTTAAGCATAAATCTTTTCACCCCTATTGGTCGGCAACTGTTTTTGGCAACCGTGAATGGGCACAATACAACCTCGAAAATGATGTACAGGAGAATAATAACAACCAAACCGAAGATAACAGAACAGCCATAACTAAAAGGGAAAAGCATGAACCCTCGTATACTTTTGGTATGCTCGCAACGTATCAATTTCAAAAAAAATTATCATTTCAAACCGGCCTTTCCTATTTAAATACAGCTATAGCAATTGAACCTCAAAAAGTCTTTGCCGTTAAAGATTATAATGGCAGCATATCTTATAAATATAACACCTCATCAGGTTATGCATTTTTAAAAACAAAATCTGGTACATCCCCCATATTGGGCGATAGCCTCTACACAACAGCCGCCCAACATAACCTTGAATATATCAGCATACCTGTATTGATGCGGTATAAAATATTACATAAAAATTTTTCAGTATCCGCAGGTATTGGGGTTGCTGTAAACCTTTTAACAGCAGCAAAGATTCAAACAGAAATACAAAATATATCCGCTAATGAAATTGTTTCGGTTAACCGGCTGCAGGGAATGAAGTCTTTTTATACAGATGCACTAGCTAAGGCGGATGTACAGTATAATATAAAAGGGAACTGGTCAGTAAATTTAATAACCACTTTCAGGTTCGCACTATCCCCCATCAATAAAAATAATATTGTAAAAACATTTCCATACAGTTTTGGCCTGGGTATGGGATGTACCTATAAATTTTAAAGAAAAAAATAAACGAACCCAACCAAATCAATTCTTTATGCTATCTATATAAAAAAACATGAAAAAGATAATATTAACGATCGCCATTTTTGTTGCCGCTTTTTTTTCCCGTTTCAAAAATGATAGCACTGAGCCGGACACAGTTATATTCCCCACAATTAGTAAAGATGCCGTTCCGCTGATTGTTACAATGGCTTTTCAGAACAAATATCCATCCGACTCTGTAATAACCTGGTTCAGTAAAGCCAGCATTGGTTATTGCGCTTATTTTATACAGGCACCATCTTTGCAAAAACTCGCGGAATTCAGTAACACAGGCATATTTATACAGGAAGGAATTGACTTGAACCTTGATGAGAATTTTGAGGATAGCACTTTACCAAAAGGATCTACAGGGCTGCCAGTGTAAAATACCCGAATGATAATTACAGAATCCATAAAAATTATCTAAGGTTCGGGTAAATAAAATAGGAAACAGAAATAGAAGATAGAAATTATCTTTTTACTGCCGATGTAACCAGCTAAAATAAATATTACTGAAAGACTTTATTCACGGAAGTAAAATATAGTAGAGTATATTTTTTATGGGCCAATCGGCATTACTACTATTAAACGCCTGTTGCGTCGCACCCTTTTACTTCTAGATCATTATTCAGCATGGCGCAAAAGCATAACAAAATGATGCCCGTATTAATCAGTGAGCAAAAACCCTGAACAAAATATTAGAATGCACAAATCAAATAATTTTTAAACACTCAATATTCCATGAAAATTACATTGGCTGTTATTACCACTATCCTTTTGTGCACATGCAATACTGTAAGTGTACCAACGTTTGTTAAAAAGGCTTTCTCCAAAATATTTCCGGAGGTGGGAGATCCCAAATGGGATAATGAAAATGGTAACTTTGAAGCAAATTTTAAGAGCAGCGGCATAAACATGTCTGCGTTATTTGATGCAAATGGAAACTGGCTTGAAACTGAATCAACCGTACCATTTACTGAAATGTCTGCTAACATTAATTTATACATGCAGCAGCATTATAAAAATAAAACGATAAAAGATGTATCAAGAATTGTAAAAAATAATGGCATAATGAACTATGAAGCAGGTATTGATGGAAAGGATATCCTGTTTGATAAGGATGGCAATTTTATTAAAGAAATTATTGAAAATTAGTTCCTTGAAAGCCCCTTTTGTTTTGGAGATGTGTTATCTGATAGATCTCATTTTTTATTCACTACTTTTTAAATGCACCAATAGCATTTTTAATTTTATTAACTACTGTAATTAATATTAACATGGAGCTTTTGATAAAAATATTCCGTTTTGGCATGGTTGGGCTGTCGGGAATGGTACTTGATTTTTCAACTACCTGGTTATGTAAAGAGAAACTGCGTATGAATAAATACGTAGCTAATACAATAGGTTTTTGCTTAGCTGCAATCAATAATTTTTTTCTTAATTACAAATGGACATTTGAATCTTCTGATAAAAATATGCAGGGGGATTTTATAAAATTTATACTGTTTGCAATAGCTGGTCTGGTACTCAATAATATCATTCTTTTTTTATTTCATGAGAAACTAAATATACGGTTTTACCCTGCTAAAGCACTTGCAATAGTTTGTGTTTTTGTATGGAATTTTACAACAAATTATTTCTTCAATTTTCATTCCTGAAAAATGAGTTATAAAAACAGGGTTTATATTTTAATTGCTGCCACAATGGTATTCAGGCTTATGATAGCCAATTCCGTTGAGCTTGGTAATGACGAAGTGTATTACTGGACTTACTCCCTGCACCTCCAAATGAATTATTTTGATCACCCCCCAGCAGTTGCCCTTTTAATGCGTATTACTACACTAAACATGCTCTTTCAACAAGAAATTTTTTTGCGACTTGGTGCTGTAGCAGGGGCGGCGGCGGGTACATGGTTAAGTTATTCCATTGGCAAAAAAATTAAGAATGAAAGAACAGGATGGTTTGCTGCATTGCTTTATAATACCAGTATTTACAGTTCGGTTATTGCGGGTCTATTTATTTTACCCGACAGCCCGCAAATCGTATTCTGGCTCTTGTGTATAAGGATTGCATTAAAATTTGCAGTTAACGAAAACAACGAAACAATATCCCTGAAAACATGGGTATTATGGGGCGTTTGTACAGGCTTATGTATTATGTGCAAAGTGCATGGTATTTTCTTATGGGCAGGGTTAGGCTTATACATCCTGCTTTACAATAAAAAGCTTTTTGCTCAAAAAGGTTTATACATTTCGGCAGTAATTACAGCAATTATCATTAGCCCCATTTTTATCTGGAACTGGCAGAATAATTTTGTTACCTGGCTGTACCATAGTTCAAGGGTTGCAGTACATTCTATTAGTTTTGACAAAGACAGTTTTATACAGGCAGTAACAGGTCAGATTGCTTATAACAACCCTTTAAATGTCCTGGTAATTATATTGGCCGTTATATATTATCGCAGGCAAAAATCATTACAGCAATCAACAAAAACACTTTTGCTTTTCATTGGCCTGCCACTAATCTTTACAGTTACATTAATGTCAGTATTTAACTCGGTGCTGCCCCACTGGAGCGGGCCCGGTTTTATTACGCTACAATTCCTGGCAGCCTCATATCTTGATGATAAATCAAAGACAAGTTGTTTGGTACCACGATTTGTAAAATATGCAACAGGCCTTGTGGTATTCATTATCAGCGCAGGTTTTGTATTTATTAATTATTATCCGGGAACAATAGGCAGCAACAATAAAGATGAAATGGGTGATGGCGATTTTACTTTAGATATGTATGGCTGGAAAGAGATGGGAACAAACTTTGGTGAATGGATGAAGCAGGAAAAATTACAAAATCAATTACCTGCAAATAATACTATTGTTTGTAACAAATGGTTCCCTGCTTCGCACATAGATTATTATGTTGCGCGTAAGAACAATATGCAGGTAATAGGTACAGGCATTATGAACGACCTGCACCAGTACGTGTGGCTCAATCATTACCGCAATGATTTAAAAAAAGGCGATAGCTCCCTTTGTATCATACCAAGTAACTATATGGTAAACCTGCCCGATACGTATCTGGAGTATTTTACTTCTGCAAAACTGCTGCACACTTTCCCTATCACACGGGAACATGCAACCGTGCGCTACTTTAATGTTTATCTATTAAAAGGGTATCTTGATAATGATGAAGCGCATAATATAAAAGTGAATTGAACTTACAAATACTTAAAGGCATTTTTTACCGGGTAAAAAATCTTCGTGTATCTTTTCCTGCCACGCTCGTTTTATAATTTCCTTTCATTAAAACATCTGAGCTAAGATGAACTATACTCATCAAGGGGTCAAAAAAAGGTGAGTTATTTTTTTGAGCCGAACTTAAGTTATACTATGAAGCTTTACTTGCGTCGCACTCTTGTACGGTTGGATTCTTTATTCAGCAAAATACAAAAACACTAATTTATCCCCTGTGCAGTACAACACGTTTCTTGTTCAGCTATTGTATAATAAAACAAAGAGTAATAGCAAAAATAAATCAGCAAAAATATTTTTCTACCCAACCCTTTCCTTCATTCATATATCTTAATAGGTATGTTTCAATTACATAAAACTTAAAACAAAAAAATGAAAAAATTAAGACTGGCTTTTATGGTATTGCTTGCTATGCAGGCAGGCAATCTATATGCTCAATTGGAAACAGAAGATGCACAGCCACTTGCCCCAGGCCAGGTTGAATTGGGTGGCGGGTTGGAATATCAAACATCAAAAGAAGGAAGGGAAGCAGCACTCCCCCTGGCTTTTGAATACGGGCTTTCAAAAAGATTTACACTACTGGTTGAGCCGGTTGCGTTTACAAACATACACCCTAAAACAGGCAGGCATGTAACCGGCTTTGGTGATTTGGAAATGACCTTATTCTACCAGTTAATGAAGGAAACAAAAGGCTTTCCCGCCATTTCGCTTTCTGCTGAAGTGAAACTACCAACAGCAAAAGATAGTTTGATTGGAACAGGCAAAACGGACTTTACACCTTTTCTTATTGCGAGCAAAACAACAGGTAAATTTTTTACCAGTATAAATTTTAGTTATACATTTTTAGGGAAACCGCCAGGTGTTGTTGCCAGCAATCTTTTTAATTATGCACTTGGCACTATATATCAGGCCTCAGAAAAGAGCATTATTTTTGGTGAAGTATATGGCAATACCTCCGCATTGGGTGGCAGCGATGTGCCCGAAGGCACAATCACCCCGCTTCCTGGAAAAACAACAGAGATTTCCGGTGGCGAAACGGTGGCCAGTATTGGGTACGGCTACTATGTAAATAAAAATTTACAGTTATCTTTTGGCGTTAGTTACGATAATAACAATGCCGTTTTATTCAGGCCGGGAATTATATGGACATCACAGGGTGGCCGAAACTTTTTTAAATTTACACATTCAACCCCTCAATAAGTTTAATCAATTCCATGCCCCATTCCTAATATTATTAATGAGAGTAAGCGTTAAAGCGGAATAATTTTTTTTAGCCAACCTGCATAGCTACTAATAAACGCCTGTTGCGTCGCACTCTTGTACTCTAGCCGTCGTTGGAGTTGTATCCAACGACCTTCGCTTCCATCTACGCTTAGGTAAAAGCTCCATAAAGTATCTGAACGTACAAGTGAGTGACACAACAGGCGATGCTATGAAAAACTACTGCTGGTACCACAAAATAATTACTCCTAAAAACTATTTAATTTTCGCGGCATCAAAATAATGTTTCATAAAGAGTAATTGAAAGGGAATGGAATTGGCCCAGTAATCCCAGGTGTGTGCGCCGGGGCGTACAATAAAATCGTGCGGAATGCCATAGTACAAAAGCTTTTCATGCAGGGCTACATTTACTTTGTAAAAAAAATCATCGGTGCCACAATCGAATATAATGGCCAGCGATTTTGGGGTTAAGAGGTGCACCAAATTGATATCGGTATATGCTTCCCAGTTTTCAGGGTGTTCTTTGTAAGTGCCAAGCAGATTCTGCATATCCCAGTTAAGCGGGTATGGGCGTATATCTACACCACCACTCATGCTGCCTGCTGCGCCAAAAATTTCGGGATGTTTAAATGCAAGAAAGAAGGCGCCGTGGCCGCCCATACTTAAACCGGTGATAGCACGGCCGGTGCGGTCTGCAATGGTTTTATAGTGCGCATCAATATAGCTCACAAGTTCTTTGCTCGTATAGGTTTCGTAACGGATGGATGAATCTATTGGCGCATCCAAATACCAGGAATTGTAATGCCCATCGGGGCAAACGATAATGATACTGTCCTGGTCTGCATATTGTTTTATGGCAGGCACTTTGGTAATCCATCCATCGTAGCTGTCGCTATAGCCGTGCAGCAGATACACCACAGGAAAATTTCTTTTGCCGTCGTAAGCCGACGGCTTTATTACAACACACTTAATGTCTTTATTCATGCTGTTGCTATGGGTTAAAGCAGTATCAACAGTAGCTGCTTTTACACAGCTAAAACAGAAGGCAAGACTAAGGGTAAACAAGAGATGTTTCATAAACGTTTTTTGATCATACAAGGAAAAATAATACATTAAATGCAAATTATTATTGAGTTATCTCACCTGCCCGTTGCCCCTTATTACCCATTTTTCTGTAACCAGTTTTTCCAAAGCAAAAGGCCCTCGTGCATGTAACTTTTGTGTGGAGATACCGATCTCTGCACCAAGACCAAATTCTTCTCCATCGGTAAATCTTGTGGAAGCATTTGAATACACAGCAGCGGCATCAACTTCCTGTAAAAAGCGTTCGCAGTTTATTTTATTTTCCGAAACAATTGCTTCGGAATGTTTGGTTGAATATTGCCGAATATGTTCCAACGCTTCATCAATATTATTCACCACTTTTATGCCGCATTTTAAACTTAGAAATTCCCGCCCGAAATCTTCGGGTTGTGCGTGAAGTAAATGGGGATAATCTTTCAGCAGGCTGTAGGCTGTTTCGTCGGCAAAAATTTCCACTGAATATTTATCAAACAGGGGCTGCAGTAGTTTTAAAAAGCTTGCTGCGATTGGTTTGTCAATGATAACCGTATCCATCGCATTACAAACGGAAGGGCGTGAAACTTTTGCATTCACCACAATGCTCAGAGCTTTATTTATATCCGCATTTTTCTCTACATACACATGACAAACACCTGCACCTGTTTCAATAACAGGAACGAGACTATTCTTTCTTACATATTGTATCAATCCGTCGGAGCCGCGGGGAATAAGCACATCTACATATTTTGTTGCTGTAATTAATTGCTGCACTGTTTCTCTTTCTGGGGGTAAAAGTGTTATGCAATCAACAGCAATATTATTTTCGGCAAGTACTTTTTTTATAATCTCAACACCCACTTTATTTGTTTCTTCTGCGTCTATACTGCCTTTTAATAAACATGCATTTTGGCTGCGTAAACACAATGCCGCGATATCAAATGTTACATTCGGTCTCGATTCATAAATAACACCAACCACACCGAGTGGTACAGAAATCTTCTCCAGCAATAAGCCATTTTTAAGTGTTCGCTTCTCTAAAATATTTCCACAGGGATTGGGCAGATTGCTTATGTTGCGGATGCTGTTTGCAATATTTTTTATCCGCGTTTCATTTAGCATTAAACGATCGTTACGCAGATTATCCGGGTCTTGTTTAGCTAGGTCTTTCGCGTTTGCTCCTAACAACAAAGCTATGTTTTGTTCCAATTCATCAGCAAGCGAAAGCAATGCTTTTTTTATCATCGCATCATCTATGCTACGCAATTGCACAGCAGCTTGATATGTTTGAATAATAAGAGGTAAAACCGGTTTCATGTTTTGTTTTTAAAATATTACAATATCATCTGCGTGTGCAGCAAGCACATTTTTAACAGCAATATTTTCCAGTATTGCTTTTGCCGCAAGTTTTACTTTGGCAACACCAACTATCTGTTCCTCGTCATCCATTAATTGAACAACTTCACCAGCAGAAAATTTACCGTTTACTTTCTTAACGCCAACAGTAAGCAAACTCTTTCTTTGATGTAACGCTTTAACTGCTCCCTTATCTATGAAGATACTACCCAATGTAATGGACCCACTTGCTAGCCATTTTTGTCTTGCTTTTAGATTAGAAGGTTGCGCTTTAAATGTGGTACCGTTTGTTCCAGTCAATGCAGCAGCAAAAGGGGATTTGCCTGAAACGCCGCAAATAATTACCTGTATGCCTAATGAATTGGCGAGCCTAGTAAATGTAAGTTTAGAAACCATGCCGCCTAAACCTACACTTGTTTTATCGGTGTTTACAAAAGCAAGAATTTTATTGTCAACTTTCTCTATCAAAGGAATAATTTCTTTTGCATGGTTCATAAATCCACCTGCTGATGTACAAATGATGAGTGCTTCTGCATCAAAGCCGACTGCGATTAATGTGGCCAGTTCATCATTGTCAGAAAATTTTAATTCCACATTACTTACAAGATCATTCTCATTTACCACCGGCAAAATACCGTTTTGCCAGAATGCATCAAAGGTATCTTTCAGTTGCAGAAATTGTGTACGGTTAGAAAAATGATGCCTTTCGCACAAAGCCTGCGCAACAGCAATTCCATAGACTTCAAAATATTTTTGATACAGCATGATCAGTATAGGGTTACCCACCGCGGCGGCGGCTTTGCGCTCTGTTAGTGTGCCCTTATATTGATGAATGAATTTCTTTCCACTGCCCACTGCCCCACTGGAAACCAATACCACATTGTATTTTGTAGAAAGCGATGCAATTTCAGATGAAACTTTTTTAATAACGGAATGGCTTATGCCTTCGCCGTTTGCAATAACTGCCGTACCTAATTTTATTACCAATACCGGTTTATGCATACCGCAAAAATATTGATTCAACAATTGTAATAACAGAGTTTTTGCTGTAGGTAGTTATAATTTATGCCAGATAAATTTGCGCAATGGTTACGCTGACCGAATGATGCCGAATAGCGAACAAAACCCCGAAGAGTGCGACGCAAGTGAAGCTTAATAGTAGTAATGCAGCTTGGCTCAAAAAAGACCATTACACATTTTTATGCGTTGTAAAGTATAAAAGAAATTTTGCGCCACCGGATGTAAGTACTATTGAACTTTGGTTGTGGCACTCACTTGTACGTTCTGTTATTTATTGAGCACTCAATGCAGTGAAGCAAACTATATTTTAAATCTGCCTTCAAAAAGTTTCCTGTGCGTAACTGTGAGAACATGGAGAAAGGAGAAACTCAGCATAGTAAAAAGGGTTAAGCGGTGGTTTTATTAGTTAACCTTTTTATACAACAGCTTTTGTTTTTATAAGATTATTGATCATGCCATTGAAAATAAAATAATGGAAAGGCAATACGCTATACCAGTATAGCCTGCCCCATAGACCTTTTGGCCTGAAGGTGGCTGTTTGACGCAGGTGTAATTGGTTGTCTTTTTTCATGATCTTAAATTCGAGCCAAGCTTCCCCGGGCAGTTTCATCTCTGCAAATAAAAGCAGTCTTTTATTTTCTTTGTCTGCAATTAGTACGCGCCAAAAATCGAGTGCATCACCCGCATGAATGTTTTCGCTGTTGGTTCTTCCCCTTCGTAAACCCACGCCGCCAAATAGTTTATCAATAAGTCCCCTTACTTTCCAGAGCGAATTACCGTAGTACCAACCTTTCTCACCGCCAATGCTCCAGATGTTTTGCATTACCGGATGATAATCTCCGTTTATGGGTCGCCATTTGAGGTCTTTAAAGCAACCAAAACTCGGCACTTCCACGTATCGCATTACATCAAGCTTCGTATTAGATGCACTGAATGCATCTTTCCAGCTGCTGAGTACCATGCGCTGTTCAATCTTCTCAAACGCAAGCTGTACGGCACTCTTATAAGGCAGCAGATGAATGCCAAGTTCATCTGCCAGATTATTGGGCCTGCAGATAACATTTATTTTCATGCTGTTTACCAGATTAATAGCAAGCGGGTAAGAAGTAGATGTTATAAAGTATAACCAGTAAGATGAAATGCGCGGCGTCATAACAGGTAAGATAAAAATCCATCTTTTCAATTTTCTGACCTCCGCAAACTCCAGCAACATTTCTTTGTACGATAATATGCCCGGCGCGCCAATATCAAAATCTTTATTGAAAGTATTTTCTTTCAGCATTACACCCGCAAGAAATTCAATAACATTTCTTATAGCTATCGGCTGGCATTTTGTATTCAGCCATTTGGGTGTTATCATAATGGGCAGCTTTTCCACCAGGTCTCTAATAATCTCGAACGATGCGCTGCCCGAACCTACAATAATCCCTGCCCTCAAAACAGTAAGTGGTATTTTTGAGGTACCTAGTATATGCTCTACGGCAAGCCTCGATGCTAGATGTTTGGATAAATGTTCTTCATTTACGATGCCACTTAAATAAATAATTTGCCGGCATTTTGTTTTTTCAATTGCAGCAATAAAATTAGATGCCGTTGTTTTCTCAAGTTGCTCAAATTTTTCACCTGCACTCATAGAATGAACAAGAAAAAATGCAACATCTATGTTTTCTTGGAAAATATAAGCAGAAGGATCATCCAGGAAATCCACCTCAATAATATGTATGTTCTCATGCCGGTGTTCCTGCTCAAACCTTTGTTTGCTGCGTACACAACAATAAAGTTCATGGCCTTGTGCCAGTAAGCCAGGTATTAATCGCTGACCAATATATCCGTTAGCACCTGTTATTAAAACCCGCATCTCTTTTAAACAAAGTAACCGAATAAAAGTTGATCGCTTTTACCCGCCATTTTTTTATCTTTTTATTTCTACAAAAATGCATCGAAACAAACAACGGGCTGTAATTCAATTGACGGGTAATTGCGTAGAAATATCATTTACCACTGGTCTTTCTCATCCACTTTTTTCTTGCTACCTATCACACCAATATTCTAAAAGGAAGCATACTTTTTGTCCAGGCTATAGCACTACTATTGAGCTTGGGTTGTGTCACTCACTTGTACGTTCGAATTACATATTGAGCAGAAACAGCCAATACAAGCTTACTTCAAATAGCAAAAAGTATTGCCTGATGAATCCAGACAGAGACTGGAATTTATCTTTGGTACTAACTAAGATGCGAATCATATATTTAAAAGGAAATTATCAGTAACCCCGCCAACAAAAGCGGAAAACCATCGGTTAAACTTACTCTCTTTCATATACGGTATTTGTTGCTTTTATTCACTATTTTAGTACCGGTTAAAAATAAACTAGAACATGCCAGGTATAAGCCTTCGTAAAATAAAACGTGCGCTACATCCTAAGTCTTTACAAAGAATGATGCTTCGTTTTACCATGCAGCGAAACAATGTTGAGTGCCCTTGCTGTGGCGCAACATTTGTAACTTTTTACCTGCAGGAATTCAAAAACGTGCAAATGCGGCTTGTATAAAATGCGGGTCGCTTGAGCGCCATCGGACTCTCTGGTTGTACTTTAAAGAAAACCCTGCTCTCTTTAAAACGCACACAAAACTCCTACATGCTGCGCCTGAAAAAATACTAAGCGAATATTTTCAATCAAGAACAGACATACAATATACCGCCATAGATCTTGAGCCTGATGCTTATAATTATTCCGTAAACACCATTGCAATGGATCTTACTGATCTTAAGTTTGAGGATAATAGTTTTGATGTAATCATTTGCAGTCATGTGTTAGAGCATGTGCCAGATGATACTAAAGCAATGCGTGAAATACACCGTGTATTAAAGGCTGATGGATGGGCAATACTAAATGTGCCTGTTAATGAAAAGCGTGCAAAAACTTTTGAAGATGTAACTATTAACGATCCTAAAAAGCAACTTGAATTATTTGGCCAGCCAGATCATGTAAGAATTTATGGAAGAGATTATGTAGATCGTTTAAAACAAACCGGCTTTAAAATTGAACTTATTAACTGGCCCTCGAATTACGATCATAATACAAGATTCAAATATGGCTTGAAAGAAACGGAGGTCATTTATATGTGCAGGAAATAACTTTTTGTTTTGTGCCTTTCGATCTTTCAGCAGTAACTGTTGTGTGCCTTACTTGTCTGGCATTAATATATTGAGCCGGAGCAGACAATGAGAATTTTCATTTACACCAGAAAGTATTAGCCCACAGAGTGGCATTTTTCTGTGTTTCCAAATGCTGGTATCTCAATTCGAACAGCGGATATTATCAGATCAATAAACTTCCAACCGTACAAGTGAGTGACACAACAGGCGATGCCATGAAAACCCAATGCCCGTAACCAAAAAATTACCTGCACCTTTCACGGACTTACCTATTTCAAAAAAATGTCTTTCTCTAAAAAACAGGTTTATATTCCCCACTAAAATTTAATGAGCAGGGGTTCTTTTCTTCTAGCATCATTTCACTTACGCAAACAATGCCAGACAATAAAAAATGCTTTACTGTAATGCCAAATGCCTAGTGATGCGCATCCTTCTGCAACTGCTCATCATATTCCTGTTGAAGATCGCTTAGTGCGGCGTCATATCCGGGCCGGTCAATAAAAGCAGCAGGATTATAAGCATCGCCAGGTTTGTGTTTATCATGCAGGTTGAACTGGCTGGCATGCGAGGCGAGCCAAATATCAAAGTTGCGTTTTTTCATAGACGATAACGTGTAAGCATAATCCGCTGCAATATTTGGGTAAGCTGTTATTTCACTAAATTTTTTTTCAGTAATAATGGTTGGCAAATTGGCGATAAGTACCCTATAAGATTTTTGCTCGTCTTTTGCCGTAAACAAAAAACTACAGGAGCCTTTTGTGTGCCCGGGGTGATGCAACATAACAAGATTCATATCGCCGAGTTGAATGGTGTCTCCGTCGTTCAGCAGACGGTCTGCTTTTACAGGTTTATAGGTAACCCCGTATTTGCCCATTTCATAATCGGCTTTGCCACCTGTTTCTAAAACATCGGCCTCATTTTTATCCACCATTAATTGTGCGCCTGTACTTTTTTTAATGGCTGCCATTGCACCCATATGATCGTAATGTGCCTGTGTTGTTAACAGTATTTTAGTATCGGCAAACCTGAAGCCCAGTGCTTCAATATTATTTTGTATCTGCGATGCAGAAGACGCAAGCCCGGTATTGATAAGGATATTACCCTGTGCAGTAGTAATGAGGTAACAGGCAAGTTCGTAGGTACCCACGTAATACAGGTTGCCCGCAATTCTAAAAGGAGGATAGGTTTGTGCCCATCCAACTTGAGTTTTAGGCTCTTTTACTTTTTGTGCATTTGCTGAAAAAGACAGCATTGATAAGACGGAAATAAGCATAATATTTTGCAGAAAACTTCTGAACATAAATTGATGGTTAAATGATCGTTGATCTTTCAAATGTATTTGCTTGCCGTGGAAATACCGTCCCGCTGGTCATATTTATTTACAGGTTTTGGTTGATTTATTATCAGGCCATCATGTAGTTGCCGCCTGTTAATTTGCAGCAAAAGACTGCGAACACCACGCGTGGCGCGTGGCGGGCCAAGCTGCAACCGAAGCTTCATAGATAAATAACTGCCGGGTACAAAAAATAAAAAAACCTGCGTATGAACAGGCTTTTACTAACAGACTTTTATTTAAACAATACGTTCTGCACCAAAATATTTATGCAAAACCTGCGGCAGTTTTATGCCATCTGCGGTTTGATTATTCTCCAGCAAACTGGCAAAAATACGGGGCAACGCCAATGAGCTTCCGTTGAGCGAATGTGCCAGTTGGGTTTTACCGTGCGCATCTTTAAACCTGCATTTTAAACGGTTGGTTTGAAAGGTTTCAAAATTGGTTACACTGCTAACCTCGAGCCAGCGCTGCTGTGCTGCGCTGTACACTTCAAAGTCGTAGGTAATGGCACTGGTAAAACCCATATCGCCACCGCATAAACGCAGAATACGGTAGGGCAACTCCAGCAGGTTAAGCAGTTTTTCTATGTGCGCAACCATTTCATCAAGGGCTTCGTAGCTTTTATCAGGATGCGTTATTTGTATAATCTCCACTTTCTCAAACTGGTGAACACGGTTAAGGCCGCGAACATCTTTTCCAAAACTGCCGGCTTCGCGGCGAAAGCAGGGAGAGTAAGCCGTCATCTTTATTGGCAGCTCTGTTTCTTTTACAATTTCATCGCGGTAAATATTGGTAACAGGCACTTCGGAAGTAGGAATTAAATAAAAACCATCTTCCGTTACATGGTACATCTGCCCTTCTTTATCGGGCAACTGACCGGTACCATAAGCACTTGCTTCGTTTACCATAAAGGGAGGAACGTATTCTGTGTAACCCGCAGCAGCATTGTAATCCAGGAAATACTGGATCATAGACCGTTGCAGTTTTGCGCCCTGCCCCCTATATAGTGGAAAGCCCCTGCCCGTTATTTTAGAACCGGTTTCAAAGTCAACAAGTTTGTAGGTTTCAATAAGGTCCCAGTGTGGCACGGCCCCTTCGTATAAGGTTGGTTTTATACCGGCTTCTCTTACTACTTCATTGTCTTCCGGTGTTTTGCCGGCGGGCACTTTCTCGTTGGGAAGGTTGGGCAACTGCACCAGTTTATTATGCAGTTCTTTTTCGGTCTCTGCCATTTGCATATTTAGACCCGCAACCCGTGTTTTATAACCCGCCACATCTGTTTTTAAAACTTCTGCCGCTTCTTTATTTCCCTGGCCCATCAGTTTGCCAATGTCTTTTGAAGCGCTGTTTATTTTCGATTGTGTGTTATCGTATGCTGCCTGTAGTTTTTTACGTTCATCGTCAAGTGTAATAATCTCATCAACCAGTTCAATCTGTTTGAAATTGCGGTGTGCCAGCCTTTCTTTTACCCACTCCGGCTTCTGGCGCAAAACATTTACCTGTAACATACTTCAAAAAAATTTCGGCAAAGATAAGGCAGTAGTATAATGGATGCAATGCTCCAAAATTTCGATGATAAAAGTTGAAATTTTTTGGGCCGGGCAATTGAAAAAGAATGATGCATCGTTGCGTCGCACTCTTGTACTTAATATCAAATTTCAACAAGCTTCCCAGCCCCAGGGGCAGACTGCCGTCAGCATGTCATAGTTCACAGCTAGAGCTAATCTTCAATATTATTATGCCCAGCAGTTGAAGCTAAAACTTGTACATAAGCCGGCAACTAAATAATCAGTATCTGTAAAGCAAGTTTTGTAATTCTCTTAAACTTTACTTAGTATTATACTTCAATTGACCCGTTGGCATTTTATTTTCACTAAAACTTGCTTCATGCGTTCACTCATTTTTATATTAGTTGTATTATGCATTAATGCTGCGGCTGCGCAAACCAAAGTGATCAAAGCAAAAGCTTACCTCGATGTAAGGGAAGGTAAGATGATTGAACCCGCAGTGATCGTAATTCAGGCGGGATTGATACAGGCTGTTAATCCAAAAACAATTCCAGACAGTGCCGAAATAATTGACCTAGCTGACCAGGTGCTGCTTCCGGGACTTATGGATATGCATGTGCACCTTGATATGAACATGGATCAGAATTACGCCTTTCAGTCAGTTACAGAAAATGCGAGCGACAAAACATTAAGAGCTGCGAGAAATGCAAAAGAAACCTTGATGGCAGGTTTTACTACGGTAAGAAATCTTGGGCTAACAAGCCCTTCTCCGGTAATGATTGACGTTGCTCTTTCAAAAGCATCTGACGCAGGTTGGATAGATGCACCGCGCATTATTCCGGCGGGGCATTTTTTGAGCATAACCGGTGGCCATGGAGATCCATCTATGTTTGGGGGCTTTGCACAGGGTGTAATGGATGTTGGCATTGAAAATGGCGTGGCGGATGGAATCGATGATGTGGTAAAAGCCACAAGGTACCAGATAAAATATGGCGCAAAATGGATAAAGATAATAGCAACTGCAGGCGTAATGACGCTGGAGGGCAACGCTGGTGCAGAACAATACTCTTATGAGGAAATGAAAGCAATAGTAGATGAGGCCACGAAGCAGGGTGTAAAAGTTACTGCACATGCGCATGGTACGCAAGGTATTATTGACGCGGTTAATGCTGGCGTTGCATCTATTGAACATGGCTCCATGCTAAACGATACAGCTATTCAGCTAATGAAAGAAAAAGGCGTTTATCTTGTTCCAACTACGGGATTGACTGATTTGGTTGCCGGCAACTACGACAAGATGGACCCAAGAATTGTTGAAAAAGCAAAATACATGATTGCACTTGCGCAGGCAAGCTGTATTAAAGCAATTAAAGCAAACGTAAAAATTGCAATGGGCACCGATGCCCCGCTTGTGCCACATGGGAAAAACGCCGTTGAAATAATTGCATTGGTAAGAAGGGGAATGAAACCCATCGAAGCCATTCGTGCGGCAACCATCAATTGTGCTGACTTGCTGGGTGTAAAAGACCGCGGCGAATTAAAACCGGGATTACTTGCAGACATCGTTGCGGTAAACGGAAATCCATTAAATAAAATTGGCTTGCTGGAAAATGTAAAGTTTGTTATGAAAGGCGGTGTTGTGTATAAAAAAGAAAAATGATCAACCTTTGATTGTGCAAGCTAATATTTCAAATGTGATAAGCTGTACCGGCTGTTGAGCACTGTTAATTAGTACAAGAGTGCGACGCAACGAAAGCTAAATTAATGATCCTAAAGCCCGGCCCAAAAAATGTATTACTGCTTTGGCCTACTGTTGTATTTTCATGTTTCGTTACACGCGAAAAAAAATCTCATGAAATATTTATTGCCAACTTTCATCTGTTTATGCATGGTTCAATTTTGCGCAGATGCACAGCAAAAAACCTATTGCAATCCCATTAACATTGATTACGGTTATACCCCCATCCCCAACTTTTCTGAGCAGGGCAGGCACCGTGCTACGGCGGACCCGGTTATTACTTTGTTTAAGGATAATTATTATCTTTTTTCTACCAATCAGTGGGGTTACTGGTATAGCAGCGATATGCTAAACTGGAAATTTGTACCCCGTAAATTTTTAAAGCCCTACCACCATGTGTATGATGAATTGTGCGCCCCCGCGGTACTCGCCATGGGCGATACATTGATGGTAATTGGCTCCACTTATACAAAAGATTTTCCGCTTTGGATGAGTACCAACCCAACCAAAGACGACTGGAAAGAAGCAATAGATTCTTTTAAAGTGGGTGCCTGGGACCCCGGACTTTTCCTGGACGATGATGGCAGGTTATATATTTATTTTGGATCAAGTAACCTGTACCCAACTTATGGTCAGGAAATTGACCGCAAAACTTTTGAGCCTGTCGGCGAACGAAAAGAATTGCTGCATTTGCATGAGGATGTGCATGGCTGGGAACGGTTTGGCGAATTCAACGATAATACTTTTCTAAAGCCTTTCATCGAAGGTTCGGAAATGGATAAGCATAACGGCAAATATTACCTGCAGTATGGCGCACCGGGTACAGAATTTAGTGGCTATGGCGATGGCGTTTATGTAAGCGATCACCCTTTGGGGCCTTTTACCTACCAGTCGAGCAATCCGTATTCGTACAAACCAGGTGGCTTTGCCAGAGGTGCGGGCCACGGTGCAACTTACCAGGATAAGTTCGGCAACTGGTGGCATGTAAGTACCATTACCCTGAACGTTAAAAATAACTTTGAAAGAAGGCTTGGCATTTGGCCGGCGGGTTTTGATAAAGATGATATTCTTTACTGCAATACGGCTTATGGCGATTATCCTTATTATATTCCGGAGCAAAAAGTGGATGAAAATATTCATTCAGCATTTACCGGGTGGATGTTGCTAAACTATAATAAACCCGTAGCCGTTTCGTCTACATTCGGTGGCTTCGAACCCAATAATGCTGTGGATGAAAGCATAAAAACTTACTGGAGTGCCGCAACCGGCAATAAAGGCGAATGGATTAAAACCGATCTGGGAAATATGAGTAGCGTAAGGGCTATTCAAATTAATTATGCCGACCAAGATGCAGACAGCAGTTTTCTTGGTAAGATGCAGGGCATTTATCACCAGTACAAAATATGGGCATCGGCAGATGGTAAAAACTGGAAAGTACTGGTTGATAAAAGCAATAACAAAACCGATGTACCCCACGATTATATAGAGCTGCCCAAGCCTGTTCAGACCCGGTATTTAAAGCTCGAAAATATACACATGCCTACTGGAAAATTTGCCATTAGCGGCTTCCGTGTTTTTGGAAATGGGAATGGCCGCAAGCCAGACACGGTGCAGCATTTTATTGCTTTGCGTGGCGACACTGAAAGAAGGAATGTGTGGTTTAAATGGCAGGTAAATAACAAGGCTACTGGCTACAATATATACTTTGGCGAAGCTCCCGATAAACTATACAACAGCGTAATGGTTTATGGCAACAATGAATATTATTTAAAGGCACTGGAGATTGACAAACCCTATTATTTTCAGATAGAGGCATTTAACGAAAATGGTATTTCGCAAAGAACTCAAATAATTAAAGCAGAATAATTTACGCGTCAATTTTTTAATTGGCCGGGCTTTATTGCTACTATTTAGCTTTACTTGCGTCGCACTCTTGTACTGTATAACTATAGGCTGCGTCAACCGCCTATTTACTGTTATGGCAAGCTCGAAATTGGTTCCTCACAAGGCCCGTGTTGTTTTAAACAACGGGCTAATCTCAAACATTTAAATGAAGTGGAGAGAGACATAAAAGACGAAAAATTATTACTTTTGGGAATACGGTTAAATTAAAAATACCTAAACAAAAAATTTATTCCTCCCTTTTATTTACTTTTTTTGTATTTTAAAACCACTGATAGCACCATCTTCCCAAACCCAATAAAAGCTATTAATCTATCCGTGTTTCTTGCCCTGAGTTAACAATTCAATAACATGCAATTGATGTGCAGCTAACGTATGCAGCACAACTTTGCAAAAAATTTTTAGATTATGAGAAAAGTGATCTACACCCTTATAGCCACGCTGTTTTTAACGGTAGTAAGCTACACATCAATTGCACAGGAAACCACTTCTGAAATTGTGGGGAGTGTTTCCGATAACGGAAGCTCAGTTTCAGGAGCTACAATTACAGCTCTTCACCTTCCAACGGGAACAAGGTATACCACCACAAGCCGAAAAGATGGACGTTTTAATTTGCCTAACATGAAAGTGGGTGGTCCGTACACAATTACCGTTGGTTATATTGGCTACAAAGCAGATCCCCAGGAAAATGTGTTCCTGCTGCTGGGGCAGGAATACAAAGCAGATTTTGCATTGATTGCCGAATCTAAATCGCTAACAGAAGTTGTGGTTACTGCAGTAAGCCAAAATAAGGTTTTTAACAACAGCCGTACGGGCAGCCAGGAAATTATCAGCCGCTCTCAGCTGGAAAGGTTACCTACCATCAACCGCTCACTACAGGATTTTACCAAACTCACCCCAACAGCAAACGGGTTAAGCTTTGGTGGCCGCAGCAGTGCTTACAACAACCTTACTGTTGACGGTGCAAACTTCAACAATGCGTTTGGTTTATCAGGTACATTGGGCGGTCAAACAGCTTCTCAGCCAATCAGTTTAGATGCCATTGAGCAAATACAGGTAAACGTTTCACCCTACGATGTAAGACAGGGAGGTTTCTCTGGTGCTGGTATTAACTCCGTAACACGCAGTGGCACCAATACTTTTAAAGGCTCAGTCTACACTTATTTAAAAGGGCCTGGGTTACAGGGGTACGATGTAAGAACAGTAACATTACCCAGACAGGATTTTAGTTATAACCAAAGAGGTTTTTCATTAGGGGGGCCAATCATCAAAAACAAACTGTTTTTCTTTGTTAGTGGCGAGCAGGAGCGAATTACTGCACCCGCTACAAGTTTTATTGCTTCTGACGCAAATAATCAGGCCAACCCTGCCTCTGTTTCATTGGCCAATGCAGATACATTGAACGCATTGAAGCAGTTCCTGATGGATAAGTACAACTACAATCCGGGGGAATACCAGGGTTATAGTTATAAAACCTATAGCGATAAAATAACTGCAAAGATTGACTGGAACATTAATAAGAGCAATACTTTCACCATAAAGTATAACTATTTAAAATCTTATAAAAATATTCCTGCGAGTAACAGCGGCGCACCCGGTGGAAACAGGCAGCCCGGCGCTACAAGTTTACCATTCAGCGGCAGCGGTTATACCATCAACAACAATTTTAATATTTTAATAGCCGAGTTAAACACCAGGTTCAGTAATTCAGCTTCTAACAAGCTACAGTTTGGTTATACTGCTTTAAGAGACTTTAGGGCCAGTCTTGCAGGTGGCGATTTTCCTTTGGTTGATATTATGAATGGTCAGGGTCAAACCTATACTTCCTTTGGATACGAACCCTTTACCTACAATAACCTGTTGAGTACAGACATTTACCAGTTCTCTGATATCTTCACGATGTATAAGGGCTCTCACGAAATTACGCTGGGTACACAGAATTATATGAAGAAATTCAAAAATGGCTTTGCCCCTAACTACGAAGGTGTTTACAGATTTAATACCTTAACTGACTTTTACAACAGTGCCAACAATGGTGTGGCAAATGCAGTTAGTTACAACCTGCAATATGCAGTTACAAAAGACGGATCGTTTCCTTTTGCAACAATTGGATCTACCGAATTAGGCTTTTTTGCGCAGGATAAATGGAGGATTAAGAAAAACCTAACCGTTACCTATGGCTTACGTGTTGATGTACCCATCTTCGAAGATAAATTTACATCCAACCCGTATGTACCCGCACTTGTTTTTAGAGATGGAAAAAGCTACGACGTAGGTCAAAGACCTGGCACCAATACTTTATTCTCACCAAGGCTTGGGTTTAACTGGGATGTGTTTAAAAATCAGAAAACACAGGTTAGAGGTGGTATAGGTGTATTTGCAGGCCCGCCGCCATTTGTATGGATCAGCAATCAGGCAAGCAACAACGGCGTACAGTTTGGGTCGTTCAGCAAAACAGCTGTTGCGTTCTCACCTGATATAAATGCCTACAGACCAAGTGCAACAGCAGACAACACAGCGTACAATTTAGTATTTACCGATGAAGGCTTCAAATACCCACAGGCGTTAAAAGCCAGCTTTGCAGTTGATCAGAAATTGCCCGGTAATGTGGTAGCCACTTTGGAGTATACTTTCTCAAAAGATATTGAGGCCGTTTATTTCCAAAACGTAAACCTGCCTTCCACCGGTAAAGCTTTTGTAGGTTCCGACGGGCGAATAAGGTACGACAGTACAAGAATTTATGGTGGCAAACCCACAGCAACAGTAACCAACCCCAATATCAGCAACGCTATTTTGATGACCAATGCCAACAAGGGCTATGGCTATACGCTTACTTTACAGTTGCAGAAAACCATGCGTAATTTCTACTTTAGCGCAGCCTATACTTACAGCGAAGTAAAAACGCTGAATGATGGTGGTTCTATTGCCGCAAGTAACTGGAGAGACAGGCCAGTAAAAAGCGATCCCAACGCAACAGATTTAGGATATGCAAATTTCTATCAGCCACACAGGGTAATTGCTTCAGCATCTTACCGTAAGGAGTATGGAAAGAATTTCGCAACGTCAATAGGATTAATCTTTGAAGCTGCGCCCGCAGGTGTTGGTTCTTACACTTACAATGGCGATGCAAACAACGATGGAACTGGCGGTAACAATGATCTTATTTATATTCCAAAAGATCAGAACGATATTGTACTCGTTCCCGTAAACACAGGCGGCGGTACAATTACCGATACCAGAACCCCGGCGCAAATATGGGCGCAGTTAAACAACTTCATCAATCAGGATCCTTATTTAAGTTCCCACAAGGGCTCAACGGCAGAACGCAATTCAGCCGTGCTACCTTTCTTTCAACGCTTAGATCTAAATATTACACAAGACTTTTATTTTTCTGCCGGAAAGAACAAAGACAAGCACACGCTGCGCCTTACATTCGATATGATTAACGTTGGTAATTTCGTAAACAAGAACTGGGGCATTAGCAAATCCTTTACTTCTACTTCTTTCCTAAAGTACGAGGGTCTTGTTCCTACAACCGATCTACTAAATGCAGGCAAACCGCGCTTCTCTATGCCTTACCTCGACCCTACAAACCAGGTTCCCTTAGTAAACAGTTATACAAACAATACAAACATTTTATCGCGCTGGCAGGGCCAGGTTGGTATACGGTATATATTTAATTAATAACCGAAAGAAATACCTGTTAAAACCACCTCGCAAGGGTGGTTTTTTTATTTTATGTACCCGGCGTTCGTCTTACTATTTGGCTTTTCTTGCGTCGCACTCTTGTACTTTTGGGAAGTTGAGCATCAGGTTCACAAGTTCAAAAGTTAACGCGTTATACAAGAATCTGTACTTTAAAACCCGTGAACGCTACAACTTGTGAACGGATGAAACTTATTCTTCAGTACAAGAGTGCGACGCAAGAAAAGTTGCACAATGCTTCAACTGCCGGGTACAAAAGAAATGCGGGATATAAATAAACCCAACAAATTATTAGATTTCAAAGAAGGAATATTAAATTTATTCCATGATTGATAATTACCCAAACCAGCTAAAAAAATACCCTTTTATAAGGTTACTGACGCCTCTGGTGGCGGGTATTATTTTGCAGTGGTACCTGCAGTTTTCAATTGTTTCTATTTTGGTGGCTGCGGTAATTGTGTTACTGTTTCTCGTGGCCTTTTCGCTAACTGGTTTGTCGCTTCGATTTTCTGCTCGCTGGCTGCAGGGCGTGTTAATAATTTTGCTCTTTGGTTTAACAGGAGCAACGGTAACGTTTACAAAAGACATCCGCCATAAACCGGGCTGGCTGGGCAACAACTACCAAGCCGGCGATTCGTTGATGCTTACGCTTGAAGAGCCACTGGTGGAAAAAACAAATTCTTACAAAGCACTGGCCAGCGTAAATGCTGTAAAAGAGGCTGGAAGCTGGGAAAATACACAGGGTAAAATATTGGTGTATTTTAAAAAGGGTAACGAACAGCCACCACTGGGTTATGGGTCAGTAATATTATTAAAAAAAGTATTGCAGCCAATAACCAACAGCGGTAATCCCGGTGGTTTCGATTATCAGCGTTATTGTTTATTCCAGGATATTACCGCACAGGTCTTTCTAAAAGATAATGATTACACTTTATTACCCGGTACCAATACAAGCTTGCTGCAGCAGAAGCTTTTTGAAATTAGGGACGCTGTTATTAAAACCCTTCAGCAAAATATACCGGGAAACAAAGAGCAGGGTGTAGCCGAAGCATTGCTGATTGGCTACAGGGACCATCTTGATAAAGAACTGGTTCAGGCATACAGCAACACGGGTGTGGTGCATATTATTGCCATAAGCGGGTTGCACCTGGGTATGATATACGGCTTAATGCTCGGCATATTTGCACCATTGAGACGATACCGTTTGGCAAAATGGATTCAACCGTTTATTATTCTTTTTGTGCTATGGGCATTTACGCTGGTTGCAGGTGCAGTGCCCTCAATACTGCGATCGGCAGTAATGTTTTCTTTTATTGTAATTGGTGCATCAATAGGTCGCAAAACCAATATGTACAACACGTTGGCAGCATCTGCATTTTGCATGCTTATTTATAACCCCTTTATGCTGTGGGATGTAGGCTTTCTTTTGTCTTATGCTGCGGTAATTAGTATCGTTCTGTTTATGCAGCCCGTGTACCGGTGGTTTTATTTCCGGAATAAATGGATAGATAAAATCTGGGCACTTACTTCCGTCACCATTTCGGCGCAGGTACTTACCATACCGATAGTAATTTTTTATTTTCATCAGTTCCCCAACCTTTTTCTGCTTACCAATTTTATAGCGGTGCCGCTTTCGGGTATTATACTTTATGGAGAAATTCTTTTGCTCTGTGTTTCATTTATTGGCGTGGCGGCGCAATTTATGGGAGTAGTAATTGGGATAATGGTAATGGCAATGAACCTGTTTATCGAGTACATCAACCAACTTCCTTTTGCGGTATGGAACAATCTGCAGCTTAGCGTTCTGCAAACCTGGATGCTTTTTGCAGTTATTATTTCCGCATGTATTTGGCTGTTGAAAAAATCAACTAACGCATTTGTAACATCCCTTGCATTTTTGTGTTTATTTACCGTTTCTATCTGTGTTGATTTGATTGCGCGCAATAACCAGCAGAAACTTATTGTTTACAATGTGCCAAAACAATCTGCGATTGATATTGTACAGGGCAAAAGCTATATGTTTACCGGTGACAGCATCCTGATAAAAGATGGGTTTCTGCGGAATTTTCACCTTAAACCTGCCCGTACTTTATACCATTCTTCAGCAGCGGTGGGTAACAACACAGGGTTACAAAAGAACCGAATTATTGAAGTGAACGGCAAAACCATCATGCTGATTGACAGTGCCATAAACTACACATCGCTGCCAAATAAAATTCGGGTTGATATTATTATTGTGTCTAAAAACCCGAAGGTATATATGAGCCAGCTGCAGGATGTATTTGAGTTTAAGACAATTGTTTTTGACAGCAGCAACCCCTTGTGGAAAACAGAGCTATGGAAAAAAGATTGTGAGAACCTACATTTGCGCTTCCATTCTGTAGCACAACAGGGCGCTTTTGTAATGGATCTCTGATAACTTTATTCCGTTCAATAAACTGCCCACGACTTTAAATACCAGAAGGCAGGTTTAAATGTTTCAAAAAAAATGCAAAAAAAAATCCAGTCTGCGCTTATTTCTGTTTTTTACAAAGATGGCCTTGAGCCAATAGTGCAGGCGCTACAAAAGCTGGGCATTACTATTTATTCAACAGGGGGTACGCAAAAATTTATTGAGGATCTGGGCATCAGTTGCGTGCCTGTGGAAAACTTAACCACCTATCCATCTATTCTTGGTGGCAGGGTTAAAACCCTGCATCCCACCGTGTTTGGTGGTATATTAGGCAGGAGAGATATAGCGCAGGATCTGGCGGAAATGAAAGAATATAATATTCCGGAGATAGACCTTGTAATAGTTGACCTGTATCCTTTTGAGGAAACACTGCGCAGTACTTCGGAAGAAAAACTAATTATCGAGAAAATTGATATTGGTGGCCCTTCCATGATACGCGCAGCCGCAAAAAATTTCAGGGACCTTGTAGTAATTGCCGCCAAAGATGATTATGCTTCGCTGGTTGATTTATTGCAGGCCCAAAATGGTGACACGACTATTCAACAGCGGAAGGCTTATGCTGCAAAAGCTTTCGAAGTAGTGATGAACTACGATATTGCCATCAACAACTATTTTAATGGAACCATACTTAAGCCGCTCACCAATAAACAGCCATTGCGCTACGGCGAAAATCCGCACCAGGATGCAGTGTTTTACGGTGATCTAACTGAAATTTTTACACAGCTTCACGGCAAAGAATTGTCTTACAATAACCTGGTTGATGTAGATGCCGCCATACAATTAATCAGCGAATTTAAAGTTCCCTCCGTTGGAGAAAATTTAGTGGAGGCCGTTTTTGCGATTTTTAAACATACAAATGTTTGTGGCGTTGCCATAAGGCAGTCGGTAAAAGATAGCTGGGATGCAGCTTTGGCAGGCGACCCGGAAAGTGCTTTTGGTGGCGTGCTGATTTGCAACGGTAGTATTGATAAAGCTACAGCAGAAGCTATCAACGAAATATTCTTTGAGGTGTTGATTGCCCCTTCATTTAACGAAGATGCACTCGCTGTTTTAAAAAGTAAAAAGAACAGAATTTTGCTTCAACTAAAAACTGCCAGCTACAAACCACAAACTCAAATAAAATCACTTTTAAATGGAACCCTGGTTCAGGGTACTGATAACGGCAATTATACAGACTGGAAAGAAGCCGGAGGACGCGAAACTACCGCTGAGGAAAGGGCTGATCTTGATTTTGCAAACATTGTCTGCAAACATTTAAAGAGCAATGCCATTGCACTTATAAAAAACACACAGCTTATTGGCAAAGGCTGCGGACAAACCAGCCGCATCGATTCATTGCGCCAGAGTATTGATAAAGCAAAGCAGTTTAAATTTGATCTGCGGGGCGCTGTTCTTGCCAGCGATGCATTTTTCCCTTTCAGCGATTGCGTGGAAATGGCACATGCCGAAGGCATTGAAGCATTTATACAGCCGGGTGGGTCTATACGCGATAAAGACAGTATTGCTTATTGCAAAGAACACAAGCTGGCAATGGTTATTACCGGTCTAAGGCATTTTAAACATTAATTTTCTGAACCTGAATTTGGGAAGATTTTTTGAATGGTGAGGATTTTTGGTTGAGCACTAATCTCGCCGTTTCAGCAACGCAGTTTATTATTCTTACTGCGCATTCGCTTTGCTCAATAGAATTACAAAGCGTACAAGAGTGCGACGCAAGTAAAGCCAAATCAAAGGGCTGATGTCTGGCTCAAAAAAAAGACATTTTATTTTCTGAAGGATAAAAGAATGGATAACGAAAAACCAAATATTCAACAACACCAAATCAATGCACGCCTTAAAAGGAATGCATACCTGGCGCTTGGTGCTACCAGCTTAATCTGGGGTACTACATGGGTGGCCAGCAGAATTGGTGTTAAATATGTTCCGGGGTTACAGCTTAGTTATATACGCCAGTTTCTTGCAGGTTCTATTTTACTTATTTTCTTTTTTGTTAAAGGCGAAAAACTGCCTACCTGGCCACAATTCCGCTGGCTGTTTATTCTTTCTATTTTTATGTTTGTGCTGGCAAATGGTTTAAGTACCTGGAGTGTAAAATATATATCCAGTGGACTGGCTTCGCTTATAAGTGCATTGTATCCTCTATGCGTGGTGATTATTGAAATGGCTTTTTTTAAAAAGAACAACAATGCCCCGCTAACGTTTGTCGGGCTGTTTGTGGGCATTTTCGGTGTGGCGGTTGTGTTTTATGAAAACGCTTTTCATGCGCAGCCCGAGGGTTATGCCATTGGCGTTATGCTCGGTATTATTGCAATGATCGGCTGGAGCATAGGAACCATTTTTGTGACCCGTAATAAATACCAGATGAATCCCTACTATGCCGTAGGCTGGCAAATGTTTATTTCATCTTTCATGATCTTTACCGTTGCGCATCTTACCAACAATAATATCCCCATCGGCGATATACCCTATCAAACTTGGATAGCCATTGCCTATCTAATTATTATGGGTTCTGTTGTTGCATTCATAGCTTTTATCTATTCCCTTAAATACCTGCCGCCGGCCGTATCGTCGCTGTATGCTTACATAAATCCGATTGTGGCCATGATAACAGGTGCCATTTTGCTAAACGAGCCGCTTACTTTTAACCTGATTATCGGCGCACTTATTACTTTGGTTGGCGTTTATCTTGTTAATTACAGCATTAAAAAAAGGCAGTAATTTTTTTGTACCCGGCATGGGTTCTCAGGGCATCTTTACTTGCGTCGCACGCTTATACTGCAAAGCATTTTGCGGCTTTGGGTTGCCCGGCAAAATAGTTTTCTTTTGCAAACTTTCTATGGCAACGCATCGCCGCTAATAACTACTTTAGCATATAAATATCCATTCAAATGCTTTACAAGCGCATGCCAATAGAAAAGGAGTCGCCTGAAGAAACCGGCTACGATAATATTAAATACAATCTTTCCGAAAGTTCGGTTACCGATATAAAAATGAGCGAATTGAATCTCTCCCTTGATAATCTTAAGCTGGAGTATATTGGCCATCGCGGTAAAGCCGAACTGCGGAAACTCATTGTAAAAGAATACTACAACCTGAATGAAAAGCATGTATTGTTAACCAATGGTGCGGCAGGTGCTTTGTTCATCATCAACACCGCCCTGCTAAGTGCCGAAGATCACCTGATTGTTGTACGGCCCAACTATGCAACAAACATAGAAGTACCCCGTACCATCGGCTGCAGTATTTCGTTTATTGACCTGCTGTTCGAAAACAACTGGAAACTGAACCCAGATGAAATAGCAGCGGCTGTAAAACCAAATACAAAACTCATTAGTATTACCACGCCCCACAACCCAACCGGTATGCTGATGAGTGAGGAAAAGATAAACGAAGTGATCCTTATTGCAGAGCAGCGTAACATCTTTTTACTTGTTGATGAAACCTACCGGGATGCGGGCTTTGTAACCCCTTATGCTGTTGCAGCAACAAAAAGTAAAAATGTAATCAGTGTTTCATCGCTTTCCAAAGCTTATGGCTTACCCGGTTTACGAATAGGATGGC
This sequence comes from Chitinophagales bacterium, assembly GCA_038203525.1. Lineage (GTDB taxonomy): Bacteria > Bacteroidota > Bacteroidia > Chitinophagales > Chitinophagaceae > Limnovirga. Next base: position 21,985 of record JBBRDW010000017.1, on the reverse strand, counting down.
TTATAACACAGAATGAAACGTTATTAGAGCGCTTTCTTGCTGCTAAAGAAATGATCTATATCAGTAATTCGGCATTGGATGAAGAAGTAGCTTACCAATTTTATGTGGAGAAAGAAGCGTTTGCAGTAGAGATCAACCGTAGCGCTATGCATAATTTCCATCTATTAAAAAATTGGTTACAAACAGAAACAAGAATAGAAGCAGTATTGCCACAGGGAGGTGTTGTTTGTTTTGCCCGTTTTAAAGCAGGGTTGAAAATTGATGCCGACAAATTTTACTTAACGCTGATGAATACATACAAAACGATGGTAGGCCCCGGGCATTGGTTTGAAATGCCTGAAACCTATATGCGTATCGGTTTTGGCTGGACGGATGATGTTCTGTTTCAAAAAGGTTTGGAAAATATTAGTGCTGCAATTGACGGATGCTTAATAAATAATCAGCCTGCTTAAAGAGCATTTATCAAGCAGTAACCCTCAAATGCACTTTTATACCGTACACAAAACATTGAGCTGCTTACCCTTTGTGGTGGACTTTCTATAATTTGAAAATATTTATACAATAGGTTTAATCAGGTGGAACGGTTTGGTGAGATGTATGTTGCAAAATACGCCAGTCAAAAACCTGTAAACGCCAAAGCCAAATAGCATTAGAACAGCTGAAAGGATTGCGACGCAACAGGCGATGCAAGGAAAAAATTGGCTGATAGCCCAAAAGGGTTATAAAAAATTGCAGCCCAAAAACATAATCCGGTAGTATCTTGCGCCCTTAAAAATCAGGATATTTTGTTTATATAAATCTAACCTAATAATGAAAATGAGCGTAAAAAGAATTGGTTATTTGCTAGCCTTGTTACTCATTAATGTGGCGGCGCACAGCCAAACTGTTACCGGCAAAATTACCGACACCAGGGCACAGCCTGTAAATGATGCATTTATACATTTGCTAAACACTAATGCTTTTACTTTCAGTGATGCGCAGGGCGTTTTTACATTAAAAAATATCGCCGCCGGAACTTACACTATTACTGTTTCTGCATTAAGTTATGCCGGTATTAGTGAAGAGATTGTGGTAACTGCGAATGGCAGCGGGTTGAATGTTCAGCTTGCAGATGCAGCAGGGCAGCTGGATGCGGTGATTGTAACCGCGCAAAAAAGAGAAGAGGCACTCCAGAGTATTCCGGTTAGTATTACGTCTGTTTCAGCAAAACAGGTAGAGCAGTACAGGTTATGGAACAGTAAAGAATTAACAGCAATCGCACCAAATTTCTATTCCAATAATTCGGGCGACGACCGTAATGTAAGTTCTGTTCGCGGCATTGTTACCACCTCGTACGATCCGGCGGTGGCTACTTACATAGACGGTGTAAACCAGTTTAGTTTAGATACCTATATCGCAGGCCTTAACGATGTAGAAAGGATTGAAGTACTCCGTGGCCCGCAGGGTACACTCTATGGCAGAAATGCAATGGGTGGGGTAATAAATATCATCACCAAACAGCCAACCAATGCCACCAACGGTTTTGTTGAATTAAATGCTGGCAATTATGGTCAGCAACGCTACAGTGCCGGCATAAAAACACCGTTGATAAAAGACAAATTATTCTTCGGAGCTTCAGCTGTATTCAGTAAACGCGATGGTTATTATACCAACCAGTTTAACAACACCTCGTTCGATAAACAACAGCGTACAAGCGGCAATTACTACCTCAAATTTTTGCCAAATTCCAAATGGGCCATTACGCTAAATGCAAAACACCAAAACACCCGTAGCAATGGACCATTCCCTTTAGTAAATGGTGTAGAAGACGCAATTAATAACCCGTATTTCCTGAGCCAGAATGCAATTGCAAAAATGATTGATAATTCTTTCAACGCGTCTTTAACCGTAAACCATTCAGGGCCGGGTGTCAACTTTACTTCACAAACGGCATGGCAAACCAATCAACGCTACTACAATGCCCCGCTTGACGGCGATTTCTCGCCTTACGATATTGTAACCGTAATAAACGATTATGGCAAAGAGTGGAATAAAGTAAAAGTATTTACGCAGGAACTGCGTTTTAGTTCTGCTGCCAACAAAACAGCTGGTTTTAGATGGACAGCGGGCGCCTATTTCTTTCACCAGTATAACCCGGCTAAACAGGCCACACATTTTGGAGAAGATGCCGGCTTCTATGGCATACCAGATGTAAACTTTGCCACAATTAATTCAACCAAAGGTAAAAATACAGGCATCGCTTTTTACGGCCAGGGCACCTATGCCATTAATAAAAAATTAGCGTTTATTGCAGGTCTTCGTTACGATTACGAAAACAAAAAACTGGCGGTTAAAGGCGAATACCAGAAAGATGGCGAAGACCTAATCGTAACAGTTCCAGATACCGCTTCGGCAGCGCACTACAACGCAGTATCGCCAAAGCTTGGTTTAAATTATTCGGTTGCAAAAAACAGCAATTTATTTGCAACTTACAGCCGTGGTTTTCGCACAGGCGGGCTTACGCAATTATCGTCCGATCCTTCTCAGCCGCCACTTTACCCATATAAACCCGAATACAGCAACAACATTGAAACCGGTATCAAAAATAATTTCTTCGATAACCGTTTAAGGCTCAACATCACTGCATTTTTAACCCGTGTTACCGATGCACAGGTGCCCACACTTATTTTGCCCGATGCCATTATCGTTACCAAAAATACCGGCAAACTTACCAGCAAAGGTGTAGAGCTTGAACTATCTGCCGCACCAATAAATGGACTGCAGTTAGATTATAATTTCGGCTACACCAACGCAGCATATACGTCGTTAAAAGTCTCGCAGAATGGCGAAGCGGTCGACCTCAACGGTAAGAAACAGATTTACACACCAGATGTTACTTCCATGCTCGCCGTGCAGTACAGTTGGCCTTTATCAGAAACAAACGACACTAAATTTGTGGTGCGTGCAGAGTGGTTTCATCTCGGCACCACGTACTACGATCTTGCCAATAATATAAAACAATCGCCTTACAGTTTATTCAATACACGTGTGGGCATCTCCTCAAAATGCTTCGACGTATTTCTATGGAACCGGAATATAGGCAACGAAAAATATATTGCCTATGCCTACGATTTTGGCGCGGTGCACCTCGGCGATCCAAAAACTTATGGCGCCACATTACTCATGAAATTTAAATAACCAATACATTTTTTTGGACCAGGCAATAGATCTTTAGCCATCGTTCTTTGCGTCGCACGCTTGTACTGAAGAATAGAAATGAACTGTGAACAATGGAATACTCTTTGCCTACTATTGCGTCTTTGCCTTGTTGCCTCTTAACCCAACCGTACAAGTGAGTGACACAACAGGCGATCCCATGAAATACTTAAGCCGGCAACATAAAAATTTATCTTTTTTATTAACGCAGCACCCAATTTTAGAAGCAATTATCCCTCAGGGTTTTCATATATATAAGCCCGGCTTTCCGGGCAAAATCAACATTACGTTTTGGAATCTGCTCGGGGTTTGGGTAATGCAGTAAGGCTTGTTCAATGCGCTCTTCGCGCAGCAAATGCAGCATCGGGTAAACAGAGCGGTTGGTGTAATTGGATGCATCGTCAATCGCAGCGTTGGCAAAACAGTACAGGGGATGAAAACTTGCTACCTGGTAAATACCGGTGTAACCCTGTTTCTTTAATAGTTTTTCGGCAAGCGAAACCAGATCGAGGTAATCAGCAAATTTTTGAAAAGTGTCTGGCAAAATAAGAAAGCTGGTTTCAATGCCGGCATTATCGTCAAGCCTTATACATTCGTTTATAAAACTAAGCAGGCATTCACTTATACCGGTACTGTTTTCTACCTGGTAATGAATGGTATTCCGTTTCACTTCTAGGGCGGCAAAGGGGCAAAAATTGCAACCGATCACCACATCCTTGATCCATTTTTTTGTTTGCTCAATTACCTGCTCATTTGTTTTCATTGCAGCATTTATATGTGTGTAAATTGGTAAAGCTAAAGCTGTTTGCTTAATAGTTTTAGGCAATAATAAAACTTACGGAAATGTGCAGAATATTGATACCTTATCCAGTGTTCGGCCACTTTATCCAAAAGGAGAAGGGGAGCGGAATAAAGCTTCAATTGTACGAGGGTGCCACCATCATCCTGGAGGGGCGAGCTGTAACCGAGGTTCATTGTATCAATGCAGCCGATACGTAAAAAAAATTTTTTATACATTATGCAATAATTTCTTAAATCGCTTATCTAAAAATAGCAATTACTCAATCATTACTACTTTTTCGTATACGCTATCTGTGTAACTTTCCACTTTATTATAAAGCCATGAAAAAAACAATTAGTCTCTTTACCATTTGTATTGCAGCGTTCATTATTTCAACTTTTGCCCAGGATACCAACGCATTATGGCTTCGCTATCCTTCCATTTCGCCAGACGGAAAATCTATAGTATTTACTTACAAAGGTGACCTTTACAAAGTAGCATCTACTGGCGGAGCTGCACTGCCATTGACTTTACATGAAGCACACGATTTTATGCCTGTTTGGAGCCACGATGGAAAATATATTGCATTTGCCAGCGACCGTTATGGCAATTTTGATATTTTTATTATGCCCGCATCAGGTGGGGAGGCAAAACGGTTAACCTATCACTCAGCACCTGAATATCCTTACGATTTTACCTCGGATGATAAAAGCGTAGTCTTTGGCGCATCGCGGATGGACCTTGCAGATAACCGCCAATTCCCGTCCAGCTACATGAGTGAGCTATATAAAGTTTCGGTAAATGGCGGAAGGGTTGAGCAAATATTGACCACACCGGCTGAAAATATAAAGTTTAGCCGCAACGGAAAAACCATGATTTACGAAGACAAAAAAGGCCAGGAAAATCAATGGCGCAAACACCAGGTTTCTTCGGTAGCAAGAGACATCTGGATGTACGATATGGCAACTGGAAAACATACAAAAATAACCAGTTCTGTTGTTGATGAAAGGAACCCCGTATTTGCAGATAATGAAAACTCTATTTACTACCTAAGTGAAAGTAGTGGATCATTTAACGTATTTAAAATGCCGTTAAGCGATGCAGCTTCTGCCACACAGGTCACCGGTTTTAAAAACAACCCTGTCAGGTTTTTAAGTATTGCTAATGATGGCACTTTGTGTTTCAGTCAGAATGGCGATTTATACATTAAGGGAGGCACCGATGTTCAGAAGTTGAACATAACCATTGCCGCCGGTGATAAATACACTAATGAAAAAATTATACAGGTAAGCGGCAATGTGAAGGAGCTCGCTGTTTCATCTAATAATAAAGAAGTAGCTTTTATTTTCCGTGGAGAAGTATTTACCAGTTCAATTGACGGCAGCACTACCAAACGTATTACCAACACCCCTGAACAGGAGACCGGCGTTAGCTTTTCTCCCGATGGAAAATCATTACTTTACGCAAGTGAAAGAGGTGAGAGCTGGAAAATTTATCAAACAGAAATAGTTCGAAAAGAAGAGCCTTACTTTTATGCTTCCACTATTCTGAAAGAGACACCCATCATTGTAAATACCAATGAAAATTATGAACCCGATTACTCTCCTGACGGAAAAGAGTTTGCATTTATTGAAAACAGAACCACACTAAAAATTTACAATATAGCCAGCAAGCAGGTGCGTACTTTACTTACAGCCAAAGAATTGTTATCTGTGGGCGATAATGACCAGTATTTTTCCTGGAGCCCTGACAGCAAATGGCTGTTGGTGCAGTACAGCGAAGAAGGCAGCAGCAATGGCGAAGTAGGTTTGATCGCTGCAGATGGAAAAAGTAAAATAGTAAACCTAACCCAAAGTGGATTCAACGATAATTATCCAAAATGGATGATGGGTGGAAAAATGATGCTTTGGTTTACAGACCGGGACGGGCTTAAAAGCCGCGCCAACAACGGCGGTACCCAAACAGATGTATATGCGTTATTCTTTACAAAAGATGCCTACGACCGTTTTAAACTTAGTCTAGAAGATGAAGCATTGCTAAAAGAAAAAGAAGATGAAGCAGACAAGGCAGACACAACAAAAAAGAAACAGGAAAAAAAAGATACCGTATTGATTGATTGGGATGGTTTGCAGCAGCGTAAAGTAAAGCTTACTGTTGCCTCCGCAAATATTGCCGATGCGCTGGTTTCAAAAGACGGAGAGAATCTCTACTATATCGCAAAGTTTGAAGACGGTTATAACTTATGGACAACAACCCTTCGTACAAAAGAAACAAAAATACTTGCATCTTTAAATGCCGACCGCGCCACGATGGTTTGGGATAAAGACCAGAAAAATATTTTTCTTAATGCGGATGGCAGCATCAGTAAAATTGATCCAACCAGTGGCAAACAGGACATGGTAAAAATAAACAGTGAAATGAATCTCGATGTAGCCAAAGAACGTGCATTTATGTTTGAGCATGTGTGGCGCAGAACCAAAGAAACATTTTACACAGCGGGTTATCATGGCGCACCCTGGGATGAGCTGGGAAAAAATTACCGTAAGTTTCTGCCTTCAATTGGCGACAATTATGAGTTTTCAGAAATGCTTAGTGAGATGCTTGGCGAGCTGAACGTATCGCATTGCGGTGCCGGTTATGGAAAGTTTGACCCCAATGGCGACGCCACCGCATCGCTCGGTGCTTTTTTTGACGACACCTATAAAGGTAACGGTGTAAAGATTGTTGAAGTACTTAAAGATGGTCCGCTGGACAAAGCAACCCTGAAAATAAAACCCGGAATGATCATAGAACAAATAGATGGCGAAACCATTACCCTTGATAAAGACCTGGCTCAATTTCTTAACCGCAAAGTGGGAAAAAATACATTAATCACCATTCTTGATCCAACCGATAAGAGTAAAAAAGAATACATCATCAAACCAATTTCTTTGGGCGAACAGGGAAGTTTGCTTTACAAACGTTGGGTACTCCGCAACGAAATGGAAGTGGATAAACTGAGTAATGGTACATTGGGCTACGTGCATATTCCCGGCATGAATGATGGTGCTTACCGCAGTATGTTCGGCGATGTACTGGGAAAATTTGCTGATAAAAAAGCCCTTGTTGTAGACACCAGAAACAACGGTGGCGGCGATCTTGTAAGTGATCTTGCCATGTTCCTGAGCGGTAAAAAATATTTAATCAACAGCAGCGATACAAGAGTTTGGTATTACGAACCAAGTTTCCGCTGGACCAAACCCAGCATTGCCCTTGCCAACGAAAGCAACTACAGTGATGGTCATTGCTTCGCATTCAGTTACGAAGACCTCAAGCTGGGAAAGCTGGTGGGCATGCCCGTTCCCGGAACCTGCACATTTGCAGGTTGGGAAGGCTTACAGGATAACAGTCTTTATTGGGGAGTACCACCCATGGGCGTAAAAAGCGTAACTACTGGCAACTATTTAGAGAACCACCAAACAGAACCCGATATAAAACTGATGAACGAATATGAGAAAGTAAGCAAAGGAACAGATCAGCAACTGGAAGCCGCAGTTAGTGAATTAATGAAAGAGATAAAATAATAAACAAAAAGCCGCCTAATAAGTAAGTGGCTTTTTTATATGCCCATTATTTTTTTGAGCCAGGCATTGTTAATTCTATTCAGCTTTACTTGCGTCGCACTCTTGTACTTTTTGTAAGTTAATGCTCCTTTTACCAAAGCGTAGATTAGCTGGTAATATTGAAAACTAAGAGTAGCGAACCGCAGAGTCCTTGGCACACACAAAGCTATGAGAGAAAACTCTGCAGGAAAGGAATCACTTTTACAATTTTATTCAGGCAATAAATAGCGCAGTCTTTTTTTATGGCATACCTAGAAATTGACACCATGCTATTCCGCCTGTTCCGCTAGATAACCAATCTCAGGTCGATCCACTCTATATTTTACTTTCATTTTTTTTAAGTTCTCCGGTGGCTTGCCATCTTTATACTTTTGTATTCTGCTGTATTCTTTAGTCTCTACTTTATAAGTAAATGAGATTTCACTGCCATCAATCATAAGTTTATGTACATCAACCGGATTAGCTAAAGTGTAATGATATTTTGTTGTGTCAAGTATTGGTCTTGTAAAAAAAACCAGCGCTCTATTCAAGTCCTTTTTACTCACCATTGTATAAAACAATTCCCCTTCTGCTAAACCTGAATAAGGTTTATTCTGCGTGTATTTGTATATATTATCATTTACTGTATAATTTATAATTACAGTTTTTAACCCAACGTTAGAAATTACCCCGACAACTTCATAATGATTACTGATAATTTCATCAGTTTCATCATTACGCAATTTAAATGAGAGGTAAATAACTATCGTTAAAATACCCGCTAAAATAATAATTATAATTCCTTTGCCTTTCTTTGTCATTGTTTCTTCTCTTTTTCACCAACAGCACCCGAGACAACACCCGCAAAGTCTCCCAACGGGGAATCTGCGGTTCGCTGGCACTACTTTTAAACGACAACCGTAATCTACGCTTCGGTAAAAGCTCAGTAGAATTGCAGAAAGTACAAGTGAGTGACACAACGGAAGCTTAATAGCACCACTACTGCCCGGCTAAAAAATAATAGCATTTAAATACTTCTTTCAACATACAAAATAAAATGAGCCGCCAAAAGGCAGCCCATTTCCATCATCAAAAACCAACCCCCTGTCAAAATCTTATTCTTCTTTTTTACCGTCCGCGTTATATTTTTTTTCTGCTTCCTGCGCTTTCTTAAAGTCAAGTACAACCCCGTTTATGCAATAACGTAAACCGGTTGGCGGCGGGCCATCATCAAAAACGTGACCAAGATGAGATTTGCAGCGCCCACACATCACTTCTGTCCTGCTCATTCCGTACGAGTTATCTTTTTCGTAGATAATAGAACCCTTACTAATGGGTTCATAAAAGCTTGGCCACCCGCAACCACTTTCAAACTTTGTATCGCTTTTAAACAATGCATTACCGCAAACTGCACAATAGTAAGTGCCTATTTCCTTAGAGGTTTCAAACTGGCTGGTAAAAGCCCTTTCCGTTCCTTTTTGCCTTGCTACAGCATAAACTTCAGGCGAAAGTAAATTTTTCCATTCCTCGTCTTTCATTACAACTTTGGTTGTATCGGTATTCGAGTAAACTTTGTTTTTTTTCTGACTTGAGCTATCCATAGTTGTATTTTTTATAGCAGGTGCATTCTGCGAGAAGCAGCCTTGAGCAGCAGTAATCAACAACACCATGCTGCAATAAATAAATTTTTGTTTCATATTCCTCCAGTGTTTTCGAATTCAAAATTACTAACAATAGGCCAGTAAATACGCTATGTTATCGCCGTCCTTACATATACGTTTTTTAAATAGCTGTTGGTTTTGTTAAAGGAAATATAAAATACAGCCCTTATATTTGCTCATAACACAAGTATAGTAACGATTATGTTCCATATTATTTTATTTGGCCCTCCGGGAAGTGGAAAAGGCACACAAAGCGAAAAGCTAATTGCTGCCTATGGCTTAAAGCATTTAAGCACAGGTGACTTACTACGCAATGAAATAAACAATAAAACTCCTTTGGGCCTCGAAGCAAAAAGTCTTATGGACCAGGGGCAGCTGGTACCCGATGATGTTGTAATTGGGATGATAAGCTCTGCACTCGACCACAATCCTGGTGCAAAAGGATTTCTATTCGATGGGTTCCCCCGTACTAAAGCCCAGGCCGAGGCACTCGATAAATTATTGCTGTTAAAAAACAATGAAATAGGAATATTTCTTGCCTTGCAGGTTGGCGAGGAAGAATTAGTAAAACGCCTGCTAAACCGTGGCTTAACAAGTGGCCGCAGCGACGATACCAATGAACAGGTAATAAGATCGCGTATTGCGGAATACAACAGTAAAACATCTGCCGTTGCCGATTATTATAAACAGTTTAATAAAGTGGTATTGGTAAAAGGCGAGGGTAGTGTAGAAGATATTTTTAATGCGCTCCTCAACGAAATAAACAAAAGAAAAGTTTAACAATAAAATTTCCAAAACCAACAGCAAGCCCGCCGCTTTTATTAAAGTGTGCGGGTTATTTTTTTTGAGCCAGGCATCAATTCGGTGATTAAGCGTTCCTTGCGTCGCACGCTTGTACAGTTGGTTTATGATTGGGCTTTTAACAGCCCCCGATAATCCGTGTGGATAAAAGTTTAATGACACTTAAAATAATCAAACGGCTCTTTACAATCTTCGCATTGATACAATGCTTTACAGGCTGTAGAACCAAAGCGGCTAACGAGTTTGGTGTGATACGAATTACAGAGCGGGCACTGAATAGCTTCTTCCTGTTGAAAAGTGCCTGGCGTACAAACAGATTGCATTACTTTGGGCGGCGCAATACCGTAAGCTTTTAATTTTTCTTTGCCGGTTTCCGTCATCCAGTCGGTGGTCCAGGCCGGTGAGAGAACTGATTTAATATTTACTTTGCTATAACCGTTTTGTATTAACGCAAACCTGATGTTCATACTTATTACATCCATCGCAGGGCAGCCGGTATAGGTTGGTGTGATAGTAACCTCGAGTTCGTCATTTACTATTTCTACTTCGCGGATGATGCCCAGATCTATTACACTAAGCACAGGCACTTCGGGATCGTAAACATCTTCAAGTATTTTCCAGATGGCTTGTGTATTTATATTTTGCGTTTCTACCATGATATTTTTTAATGCGGAAGTACTGGCTGTTGAAAGCTGAATAAAAATATTAAAAGTACAAGGGTGCGACGCAACCAAAGCTTCACAATGAAATAAAAGCCCGGCTCAAAAAAATTTTACCACTCGTTACCGGGATAGGTTTTCTGCAGGTACTGCATATCGGCAAGTATAAAGCCAAGATGCTCGGTATGCCTGCCTGTTTTACCGCCTGTTTGCATCCAAGCGTTTTCGTTGGGTATTGCAAGTGTTGCTTCGTGAAAAATATTTTTTACGCTTTGCATCCAGTCGTTTTTCAATGCTTCCACGTCAACGCCAAAACCGAGGCTAACAGCTTCTTTTTCGAAATCGGCAGGCTTAAACAATTCGCCGGTAAACATCCACAGGTCGTCAGTTGCACTAAGCATTCTTTGATTGGCTTCTTTTGTACTATCGCCCAAACGTATTACCCATTCACTGCTCCACCGAAGGTGATAGGTTACTTCCTTTAGAGATTTTTCGGCAATAGCCGCAAGCTGCCCGTCCTGGCTTTGTTCCAGCTTTTTGTAGAGCAAATATTGGTATTGACTAAAGAAAAACTGGCGCAAAATGGTAAATGCCCAATCTCCCCTTGGGAGCTCGGTAAGCAAGCAATTTTTAAATTCTCTCGCATCTCTGAAATAAGCCAGGGTATCTTCTGTTGCAGTATTGCCGGGATCTAAACCGGCATCATTTGCAATTTTTGCTGCATATTGGTAAAGATTTCTGGCCTGCCCAATGAGGTCGAGCGAAATATTAGTGATAGCGATATCCTGTTCCAGCACCGGCCCATGACCGCACCATTCGCTGTTGCGATGGCCGAGTACAAGTGCATTATCTGCAAGATGGAGGGTGTAGGTGATTAAAGTTTTGTTCATAAATTCTTATTTCGCCTTCCCGGGTTTACATGTGCTTTAATTCTATTGGCAATTCATAAAAAGTTGGATGCCTGTAAGCTTTATCGTTTGAAGGATCATATAAACTTTCGGCTTCATCCGGATTACTTGCGTGAATATTTTTACTTTCTGTTACCCATATGCTTATGCCTTCCATTCTGCGTGTATAAACATCCCGGGCATTTTCAATTGCCATTTGTGCGTCTGCTGCATGCAGGCTGCCAACATGTTTGTGATCAAGACCCTGTTTACTACGTATAAAAACTTCCCATAAAGGCCATTCGTGTCCTTCTGCATTAGAAGCATTTATTTTAATTCTATTAGTGGGTGTTGGCTCGCCGGCCCCGCTTTCGCCAAAATCGCCGTAATAATATTTTGTAATGGTTTTCATTTAAAGATAATTTTTATGCGGCTACCAATGAATTCTTATCTGTTGTACTATCCTGTTTAGCTTTTCTTTTTTCTGCATAAACGGTTGCGGCTTCTCTTACCCAGGCACCTTCATCCCATGCTTTCACCCTTGCATCCATCCTTTGCTTGTTACAGGGGCCATTGCCTTTAACCACATTCCAGAATTCTTCCCAGTCTATTTCACCAAAATCGTAATGCTTTCTTTCTGCATTCCATTTAAGATTTTCATCTGGCAAAGTCATTCCCAACACTTTTACCTGCTCAGCAATCATATCAATAAATTTCTGCCGCAGTTCATCATTGCTCATGCGCTTGATCTTCCATTTCATACTTTGATCAGAATGCGTTGAGTCATTATCCCTGGGACCAAACATCATTAGCGATGGCCACCACCAGCGGTTAATGGCATCCTGGCACATGGCTTTTTGTTCATCGCTGCCACGGGACAGCACCAACAATATTTCAAAACCCTGGCGTTGGTGAAAACTTTCTTCCCTGCAAATACGCACCATCGCCCTCGCGTATGGACCATAAGAACTTCTGCAAAGCATAACCTGGTTTAAGATTGCGGCACCGTCAACCAGCCAGCCTACCGCGCCAATATCGGCCCAGGTAAGTGTGGGATAATTAAAGATTGACGAATATTTCGCCCGACCACTGTGCAGGTCATTAAAGGTTTCTTCTCTCGATGTACCGAGTGTTTCAGTAGCAGAATACAGGTATAAACCATGGCACGCCTCATCCTGAGCTTTCGCAATTAGTATAGATTTTCTTTTAAGCGTTGGGGCACGGGTAATCCAGTTACCCTCGGGCAGCATGCCAATAATTTCACTATGTGCGTGCTGGCTTATCTGCCTTACAAGGTTTTTACGGTAGGCATCGGGCATCCAGTCCCTTGGCTCAATTTTTATTTCCTTTTCAATTTTGTCTAAAAATGTTTTTTCAAAATCATGAACCTGCATATCAGTAAATTTAAATTCTTTATAAAAATATTTTTGTACTGGCTTCTAATCATTAATGAAATTTAACCTACACCTCCGGCGGATTCTTGTGCGTCTTTAAAAATCAGACGCTGCTGATCTGTTTACATTCAAATACAATATCGAAATTATATTGTTTGAATTAAACAAAATATCAACAACTAATAGCTTTATGTTTATGCATAAAAAACTTCATCACACTTGCTGAATATTGTTCAGAAAATACAAGAGTTCGACCACCGCCTTGGTAGGCCAAACTGCAAGAATCCTGAGATAACCCGTAAAGCCGGAGCGATAAATAAAGAACATACCACCCAATAATAATAACAAAAATAATGAATTATAGTTTTGCGCTAACTTATGTTAGTCTGTAAATTAGTACAGAAAAAAAAATCACCCTAAATTAATTGATTGTGTCACCTTTGTTTTATGCGCTTACTTCTGCATGATTAATATGACCAACAATTTACGCGATATTCAGCAGGGCATTGCTAAGGGCAATGAAATGATGCTCGCAGGGCTTTATAAAGCATATCATAACAGGCTGCACCATTTTTCCCGCGTCATAACCCGCAGCGACCAGCTTGCAGAGGAAGTTGTAAACGATGTTTTTGTCAAGCTTTGGAACCAGAGAGATAAGATAAGGGAGATTGAAAATCTTACCGTTTACCTGTACATTGCTGTAAAGAATCAATCGTTAAATGCATTATCGCGTAAAGCAAAAGAACTTACTACAGAACCATTTGATTTCATTGAAATTGAATTGAAAAATTCCAGCATTAATTCTGATGAATTAATGGTTACTAAAGAAATGTTTCAACGCATGCAAAAATCCATTGATGCTTTGCCTCCCCGCTGTAAAATGATTTTTAAACTGGTGAGAGAAGATGGTTTAAAATATAAAGAAGTAGCCCAGATATTAAATATTACAGTAAATACCATAGACGTTCAAATGGCCATTGCAGTAAAAAGAATTTGTACTGCTCTAAATCTTGAAAAGCCAGACAAAAATTATTTTGCAGCCTCACCCAAAAAGAATTACTGATTTTATTTATTCCTCCTTAGTAGATATTCATGTCCTTGCTGTCTTTAACCAGGCACCATGTATCAACAATCCTCAAATAATAAAATTTGGTTTCTATTGTCCCGCTCTCTAAGCGGAGAAGCAAATATTGAGGAAATGCAGTCATTTCAGCAACTGTTGCAGCAGGATGCTGCACTTCAGCAGCAATATGAGTTGCTGAAAAGAATGTGGTTTGCTAACGAAAAAGGAGATAAAGACACAAAAGGTGAAAATGAGCAAGAAAATATTTCCCATATTCTTAGAATGGCCCGTGTTGAAGCAGCAGGGGAAAACGAAAACCTGGCCGTTCCGTTAAAAAGTAACCGTAAATTTTATTATTTCTTTTTGGCTGCCGCTGCTTTACTTATTATAGTTGCCGGCGTTTGGATGTTTAATAAAGAAAATACTTTTTTAAGCAACGCCAAAGTTCAAACACTGGTTGCAGATAACGGGAGCAGAACACGAACCATACTACCCGATGGCTCAACCGTTTGGCTTAATGCCGGCTCGCATATTTCATTTAGCCAAAATTTTAACGGCCGCACTCGTGAAGTTACACTGGATGGCGAAGCTTATTTTGATGTTGTAAAGCAACCACAAAGGCCTTTTATAGTGCATGTTTCAGGCTACGATATAAAAGTTTTGGGAACTGCATTTAATGTAAAATCTTACACAACAGATAAAACCGTAGAAACAACTTTATTGCGTGGCCTAGTGCAGGTTACAAAACAGGGCGCAACAAATGAAAAACCAATTTTCATTCGTCCAAACGAAAAACTTATTATAGATAAGATTGCAGCGAATACCGGAATAAACTTGCCTTATACAAACGAACTGGTTCCTGCCTCCCCAAGTAAGGATTATACTATCAAAAATCTTGACACCACTCAATCTGAAAAAGAAAAGATTGAAACTGCCTGGGTATATAACCGCCTTGAATTTAAGGGAGATAATTTTGAAGAACTGGCACAAAAACTAGAACGCTGGTATAATATCTCCATTGTGTTCGAAGATGATGCTGTTAAGCGGCTCAGCTTTTATGGTTCATTCGAAGCAGAAACAGTGCAACAGGCATTTGATGCACTGAAGGCCGCTGCACGCTTCAATTACAGTATTAATAACCAAATAGTAACAGTACGGAGTATAAATAAAAATAAGTAAAGAAATACAGTTTATGAACCAGGCAGCAAGAACACAGATGAAGCCACGGTTGCGTCGCACGCTTGTACATTCTTAACATAGCTGAGCAAAAAATTAAAAGCGTGATAAAATGCATTTCTGCTGCCGAATAAAGATATGAACGCACAAGAGTGCGACGCAACAAAAGCACTATGACGGATATATTGCCGGGTTCAAAAGAAAAATAACGATAAAAGGTTCTTATAAATTTTAAACTACGATTACGTTATGAAACAGCTGCTGGAACATCTTAATAACCTCCACCCAAAATAAAAAAAAAGAAACGGAGGATATTGGCGCATCCCCCGTTGAAGAACAGAATGTGTGTGTAATACCAACCTTGGCAGGTTGGCTTGTTTAACCCATAAAATATAAAGTATGAAATCTTTTCTAACGGGTTTAAAAAAACCGTTGTTCCTCAAACTATTGCTGATTATGAAACTTACAGTTCTACTAGTTCTGATTTTTTCTCTTAATGCTTCGGCGGATGGGTTCGGTCAGCAAAAAATCAGTTTGAAATTGAAAAAAACTGAAATCAGCAGCATTCTTTCTTCTATTGAAAAACAAACCAACTACCGTTTTTTGTACAATACCCAGTTAACGGATTTGCAGCAAAAAATTGATGTATCTGTAGAGGATGCCGATCTAAAACAGGTACTGGACCAGGTATTTGCAAATACCTATCTTTCCTATGAATTGATGCAAAATGACCTCGTAGTTATAAAAAATACAGATGCAGGGGCGGATGAGATAAAAGCTATCGTCAGCGGTACCGTTACGGGAGAAAATAATACACCTTTATCTGGAGTTTCTGTACAGATAAAAGGCAGCAACAAGGGTGCAGCAACAAATGCACAAGGGGTATTTTCTATTAATGCAGAAGACAATGATGTGTTGGTATTTACCTACGTAGGTTATGATGCGCAAGAAGTAGCTGTTACAGGAAAAAAAGATATAAATGTTACACTAGTTTTATCTACAAAACAACTTGACCAGGTGGTGGTAATTGGTTATGGAACCGCAAACAAAAGGGATTTAACTGGTTCTATTGTAAAGATTTCGGGTAAAGAAGTTTCAGATAAGCCCAATACCAACCCGGTAGCGTCATTGCAGGGAAAAGTAGCGGGGCTAAGCGTAGTAAACAGTGGCCAGCCAGGGCAGGAACCCGACATCCGCATTCGTGGTACAGGAAGCCTTAATCAAACAAAACCGCTATATGTTGTAGATGGAATATTCAATGACAATATCAGTTATATTAACCCTGCTGATATAGAATCAATGGAAATATTGAAAGACCCATCCTCACTCGCAATATTTGGTGTAAGGGGCGCCAATGGTGTAATTATTATAACTACTAAAAAAGCAAAAGCTGGAAAACTTGTTGTTAACGTTAACTCCTCAATAGGTATTAAAACAATTGTTGACAAAGTGAAACTTACTGATGCAACAGGATATAAAACACTTTTTGATGAGGAGAATGTTAATGAGGGTGCCCCCCCTTTTACTGACTATAACCTTTTTACAGGTAATTCAGACTGGATAGATTTAATATCAAAGAAAAATGCAATTATTAATTCCAATAATGTAAGCATATCGAGTGGCACTGATAAAAATAAATTTTATATGAGTGCAGGATTTATTAAGGAAGAAGGCTTAATAAAATATGAAAACTTAGATAAGTTCATTCTTACAATGAGTGATGAATTGAAGGTTAGTAAAGCTTTCAAAATCGGTTATAATGTAACCGGCTACAGGTCTATGCTTCCGCAATTACATTCTTTTTCTGATGCATTAATCGCTACTCCTATTGTTTCTGGTGCAAAGGACAACAGGTTTGGAGTTTACAATAAACTGCCTGAATTAATTGGCGGCCCCCAAATAGGAAACCCTGTAATGGGAGTGGAAGAAACTAAAAATACACAGCTGCCTCGTGAGCAACGGTTATTAGGAAGTATTTATGCTGAAGTTAATTTCCTAAAAAATTTCACTTTTAGAGCAAACGTACAGGCTGACTTTGGATTTAATGACGGCAGGAATTATACGCCGCTGATTTATGTATATGCCGCGGAAATTGATACAATTGCCCTGCAAGGTGGTTATACCCGTACTAGTGTAGGCCAATATAAAAATACCTACCAGAAATTTCAACAGGACTATGTATTTACTTATAAAAAACAATTTGGTGACCATGGATTAACAGCGCTTGCAGGCTTTACCACTTACTTTGAAGATTTCAGTTCTATTAACGGATCGGTATTACAATCTGCTACCGGAGATCCTATCCCGAATGATAAAAGATGGTGGTATCTAAATGTGTTTCCTTACGGTGATCCAAGTACAAGGATTTCCAACTCTGATCAATGGGAAAGAAGTACCGCTTCCGGCCTGTTCAGGGTATTGTACAATTATAAAGGAAAATATCTCCTGAATGGTTCTTACAGACGAGATGGCTCCTCCGAAATTTCACCCGATCAACGATTCGATGATTTTTGGGCGGTTGGTGGTGCATGGGAAATTAGTAAGGAAAATTTTATGGCGAATCAGCATATTTTTGATTACTTAAAATTAAAAGGCTCTATTGGAAAATTAGGTAATCAGTATAATGCTGTTCATTATCCCTATTATCCAAATTACCAGCCAGGGGCTTCCGCCGTATTTGGCGAACTTATTGTACCTGCTTACCAGTTAGCATACCGCAACAATCCAACGCTGAAATGGGAAACGGTAAATTCATACGAAGGAGGGGTTGAACTTGATATGTTTGGCCGCAGACTTCATTTTGATGCTAATTATTATCACAGGAAAACAAATGACCTGCTTGCTTTTGTCAATGACGGTGCAGCCCAGTTCTATACCAATTCGGGGTCTATCGAGAACAAAGGATTTGAATTTCAGGCGAGTTGGTCTCAAACTTTCAAGTCAGGGTTTGGGTACAATTTTTCAGGTAACATTACTACGATTAAAAATAAGGTTTTATCTATTTTCAAAGACGGTTATAAAATTGATGCAGGACAGTCAATATCAGAAGCAGGATTACCCATTGGATATTTTTATGGTTGGGTTGTTGACGGAATTTATCAGTCAAATGCTGATAAGGCAAAAAGTCCTGATGCGTCTTACTTTGGAGCCTATGGGCCAGGCGATCTCAAATATAAAGATATCAGCGGCCCTGACGGCATTCCAGATGGAAAAATAGACGATAAAGACAGGCAACTGATTGGTAACCCAACTCCCGATTTCACCTATGGTTTTTCCGCAAGTGCCAATTATAAAGGGTTCGACATTGGCGTAGATTTTCAGGGAGTTTATGGAAATGAAATTTGGAGGGGTTTTGGAAATGGTAACAGCTTTGCACAGTTTAATTACCGCGCAGACAGGCTTGACAGATGGACCGGTCCCGGCACGTCTAACTGGGAGCCCAGGGTTGGTGATTTTGCAATCAACAAGGTGAATTCTACTTATATGATAGAGGATGGCAGTTATATACGTTTAAGGAATGTACAGCTTGGCTATACTTTCAATGCCTCCCTTTTAGGTAAAGCTCATATTAATTCACTGCGTATTTATTTAAGTGGACAAAACCTGAAAACATGGAAAAATAATTCAGGATTTACACCCGAAGCAGGCGGTTCCGCAATAGCCTTTGGAATAGATGGAGGAGGATACCCAATTCCTGCTATTACAACCTTTGGTCTAAATCTTACATTTTAATAAAATAAAATTAAAATATTATGAAGCAGAATTTTTATAAACCCCGGCTTCTCATTTTCATACTAATACTTTTTATTGCGGCAGGAAGTTGCAATAAATTTCTGGATCGCAAACCGCTGGGTATTGCTACCGATGGCGACCTAACTGTTGGAGGTCTCGAAGGAAAAGTATTTGGTCTTTATGGTAAACTGAGAGATGAAGTTGGAATGGCAGATATTTCTACACTTTTCTTTAAAAGTGTCCGTTCAGATGATGCCCAAAAAGGTAGTACTCCTGGTGATATTGGTGAATTGACTGATGCTATGGATAACTACCAGTATACCAAAGACCACTGGCTGTTGAATGGTTATTGGGATGGTCATTTTAATTTTATTTATGCCTGCAACGACGTGTTGTATGAGATTGACTCCCTAAAATTAACTGATCCCGGCAGTCTTATTAATCAAGCAGAGGCAAGGTTCATGCGTGCCTATGCTTATTTCGACCTGGTAAGGGATTATGGCGAAGTGCCGATTATTGATTTTAAGGTTTATCAGCCCGGCGATGCCAATAAGCCTAAGAACACTGTAGCGGAAATATATAATTTTATAGACAATGATCTTTCATTTGCTGATGCTAATTTACCATTGTCGTGGGTAAATCAATTCCCGGGCAGGCTTACAAAAGGCGCAGCGAATACTTTACATGCAAAAACAATGCTTTACCGTAAAGACTGGCCGGGCGCTTTGGCAAAGTGTGAGCAAGTAATAAACTCAGGCCAATACACATTATTAAATAACTATTCAGATTTCTTTAAAGAAAGTGGCGAAAATTCAACTGAATCTATATTTGAAATTCAGCTCTATGAGAATACAAACGGGTCCGTAACTTATGGAAGCTCCTACAATCAGGTACAAGGCGTTCGTGGTTCAGGCGATTGGGATCTTGGCTGGGGTTTTAATGTTCCCACTGCAGCTTTAGATGGTTCGTATGAAACAGGTGATCCAAGAAGGGGTGCAACAATATTATACGAAGGGCAGCCAGATGGGATTTATGGCAGAACCGTACCAACAGGCTTGGCACAACCCATGTGGAATAAAAAGGTGTACACCGATCCGGCAAGACAGGCAGCAACAGGCGACCGGTTTGGCCAGTGGCTTAATGTTCGCGTATTACGCTATGCAGATGTATTATTAATGGCTGCAGAATCTGCAAATGAAACTGGAGATGCGTCCAAAGCGTTAGGTTATTTGGAACAGGTTAGGGCCAGGGCCAGGGGAAGTAACCCAGTTTTACCGCGGGTTACAACAACAGATCAGGGCTTGTTACGAACAGCCATCAAGAAAGAAAGAAGAGCGGAATTTGGCATGGAATGGGAACGGTTTTACGACCTCGTTCGCTGGGTACCTGCTACAGACGGCATTGATGCACTTAGTATACTTGGCCCCATGGGATATTTAAACAAGTGCAGGTTTTATCCCCTGCCACAGAATGCTTTAGATAAGAACCCTGCATTGGTTCAAAACCCTGAATGGTAATTTTTTTTAATTATTTAAAAATCGCATTATGGAAAAAATAATGAGTAAAATTATTGCATTTTTTGTGTTGCTGGTTGTATTAGGATCTTGCCAGAAACTAGACAGGCCTCCTTTAGGCGATTATCCTAAAGATCCACCAATACCTCCATACAATCCTGAGAAAAGTTCGTTTTCTTTTGAAAACAATATAACAGATAATGGTGAAGATAAGTTAACCGGAAAGGCTTCTAATATCACTTATGTTGCAGGTATAACGGGTCAGGCTATGAAAGTCGGTGATCTGGGGTATGTTTCCTTCGACCTTAAAGATATAATTACAAATGCTGATGGTTTTGTAAGCACCCCCTTAGATACCATTAAAAACATAGGAAGCTTTACAGTTGCTTTTTGGATGAATGGCAATGGAACTGCGGGTGGCCCCGTAAGCGATGGAGCACAGGGTTTATTTGCAATCTCAAACAGCACACAATTCTGGGGCAATATTGAAATGTTTCTTGAGAATTATACCGACGCAACTGATAACAATGCAGTATTCTTAAAAATTCACATGTTAAATGCAAACGTATCAGGCGGTGGAGAAGAATGGACCGCCGATAATAATGTACAATTGAAAGATGTATTAAATAAATGGACGCACATAGCGTTAACTTATGATGCGGCTACGTCCAGCCTTAGCTTATACAAAGATGGTGCTGCCACAGGCGTTAGTAATAAAATACTGGGCGGTGGCAGTTATGGGGATATAAAATTAGATGACGTTACCGGGATGGTGTTGGGAAGTTTTGCATTTCAAACAGATCCCAGCTTAACCAATCACGGCCCCGAGCCTTGGGCCAAATCATTCAATGGTGCATTAGATCAATTTCATCTATATAATAAAGCATTGTCTGCAACAGAAGTAAATGCTTTATTCACATCAAAACAGTAAATAAGCAGGAGCAACATTTTTTAAAGGCTGCAAATTTATTTTGCAGTCTTTATGTTTTATAAAACTCAGCTAATCAAAAATTAAAAATTCTATTAAGCGTTTTTTTTAGATATTAAAAAAACTTTCAGTCAATTGAATAATTTTTCTGTTACATATATTTACAAATGGGGTAGAATTTTTGGAGCCGGGCAGAAGTTATACTATGATGCTTTACTTGCGTCGCACTCTTCATCAGGAAGTAATACCATTGAGCAATAAAAAGCCAGGTTGCATAATGCTGAATAATGAATTAAAAAGTACAAGTGTGCGACGCAACAGAAGCATCATAGCAGCAATGCAGTTCGGTACAAAAAGATTTCATTGAAAATAAAAGCTTTGATGAATTATATTTTTTATGCAACAAAAAACAACAAATATTTTTTTTCTTCCTGTTGTATTATTTTGTATTTCCTGTAACAATCCCGATACTTTATTTACCGCACTTCCATCTTCAAAAACAAACATTACTTTTCAAAACAACCTTCCGCAACGCAAAGGGTTTAATATTCTTTATTATTTGTATTACTACGAAGGTGGTGGTGTATCTATTGGCGATATAAACAATGATGGC
>JBBRDW010000016.1:0-52689 GCA_038203525.1 Chitinophagales bacterium | reverse complement strand
TCGCATAGAAGCAAAAGCGACTCCTGCGCAAAAGGAAAAGATAAGTAAGCTTTCACCGGATATGATAAAACAAAAAGAATTAGCAGGCGAAAAGATTATTGATTTACTTACAAAAGCGCCTGGAAATGGCGCTGCAATTGGGGGACTGAAAGCGACTACCGAAAATGGCTGGTTTGCAGCACTACCATCCGGCACAGAAGACATTTATAGGATTTATGCTGAAAGTTTTTTGAGCAAGGATCATCTTAAAATTATTATTGATGAAGCCCAAATTATTGTAAATGCGCAATGTCAATAATGTTTTGGTACAGTTCTGTTCATATTTTATAAAGAATTTATATTACGTACATTCCAAGCAATACTGATATTTTTTTTAACCTTGCGGTCTTCTTTATTTATTGATGAGTTGATGATTTAGTCTGGATGATTGCACGATGCTCAATGTTGTGCAAAAAGTACAAGAGTGCGACGCAACAGGTGTTTCATAGGAGCAATGTAGTTTGGCTCATAAAAAATATAGTATATCGTGAATTATTTTTAGCCATATTTTCGAGTCATCGTTTAAAAAAAACACAGCAGTATTTCGCGGCGTTTTACCAAGAGATTTAATTTTATGTATTGCATATATTTGGTGTATTATAAAAAGCGGTGCTTCAACGGCTCGCACAACATTAATTTATATGATTGCATTATCACAAATCCTTAAGCATAGAATAGTAGCCATTCTTCGCGGCATGCCCCCAAAACAAATCATCAGCATTGCAGATGCCTTGTACAAAGGCGGAATCCGCATCATGGAAATAACATTGAACTCAGCAGATGCACTCCCTGTTATTGAGCAGTTAAGTCACATATTTAAAGACAAAATGTTAATAGGCGCAGGAACAGTACTCAATACCAGCGATGCAGCCAATGCAATTGATGCAGGCGCCACCTTTCTCATATCGCCGTCAGTGGACCTTGCCGTAATTAGAACCGCCAAAGAAGCTGGCGTTGTAAGTATTCCCGGGGCATTTACGCCAACCGAAATTCTAACTGCGCATAATAACGGCGCCGATATTGTAAAAATATTTCCCTGCCCGGATGCTGCCTATATCAAAAATATTTTAGCGCCACTTAATCATATAAGGGTAATGCCAACCGGTGGCATTGATGTATCCAATATAAAAACCTTTTCCGCAACAGGGGCTGTAGCTTTTGGTATTGGCAGCGCGTTGGTTAATAGCACAGCTGTTATCGATGAAAATTATTTAGCAACACTCAGCGATAAAGCCGAAAAATTAATTGCAGCGTTAAATGCATAGTTTAGTTAGAAATGAAAGTAATTTGTTGACCGTCTGTAGTACTACTATTAGGCTTCTGTTGTGTTACTCACTTGTACGCTTTGAACATTATTGAACATTTAAGCGAAGGTTAATACATGAACATAAAAAAATTCATCAGTTGCGATTGGGGCACATCTTCTTTTCGGTTAAGATTGATCAATGCCGGGACCACAACTGTGCTTGCTGAAACAAAGTCAGCACAAGGCATTGCGGCTATATATGCTTTATGGCAGCAAGAGAAAAATAAAGATAGATTTTCGTTTTATCTAAACATTTTAACCGGCAGTATTCTGAAGCTGGAAGAACAATATGGTTATTCCCTGAAGGGCATTACCATAATAATATCAGGCATGGCGTCAGCAACTATAGGCATGCTGGAGTTGCCTTACAAATCAATTCCGTTCCATATAAAAAAGACCGAACTTGAAATGCATTTTATTCCGGCTTCAGAAAACTGCAGTCATGCAATAATAATCATCTCAGGTGTGCGATCTGTAAACGACGTAATGCGTGGCGAAGAAACAATATTGGCCGGCTGTTCTATTGCTGACGTACATCAACCGCAATTGTTTATTTTTCCTGGAACACATTCAAAGCATTTAACCGTTCAAAACGGAATGATAACTGATATCAAAACTTATATGACCGGGGAAGTATTTGAATTACTCGCAAATAAAAGTATCCTTGCTGAATCGGTAGAAAAAGCTAACAGTACTAAAACAAATAATGCTTCGTTCTTAAAAGGTATAAAAGAATCAGGCGATGCCGGTTTATTGAATAATATTTTTCACGTTCGCATAAATGCTTTATTTAATAATTTAAACAAAAAAGAAAACTACCAATATTTAAGTGGGCTGTTAATTGGTGAAGAACTGAAAAATATAAAAGCCAGCGGGTATTCACCTGTTACTGTTGTTTCTAACGGCCCACTGTTACTTTTATATGCCGATGCTTTATCAGCATTGGGGTTGAAGCAAAACCTTAAAAAGCAAAATGGAGATGACGCATTAATTAATGGGCAGACCTTTATTTTTAATCGTTATGATTAATTTTATTTTTAAATCCGCCATTATGAAAAATATAACTTTTATTACCGCACTGTTTTTTCTTTTATGCAGGTGTGGCGTTAATCAATCAGAAAAGGAAGAAACCAAAGTTTCAAACAAGGACAGTACTGTTGGCTCAATAGAAATTTACGATCCGGCTGCACTTATTGCCATAGACAGTAATGCCGCAATTGAAGTAATTGCCAAAGGTTTTACCTGGTGCGAAGGGCCTGTTTGGGTGTCCACTAAGCAAATGCTCTTGTTTACCGATGTACCTGAAAATAAAATCTATCAATGGAAGCAAGGCGATACTGCAACACTGTATTTAACACCTTCCGGCTATACTGGTTCAGTTAAGCGCATTGGCGGTGAAGATGGTGCCAATGGTTTGGCATTAGATAAAGATGGCCGGCTGTTGATTTGCCAATCAGGCAACCGGCAAGTGGTAAGATTGAATACGCCACTTGATGCTCCGAAGCCTTATTTTACAGTGCTTTCAGCGAATTACAAAGGCAAAAAATTTAACAGCCCAAATGATCTTGTGGCAGACAGTAAAAATAATATCTACTTCACCGATCCTATTTATGGTTTACCACAAGGTGCTGATGACTCAACCAGGGAATTAAGTTTTGAAGGTGTATATAAAATAAGCACAGATGGCAAAACAACATTACTAATTGATTCTATAACCAACCCAAATGGTATTGCATTATCGCTAGACGAAAAGGTATTGTATGTTGCCAGCAGCGCAGACATACACCCTAAATGGTTTGCGTATGATCTAGATGAAAAGGGTAACATAAAAAGCGGCAAGGTATTATTAGATGGCACAGCGATGAAAGCAAAGTGTACCGTAAAGCAGGGAGCTGATGGTTTTAAACTCGATAAATATGGAAACATATTCAGTGCAGGTCCTGATGGCGTGAATATTATTTCACCTGAAAGTAAATTATTGGCGCTGATAAAAGTATATGTTCGGCGTGTTTCTAATTGTGCTTTCAATGAAACAAAAAACATACTTTACATTACTGCAGATGATCTTGTGTTAAAAGTAAAACTGCACCTCTAGTCTATGGCTCAATTATAGAAAACATCACAAGACTGCGACCACCACCTTTGGCGGCGCAAGCTGCAGCCAAAGCTTAAATATGTATTAAAGTTCGGTTCAAAATATCTAATAAGACAGTCCGGTTCTCAATCCACTATTACTGCTTAACCTAAGTAAAGACATTTCAATTTTATCTTTGATTTATTGCAGAAACAATAACATTTCTACCCAAACTATAATCAAATTATTACGTACTTATTATGTCGCCTTACGCGGTTAAAAACGAAGAAGGTTAAAAAAAACTAAAAGTAATTTTGTCGCTTAAACTTTCAATACCAGCAGAAATCTACATTACACAGAAGACTTAATGTAAAATTTATAATCATATAAAATAAAGAGTATGTTAGCTTTAAATCATCAATCGAAGGAAGGTTTTTCAAATTCATTATCACACGATTCTGCAAAAGTAAATAATTGGTTCCCGTTTCTTTTCGGTACCAATAATAACCAACGGAATTCAGTTGAGAATCAGTCTGTAGCAGATAGGGGTTTTATTTATAGAGTAACACCTTTCTTGTTATTTTCAACATTTCTTATGGGATTTTTTCCCTTTTTAATGATAACACACCAAGGGCCGGTACAAAACGAATTGTTACTCGCATTTATGTTTCCTTTTACAGTTGCAAGTATATTTTATACGGATACATTTTTGTGGAATTATTTCAAGGGCAAAAAGCTTTTTAACGTGTGGGCGTTAGAGATGGTCATTGCGTTATTTTTTGGCGTAATCACACAATTTATCTAAATCATCCTTAACAGGTGCGGCTTTTCCGCCATTGTTTTTAACCATTTCGAAACGAATTAAAAATTCATCGCGAAATGGTTTTTTGTTTTTAGATACCAGCTAATCTTTTCATGGCATCTTCGTTGCGTCGCAATCCATTCATCGGCATAGTTTTAATTGAGCCTTTGAAAGACAAAATGCTATTAACCTAAAATTTATAGTTTAATTCATCGGCCAACGTTTAAACAGATAAAAAATGATTTGCAGTACAAACGTGCGACGCAACCAGGCCGCCGTACAAAATCAACTGTTGGGTTCAAAAATATTACCAGATTTTTTTAAGTAGATTCAATAAAAGGCCACTCTTTACCAAGCTTTCCTTTTAAAAGAAAAGCAAATACACCCAGTACAATTATTGTAATGCCGTAGAGCATCATTTCGACGGTTGTAGAGAAAAAAATACATAGCCATAATATTATCGCAACTATAACCGGCAGCGGAAACAGGGGCATTTCCCATTTAAAGAAATTTTTTCCTTTTTTTCTGTGAAGCAATATTAGACCCACTGCCTGTCCAATAAATTGAATTAAAATACGCATTGCCAGAATTGCATTTATTACATCTTTAATTTTAAAAAGTAAGCTAAAAACAAAAGCTACCGAACCGAGGACCAATAGGGATACATAAGGAAAGTTTTTTATGGGGTGCAGTTTTGCAAATACTTTAAAGAAAGCGCCGTCTTTTGCGGCAGCATAGGGAATACGGCTATACCCAAGAGTTGCTGAAAAAACCGATGCAAATGCAACCCATAAAATAAGTGCGGTTATAATTGTTGCTGCTACCGGTCCGGCAAGCGCCTGTACATAATCGCTCACTACAAACGGGCTACTAATAATAGTATCAAGCGGTAAAACAGATGCCACGCTGATATTCATAAGCAGGTACAAAACAGAAATACCTGCAACAGAAATAAACATGCTCCTGGGTATGTTTTTTTCGGGGCTAATTATCTCGCCACCCAAATGGCAAACATTGTAATAACCTAGATAACTATACATCGTTTTTACACTTGCAAAACCTAGAGCTGCGGCAAATGTTGAGTTTAGATTTATTCCCTCATTAATATTTTTTATTGGCGCTAGAAAATTGCCATGAACAAGTCCTCCACCAATAATGCAGGCCATGGTAATTAAAACGCCCATCCAGAGCATTACACTTATCTTACCTATTGCCCCAATATTTCTGTACAAAAGAATAACAATGGTAATAACTACGCAACCGCTTACTATTTTACTTTCAATATCGCCAAGCGGAACGATAAAAGTAAAATACTGTGCGAAACCAATGGCAGCAGAAGCTATAACCAGCGGCGCCTGAATCATAGTTTGCCAGACGAACAGAAAACTCATCAACTTACCCCATTTGGGGCCAAAGCCCTCTTTTAAAAAGTTATAGCTACCCCCGGCCAAAGGGAATGTAGCTCCAAGTTCACTCCAAACGGTTGCATCAATAAAAGACAGGAAAGCTCCTGCAAGCCAGGCGTATAAAAACCAGGGGCCGTGCATAATTTCGGCTACCACACTCAGGACAACAAATGGGCCGATGCCCACCATATCCGTCATATTAATTGCGGTGGCCTGCAGCAGACTTATTTTTCTATCTAATACCGTTTTGCTCATTTGCCGTACGCAATAATAGTATTTCTTTGCTGTATAACTTATTTTGCTATGAATCATTTTGATAAGGTAGAATGGATGGAGGCTTCAAATATTTATGAAGTAAATATTCGTCAATATACCCCGGAGGGAAATTTTGAGGCATTCAGCAATCATCTGCCAAGGCTAAAGGATATGGGCGTTAAAATTTTGTGGCTTATGCCAATAACTCCCATTAGTGTAAAAGAAAGGCTGGGTTCATTAGGCAGTTATTATGCATGTAGCAGTTATACTGCCATTAACAGCGAATATGGCTCATTGGATGATTTCAAAATGCTTGTTGACAAAGCACATGAAAGCGGAATGAAATTAATTATTGATTGGGTTTCCAATCATACCGGTTGGGATCATGAGTGGGCTATGGATCACCCTGACTGGTACCTGCAGGATAAGGAAGGGAATTTTATTGAGAGGAATGGCTGGCGTGACGTAATCGATTTGAATTTTGAGGTTAAAAAAATGAGGACTGCCCTTATTGACTCGATGAAATTCTGGATTACTGAATGCGGTATAGATGGCTTTCGATGTGATATGGCTCATCTTGTTCCTTTGGATTTTTGGAAAGAAGCCAGGACGCAATGCGATGCAATAAAAAATTTATTCTGGCTTGCAGAATGCGAAGCAGTAGAATATCATGAAGTTTTTGACGTAAGCTATGCCTGGGAATGGATGCATGTAAGTGAGAAATTTGCTAAACAGGTTGCATCGCTGCAACAGTTAAAAGATGTAGTTAACAAATATGCGAATTATCCTACCGGGGCAAAAAAATTATTTTTCACCAGTAACCACGATGAAAATAGCTGGAATGGAACAGAATATGAAAAGTATGGTGATGGTGCAAAAACATTTGCGGTTTGCTGCGCCACGTGGCCCGGTATGCCCTTACTTTATAGCGGTCAGGAATTGCCAAATTTCAAACGTCTTAAATTTTTTGATAAGGACCAGATTGACTGGAAGCCGGACCCCGCATTGCATAATTTTTATAAACTATTGCTGGAGTTGAGGCTCGGAAATAAAGCGTTTAAAAATAGTGCCGAATTAATTATTCTGGAAACGCAGGCTGATAATAAAATACTTGCCTACTTGCTCGTCAATGAAGAGTCGAAAGTATTGGTGCTGCTTAATTTATCTGGAGAGAGCAGAATACATTTTTCAGTAAACAATGAGAAAATAAATGATGCTTATAAAAATATTTTCTCCGGTATTAAGTACACTTTAAAGAATTATGAGCAGTTTGAATTACAGGCATGGGAATACCTGGTTTACGTAAAAGACTAGCTCCTAAAAAAGATTAAAAATTTTGTACCGAAACAGGTTTTTGAATAGTTGTTGAACAATGGTATAAAGTAGAAGCGTGCGACCACCGCATTGGGCGGGGTAAGCTGCAACGGAAGCATAATAGTAGAGCTAATAACCGTGCTCAAAAAAAAATTCTTAAAAAAAAAGAAAGCCCGTTCTTAGTAAGAATGGGCTTTCTTTTTAGTATTGTATAAATTTAATTACCTGTTTCCCTGACCATTGGTATCACTTAAATTAAGTGGATATGTATAGGAGCCATCGTAACCCGGATAAAACCCTTCGAGCCTAATGGTGCCTTGTGCATTTACAAGTATTGCTTTAAGTTCATCAAGACTTTTTATATCCTGACCATCAACACTTGTAATTACAAAACCCTCCTGCATACGTGTGTTTTTAAGAAGGCCATCGTTCATTTTCTTTACCAACACACCGCCTGAAATATTGTTTTTCTGGGCGGTTGCTTTATCGAGGCTAACAAGATCTGCCCCAAGATTATCGATAATGCTTTCCTGCTTTACGGCTTCATAGTTACCTGCTTTATTTTTAAGCGTAACGTTTACCGTATTTTCTTTACCGCTTCTAACATAGGTAATAGCAACTTTATCGCCGGGTTTGTAACCAGCAACCTGCTCCTGCATTTCGGGTCCACTGTTTATTGTAACACCATTTAGCTTGGTAACAAAATCTCCCTTTTGAATACCGGCGGCTTTAGCAGCTCCATCAGGTGCAACACCTGTAATAAACACGCCTGCACCGTCCTTAATTCCAGCTTCCTTTTTCTGCTCATCACTCATATTGTCGCCTGCATAAATAATTCCAATATATGCCCGCTGTACGGCTTTAAATTCAATAAGATCGCTAACAATTTTCTTTACAATATTTACAGGAATTGCGTAAGAATAACCTGCATAAGAACCCGTTGGAGATGCAATAGCAGAATTAATACCAATCAATTCGCCCGATGTATTTATCAACGCACCGCCACTGTTCCCTGGGTTAACTGCCGCATCGGTTTGTATAAAAGACTCAATTGGCCTATCACCTTTATTTATTCCAATCGACCGTGCTTTGGCACTAATAATACCGGCGGTTACGGTAACATCAAGGTTAAGCGGATATCCAATTGCCAAAACCCACTGACCAAGTTTAGCATCATCGCTGTTTCCGAATTTTAAATAAGGCAAATCATTGTCATCAATTTTAATAACCGCCAGATCACTGTTGGGGTCTGTAGCAATCACCTTTGCCTGGTAAGTTTTACGGTTAGTAGTAGTTACGGTAATTTCATCCGCACCTTCTACTACGTGGTTATTGGTTACAATATATCCATCCCCTTTTATTATAACACCGCTTCCACTGGCTCTCTGCTCTGGTATAACACCGCTGCGTGGACCGCCAAAAAAGTCAGAGAAAGGGTCTTCATTTCCAAATAAGTCAGAGAACGGACTTTTGCGTCTAGATTGGCTGTTAGATACCTGCCTTTCTTTAGTTCGGGTTTTTATATGCACAACAGCTGGCGTTGCTGCGGTAGAAGCAGCGGTAAAATCCACTGGGGCACCGACGTTATTGTTGCCCTTGTCAAAAAAACCTGCATAGTTTACAGGAAGTTTGCCATCATCGGTTAATGTTGAAGGGTTGTTGGTTTCCATCCACTTCCCATAACCCCACACACTTAAAAGCGCAGTAGTGGCGCTTACAGCCACAATAAGTAGAATGCTTTTGAATTTCATAGCTATTTTATTTTTAATTCTAACAACAAATTTAGTTCCTATCAGATAACAAAGAAACAAAGCTGTTTAATCGTCAGTTCACAATAAAATCCTTTTAACATAAAATTGACGAAACACCTCGTACATCTGTCAATTTTGCAGAAAGTTAAAGATACATTTTTTGGAGCCCGGCATTATAGAAAATGTCGGCCCGGTTGCGTCGCACTCTTGTACAGAATAACTTTATTCAGCAACTAGCAAGCCACTATGCTTTTTTTAAACAAAAAATGTATCCTAGGTCAAACTATACAAGGTTTCGCAAAAACCGCATGGTATCTACGCGGTCGGCATAATCGTAAAGGGATGGTATTTGTGCCCGACCAAATTCCACCAAACCATGGCCAACCACACATTGAATATTTTCATCCTTTTCAAGCCTGCCAACTTCCTGCTCCTTATCATCGTAGTAAGCATAATGAACCTGGCTAACAGGCGAAAACTGCGAATCATTTTCAGTAAGTATTACAGACTCGTTAGTCATATAAAATTTATTGTTCATGATAAGCAGGGTAAGATGGTAATCAAAATTATGCTTGTATTTATGAAAATCTGCCAGGTAATCATACTTTTTTAAGGCTTTAAGCAATGGCACAAAATCGTAGCCCCTGGGTACAATAATCTTGGTTACATTCCTGCACCCCAAGCCAAAATAGAGTTGGATATCATCCGCAAGTAAATCAAGTTCGGCTTCGGTTTCGGAGCCATCGAGTACTGCAGCCGATGTTCTGTTACGCCTGATTATATGGGGGAAGCTCCCAAAATAATACTCAAAATACCGGCCTGAGTTGTTACTTCCCGTGGCTATATAGGCATCACACCCTTTTAGCTGCTCTTTAAAAGAAATAAAATTTCCTGTTTCAGCATCCCATTCTTTCATTACGTCAACAAAATGCTTTATTAAAACATTATCTTTTGACGAGAGCTTTACGGCACTTTTAAACCCCCTGACAAAAACACAGATAAGGTCATGAAAACCCACCAATGGTATGTTTCCAGCCATTACAATACCAACAGTTTTATCTATATTATTCTCTTTGGGAACTTTATAATCCTTGACCCATGCTTCCAGCTTTTCCTGTTGTAAAAAATTGTCTGCAATATTTTCAAGAGCAAGATTTATAAAGGGTATTGTAAACCATGGATTTTGCACCCCTGCCTGCTGCTTTATAAGTTCAAAAAAATCATTGCTTTGTTTTATATAATGCCCAAGGCTGGTAAGCAAGTGAACGCGCTGTTGTAATTTCATCAGAAAAAATTAAAAAACTGTAAAGTATATTTGGCTATAACCGCTAAGTTTATCAACTTCGAAATTCAAAATTAATCATACTATGGCTATAAAAATAACAGAAGAGTGTATTAACTGCGGGGCATGCGAACCCGAATGTCCTAACAATGCAATTTATGAAGGAGGTGTTGAATGGTCAATAGCCGACGGAACAACCGTAAAAGGTCAGTTTACTTTACTGGATGGTACCGTTGTAAATGCAGACGATAAGTTCGAGCCTGTAAGCGTAGATACTTATTTTATCGTGCCAAATAAGTGTACGGAGTGTCAGGGATTTCACGAAGAGCCACAGTGCGCGGCAGTTTGTCCCGTTGATTGTTGCGTACCCGATGAGATGTACCGCGAAACTGTGGACGAACTGATGAGCAAAAAGGAAAAAATGCACATATAACAACTACATTATAACGGGGCAAAAATTGTAAAATTTAATTGCTGCTTTTAAATGAATGGTATAAATTACATTCAATAATTGTCGCAGTAATGCGACACTCTAACGGCGGGTGATATGTTCCGCATCAAAAGGTGAAAGCTGAAAAGTTATTCACCTTTTATTTTGCGTATAAAATTGACTTTTATGCACCCAGCTTCTGTATTACTTTTAAATTTCCTTGCAGCTTGCCCAGCCCAAGGCAATGGTTGCGCGCAAGTACTTTAAGAAAATTCATCTGCAAGTTAACAGGTTCACGAGCTGATAAGTTAACTTTTAATTGGTTTGTTAATGCGCAGGAACCCTGGAACACGTGCACTGATGACCAAATATTCAAATGCACAAGAGTGCGACGCAACCGGCGATGCCATAAAAATAACTGCCCGGCTCAAAAAAATATTTCCCTGCTTTAGATGCAATATTAAATTTTAACCCCGCTTGATAAAATTCTATTTCTTTGCTACTCTAATTTAATTGATTCCTCTTATGAAAAAAAGAATTGCCCTGGTGACCGGGGGCTACAGTGGAGAAGCAGTAATAAGTTATAAAAGTGCAGTTACTGTTGAAAATAATATTGATAAAGAAAAATTTGACGTTTATACTGTAGAGGTTTTGCCGCAAGGCTGGTTTTATACCGATGCGCACAACAATAAAATTGCAATAGACAAGAATGATTTTTCGCTGTTTACCGACGGTAATAAAATTACTTTTGATGCTGTATTGATGTGTATTCATGGCAACCCCGGCGAAGACGGAAAATTACAGGGATATTTTGATATGATCAGGATGCCTTACACCAGCTGCGATGCGGCGGTATCGGCCATTACGTTTAATAAAAAATATACAGTAGCTGTTGCTGCCGCAAGTGGTATACGGGTTTCCCGCTCCGTCTTGCTTTTTAAAAACAGGTTTACAAATCCGGAAGAAATCGCCGGCACATTAAAATTTCCGGTTTTTGTTAAACCTAATAATGGAGGTTCCAGCATCGGAATGTCAAAGGTTAATAACGCCTCTGAAGAGTTAGGGGCTGCGATTGAAAAAGCATTCAGAGAAGACGATCAGGTATTGGTTGAAGAATTTATTGAAGGTCGCGAACTAACTATTGGAGTTTTTAAAAAGCAGGGTAAAATTATTACACTGCCAATGACCGAGATTATTACTAAAAAGGACTTTTTTGATTTTGAAGCAAAGTATTTTGGGGAAAGTGAAGAGATAACGCCCGCTAATGTGGATCCATCGATTGAAGAAAAAGTGAGAGCTGCTGCAAGGAGGATTTACGAAGTATTTAACTGCCGTGGCATAGTTAGAATAGATTTTATTTACAATGAAAAAGTCGGAGAGCCTTTTATGCTGGAAATAAATACAGTTCCCGGACAAAGTGAGGCTAGTTTGGTGCCCCAACAAGTAAAAGCAATGGGCTGGACACTAAAAGAATTTTATACAGCGTTAATTGAAGAAGCTTTCCTCTAGTTTTAAAAGTTCAACAGAGAAATTTACCGATTAGGCTTAATTTTCGGCTTTTAAATTATGAATTTATAAAAAATACAAGTGTTTAAATTTATTACAACTAAATCTTTCTTTGTAAACCTGCTTGCAATAATACTTGTTGTATTGCTATTAATTTTTCTCTTTTTCAGTCTTCTCGGTGTAATTACGGGGCATGGTGAAACTCAGAAAGTACCCTATGTTTTAGGCAAAAATTATAATGAAGCAGCAAGCATTTTAAAGGCTGCAGGTTTGAATGTAAGTATTCAGGATTCTTTATATGCAGATACAGCCAGGCCCTTACAAATCTTACGACAAGCTCCGGATGCCGAATCCGTTGTAAAAAGCGGCAGAACAATATATCTGACTATTAACCGCTCGGTGCCGCCACAGGTAGAAATGCCTGATTTACGTGGTTTTTCTCTTAAAAGCGCTGAGCTTTACCTGCAGAGCATTGGGCTTAAAATGGGCAATCTAACTTATGTGCCGGATATTGCGCGTAATGCTGTAAAGGATCAGTTGTTTAATGGCAGTTCGATTGCTCCCGGTACGAAAATAAATATGAGCAGTACTGTTGATCTTTTAATTGGTAACGGGCTTGGCGATGCACAAATGGACGTACCTGACCTTGTTGGTATGACAGTGGCCGAAGCTCGTAGTTACCTTAAAAGTAATGATATTGAGTTGGGTGCCATTATTACTTTAAACGGAATAACTGATACAGCCTCGGCATATATCATCAAACAGAAACCAGAAAAATTTGTTGACAATGGCAATGGTGAAATCACTCCGAATAAAATACGAGCCGGTCAGATTATGGACGTTTGGATAAGTTTAAACCCGCCGGTAATTGATACAACACATTAAAACATTACATCACCAAATAAGAAATATGAAAAATATAACCGTTGAAGAGTTGAAAGTCAGATTGGATAATGGCGAAAATATAAACCTCCTTGATGTACGTGAAGACCATGAAAGAGCCGATTTTAATATTGGCGGCGTTCATCTTCCGCTGGGAAAAATACAGACCATGCAATTTGATGATATTGAAGACTGGAAAAATGATGAGGTAATTATTTACTGCCGCAGCGGCAACCGCAGTGGTATGGCGGCTCTGTTTATGGAGCAGATGGGTTATAAAAACGTATTAAACCTTACTGGCGGAATGCTTAGTTGGCAGGAAAAATTTGCAAAGTAGTATCAGTTATTTTCCTCGTTAACACACTAAAGTAGCATCACGACTTTTACTTTCTCCAATTTTATTTTTTCGCCTTACATAAATTTAGGCATCCCTTGCCGCCAGGTGGGTGCAGGGATTTTTTTGCACGCCAGAAGAACATTTACCCAGACTTACTTCGCACCTCAGCGTAACTTTTGCACTGAAGCAAGAAAGGCAGCAAGGCAGCAAGGCAAAGAAGTATTGACTTTAAAGTTCATTATTCACGGTGTGCTGCCACTGCAAACTCGAACCATAGAAAAGTGACTCCGCCCCGGGACACAAAGCTCAACAACGCCCAATTGCTGGGTTTGTAAATACATCTTTATCTTTTTTTCAATTTTAATACGATACAAAGTGCAAAATGAAGCCTGTTTCTTTTACTTAAGTTTGCGCAATAAAAGAATAATAATATGTTGATAAAAAAGGGGTGGTTTTTTCTGCTTTTATCTTTATTTGCTCTCAATTTAAAAGCACAGTCTGTTGATGAGGTTATTGCAAAATACATAAAGTTTACAGGTGGGGAAAAACACTGGAAAAAAATAAATTCCATTGTTAGTTTGGGCACCTATAACTATGGTGGTATTGAATTTCCGTTTCAAGCCTGGTCTAAAGCACCTGACCTCTACAAATATGTTGTAAGCGCAGGTGGTAAATATTTTGCCCAGGCATTTGACGGAAAAGATGGTTGGAAAATTGATCAGTTTAAAGATGAAACTGCTAAAACAATACTTACCGGAAAACAAGGGCGGGCCATGGCAAATGAATCCGATATAGAAATGGAAAGCAGATTTATTAATTACAAACAAAAAGGGTACAAGGCCATCCTGCAAGGGAAAGAATCTATAGCAGGTGAACCTTGCTACCAGGTAAAATTTTTTACAAGTGAGGCTGATACCTCAACCTGGCTTTTTAGTGTACAAAATTTCGCTCTTCTTAAAAAACAGGCGGTTTCTAATAACATAGAATTGGATGGAAGTACGCTGGACACTTACTACAGCGATTACAGAAAAGTAAATGGTATAACAATGCCTTTTAAGTTGATAAGCAAAGTAAACGATCAAACTATTTTAACCATTGAGATAAAAAATATCCAGTTTAATACTTTTATACCAGATAGTATTTTTGAGCCTTAACCTGTTTAAGCCAGCTAAGATTTTTTCCAGCTTATCCTGCATCCTATTGCTTTTGTAACGGTAACAGCCGGTTTGCTATTTTTAAGCAGTGCATTTACCGCATCTTCAACATAATTTACTTTGGCTGGGTTTGTATTCTGGGTATCATTGTCAATTGCTCCGGTATACCCAATTATATTACCCTGCTCGGTTTTGCTTACCACAAAAACATGAGGCGTATTTTTTGCGCCATATGCGGTAGTTATTGTCTGGCCTTCATCGTATAAATAGGGGAAATTAAATTTGACCGATTTTGCGTGTTTCTTCATCGCCTCGAAACTATCTCCTGCAGACGAAACCGGATCATTCGGGTTGATGGCGATAACCGGAAAACCAAGCGGATTAAACTTATTGTTTAGATCAATTATTCTTTGCTCATAAGCCCTCGAATAAGGGCAGGTATTGCAGGTAAAAACCACAATAAACCCTTTTGCCGATGGATAATCGCCGAACGATACTTCCCTGCCATCTACATTTACCAATTTAAAATCTGGAGCAATTGTACCCGGCGTTTTTGTAGTTACCTGTGCATTAATCGAAAAACAAAAAAATGCAAAGCAAATGGTCATGTACTTTTTCATAAAGTCAGTTTAATGATTTATACATTGTTTGCAGATCATCAAAAGTAAAGTCCTTTTCAAAAAATAAGCGCTTGCCGTTTTTAATAAAAAGCGTTGCCGGTATTGATCCCGACCAGCTTGTATCAATCCTGTTAATATATTCCTGCTGATCTTTTTCATCCAGCAAAAACACTTCACTTTTTATATTTTCCTTCTTCACATATTTTATTACAGCACTGTTCAACTCCGATTTATAATTTACACTTACCAATAAAACTTTGAGTTTTTCTGCTCTATTAGCTATGCCAAATTTTTCAAAAAAGGATAATTCCTTTATACACGGACTGCACCATGTTGCCCAAAAATTAATCACAAAAATTGTGTCCCGTCCTTTACCAATCCGCTCATTGAGTTGGTCAATAGTTATCAACGTAACCCGTTGGTTAAATGCCATAGCTGGCAAACAAAACAGCACAATAACAATCAGTATTTTTTTCATCCTGCTGCAAGATAAACCAGATATATTTATTGAGGTACCGGCAATTGCCATATTGCTCAAAACCCCAATCAAGGCTGCAGTAACAAAAAAAATTATGTTCCCACCTTTACATCCATGGTCATCTTCGTTGCGTCGCACGCTTTTACGTCTTCAATTCTATTCGGCTTGTGCAAATATTGCAGTGTCTGGTTTTAAAACCTGCTCATAATCCGCTTAAAAAAAGGCAATGGAATGATTACCTCATACGATGCAACTTAAATATTTTTCCAGTTTATCTTAGTTTAAAGTATCTCCACAAACTGTCTGCCATTCCGCTATTTTTTTTAAAAGAATTCCTTAACTGATTACCCCATTCGGTAGATTTGTTTTATGCGGTTACTATTCATTGCGGCTGTTTGCTGTGCTTCCTTTTTTTCACTGGATGATAAAAACAGTATTTTAAAAAAAACAGAGATAGATGGCTATGCCCAGGGAACCACTTACCATATAACCTATTATTCAGCAGACAGTAGTGTAACCCATTGGCAGGTAGATAGCATTTTAAATAAAATTGACAGCTCCCTTTCCCTTTACAAACCGTATTCACTCATAAGCCAGTTTAATAATTCGGCTAAAGGCATTCAAATTGATGCGCATTTTATAAATGTGTTTCACGCATCAATGGAAACATATAGAGCAACAAACGGCTTGTTCGACATAACGGTAGAACCACTTGTATCAGCCTGGGGTTTTGGTGCGGTAAAAAATACGATGATGCCCGACAGTGCAACCATACAAAAATTATTAACCTGCATCGGTTCAAATAATCTTTCGCTGAAAAAAAACTTTCTGTGCAAAAAAAAGCCTTGCATTAAAATCGATATGAATGGCATTGCCCAGGGCTATAGTGTTGATGTGCTGGCCAATTACCTGGAACTGCAGGGCATTCAAAATTACATTGTGGAAATTGGTGGCGAACTGCGGATAAAAGGCCGCAAACCTGGCGGCGAAAAAATGAAGATAGGGATAGAATCTCCCTCAAATGATGACGATGAATCAGCTATTTTTGAACAGATCATTGAAGCAGACAGTGGCGCCATAACCACATCTGGCAACTACAGAAAATATTATGAAAGCGGTGGTACCAAAATATCGCACCTCATTGACCCACGCACCGGATATTCTGTGCAGAACGAAATGATCAGTGTAACAGTTTATGCAAAAGACGCTACTACAGCGGATGCTTTTGACAATGCACTAATGTTGATGGGCCGCGACAGTGCTTTACATTTTGTGAATCAACGCAAGGATATCTCCGCCTACATAATTTACCGAAAACCTGATGGCTCTGTTGCTGACACAGGGAGCACACAGTTTTATAAACTGTTAAACCATTAAATTCTACTTTTTTTGTAGCGCTCCCTGCTGTGTTGCGCTATGGAGTACAAGAGTGCGACCACCGCCTTTGGCGGGGCAAGCTGCAACGAAAGCCCAATTACTATTCCGCAGCCTGGCTCATAATAATTTTCTTTTATTTTATTGGTGGCTTCTTTTCTTAGCTTTGTGAGACAATATTTTACGTCAATTATTTGCCATGAAAAATTTGAAAATAATCTTCGCTACCGGTCTGTTTTTTTCTGTTGCGTTCAGTGGAATTGCTCAAAAAAATGCAAAGAGTTTTACAAGTTTATTTGACGGCAAAACCTTCAATGGTTGGAAGCAACTTACGGGCAATGCGGAATATACAATTGAGAAAGGCATGCTGGTGGGCAGCACTGTTTTATCATCGCCCAATAGCTTTCTGGTAACTGAAAAAGCGTACGGTGATTTTGTACTGGAACTGGAAGTAAAGATTGAAGATACTACATCAAATTCGGGCATACAGTTCCGCAGCCATTACGATGCGGCAGGCAATAACGGCAAGGGAAAAGTGTACGGCTATCAGTACGAACTGGATCCTTCTGCACGAAGGTGGACCGCTGGCATTTACGATGAAGGCCGCCGCGACTGGCTATACCCGCTTTCGCTGAATGCCTTTGCACAGAAGGCTTTCAGGCCAGGTGAATTTAATAAAGTGCGTATTGAATGTATTGGTAACGAAATAAAAACATGGATCAACAACGTACCGGCTGCTTATGTTGAAGATACATTTGATACCAAAGGTTTTATTGCATTGCAGGTACACAGTATTGGGGATAATCCGAAGCTGGCCGGTGAAAAAATATACTGGAAAAATATTCGCATAAAAACGGATAACATAAAACCAACTGCTTTTCCTGGGGGCGTGTATGTTGTAAACAATACCCCCAACTACTTAACGGATTATGAAAAGAAAAATGGCTGGAAATTATTGTTTAACGGTGTAAATAATACCGGCTGGCGCGGTGCTTACAAAACAGGTTTTCCAGAAAACGGTTGGCAGATTAAAGATGGCATTATTAAAGTGCTTTTTTCCGAGGGAAAAGAAGGTGCAAATGGCGGTGATATTGTTACAACAGATGAATACAGCGCCTTTGATCTTTCTTTCGAATTTAAGCTTACCTCGGGTGCAAACAGCGGCGTAAAATATTTTGTAACGCTTTCTGAAAACAACGAAGGTTCTGCTATTGGACTGGAATACCAGGTGCTGGACGATGCACTGCACCCCGACGCGAAACTGGGTCGCGATGGCAACAGAACACTTGCTTCTTTATACGATCTTATTCCTGCACCAAAACAGGAAAGGTTTGTTCATAAGACCGGCGAGTGGAATACTGGAAGAATCATTGTATACCCCAATGATCATGTAGAACATTATTTGAACGGCATTAAAGTGCTGGAGTATGAACGCGGCTCGCAGGCTTTCCGCGATCTGGTGGCCATTAGCAAATACAAAATATGGCCAAACTTTGGTGAAGCAAAACAGGGCCATATTCTTTTACAGGATCATGGCAATGAAGTGAGTTACCGGAGCATCAAAATTAAACGCCTTTAGAACTACTTACATTATCTCAATTTTTTTGAACCAGCTGTAATTATACTATGAAGCTTTTCTCGTACTCTTGTACCAATGTACCATTATTCTGCAAAAAATCAAACATCTTTTGTTTAATATAAGCACTACAAAAAATAAAAAGTGAAACGTAGTTATTGACGATATATAATTTGAAAGTACAAGAGTGCGACGCAACGGAAGTTCAACAGCGGTAAAAAGATGGGTTCATAAATAAACTACATTTGAATATCTTTCATTTTGATAAAACAGTTATTCCATGCAACTTAAAAGAAGAGATTTTATAAACCGTTCAGCAATAGCTGCTGGTGCAGGTATAATTACAGGCTTTAGTTCTTTTAAAAACAAAGACAGTAAGTCATTGCTGAACGGCCTTCAACAGATGACAGCCGATGTTGTACCTATTACCATAGACGAAAGAAAAGCAAGAATATCAAAAGCGCAGCGGTTAATGACTGAACAAAATATAAAAGCATTGGTGCTCGATGCAGGCACTTCTCTTAAATACTTTACCGGCGTAAGCTGGTGGCCCAGTGAGCGCACCATGGTAGCCATAATACCCGCCGTAGGTGAAGTGAGCTATGTTTGTCCCGGCTTTGAAGAAAATCGTTTTCGTGAGTTGCTTAAAATTGGTAAAGATGTTTATGCCTGGCAGGAAGATGAAAGCCCTTACCAGCAAATAGCAAATGCATTTAAAGATGCTAATATTGAAACCGGAAATATTGGAATTGAAGAGCGTCTTCGTTTTTTTATTCTGGATGGCGTGCGCAAAGCAGCGCCGCATTTAAATTATGTAAGTGGCGATCCTGTAAGTGTGCCGTGCCGGATGATAAAATCGCTTGCAGAAATTGCCTTAATGCAAAAGGCCAGCGACATAACCATTGAAGCCATTAAAGCTGGTATAGGCAATTTGAAAGAAGGAATGACACCCGGCGATTTTTCGGCCATCGTTAGTGAAGCGCATGAGCAACTGGGAGGCAATCCCGATTTTGCCATGGCAAATTTTGGCGAGGCTTCTGCTTTTCCGCACGGCAGCATTAAACCACAAAGATTAAAGAAAGGCGATATCGTTTTAATGGATTGCGGTTGCAGTGTGGAAGGCTATTGCTCAGATATTAGCCGAACGATTGTTTTTGGTGCCCAACCCTCCAAACGTCAGTTAGAGGTATGGACCCTTGAAAAACAATCGCAGGCTGCCGGTTTTGCAGCCGCTAAAATTGGAAATGCCTGCGAAGAAGTAGATGCGGCTGCCCGCAAAGTTATTACAGATGCAGGTTTTGGACCTGGCTACCAATTGCCCGGACTGCCGCACCGTACCGGCCACGGCATTGGAATGGACGGGCACGAGTGGGGCAATATGGTTAAAGGTAATAAGCAATTGTTGCAGCCGGGTATGTGCTTTAGTATAGAGCCCACCATTTCCATCATTGGTGAGTTTGGTGTGCGGCTCGAAGATTGTGCTTACATAACCGAAGATGGCCCTCGCTGGTTTTCGAAGCCAAGTCCGTCTATCAGTAATCCGTTTGTTTAGTATTATTGTCATTAGCCAGTCTGCAGTACTACTATTAATCTTTACTTGCGTCGCACTCTTGTACTGAGGATTCTTTACTCAGCTTGTCACTTAGTAACCCAACAAGCGGGCTTGTGTCACTTGATTAAATAAGTAGTACCTGCTACTTTGATTTTAGGTATGCTAAAAATACTTTTATAGGGCGTAGATTTAACATCTGCACTAAAACGGTGGCAGATAATTTTGTAGTTTAAAATTCGCTTCACCGCAATAATGAAAGTATTATTTTTTATTGTATTTTTTCTCCTTTGTTATAATCTTACAGCACACAGCCAAAACGATGTGCTGAAAGGAAAAGTGTATTACAGCAGCAACCTAAATATAGACGGCATTGACAGGTATTTTACTTATTACATTCCCTTGCATTTTGGCGAAAAAGACAAAAACCCGTTGGTAATATTGCTGCATGGCCTCGATGAAAGCGGCCAACAGCTCATTAAAAGGAGTGGTGGGCCGTTTGCTGTGAAAGCAGATTCATCGGATTATATTATTGTTTACCCGGATGCTATTGAAGGCCACTGGCATGCTTTAAAAAATGAATATGCTACCACAAAAGATTCAGTGAATGATGTAACTTTTATTTCCATACTTATAGAATATTTCACGCTTCAATATGGCATCGATACAAAACGTATTTATGCGGCCGGCTTAAACAATGGAGGCAAAATGGCCCTGCGTTTAAGCTGCGATATTCCTTATAAAATAACTGCGGTTGCCGCAATTGCTGCAGCAGACACTATCACCACTACAAAATGCGGAAATTCAGTTTCAGTTATGAATACTGAAAAATATCTTTCGCAAAAAACATTTTCATCTGATCCTTCTGCAATCAATGAGCTTTGGAATTTCTTTTTATCAAAAGAAAAAAAGTAGGGTGCAATTTATATAAGCGGGTTTGCCAAAGCAAATTCCACTGCTGCACGTGCATGAATTTTCGTTGTATCAAAAGCAGGAACGCTGCAGTCTTCCTGTTTAATGAGGATACGGATTTCTGTGCAGTCCAACACAATTCCTCCTACGCGGCGCACTGTTAAAGCATTGATGATTTTTATAAACCGTTCTTTTGTTTAGTGAAGAAAAATGCCCTTGCCCATTTCATTATAAATCGCATTTTTGATATACTCAATATCGTCTTCGTTGTCCGGGAAAATTACAGCAGTGTCGTGGTTGGCGATACGTTTTTTATAGAAGTCGAGCTGCATGGTGTGTTTTGGACCGAGCAGAGCAACTGTTTTCAATTGCTTTGCTGCAACAGCTTTTGCCGTTTCTTCTGCTATTTGAATAACCGGAATGTTTACAGCAGCCTGCACCTTGTCTGCAATTTTGTGCATAGTATTTGCACCGATAAGCAAACAGTTTGCACCAGCGGTTTCCAGTCTTTTTGCAGCATCGCAAATAATTATTGCAATTGCATCCTATTGATTGGGTTGGGTGAGCATTTTTATTTCTGCAAATTCTACAGAATACAAAATGATTTTTGCTGAGCTTACGCCGCCCATTTTTTCATTCACCATTTGATTGATGAGCGTGTAATTTTAACTTGCTAAACAATTTCCCTCCTTGAGGAAGCTGCCTGTCTGATTTTGCACGCACTAATAAATGGGTGCGTTCATCCGGTATCGTGGCAAACTGTTCATAAATATCTCCTTCCCTGTCCTGGACTATTATCACCATTGCCGCTTCCTTTAAACAGGACTGTGCTGCTTTGCAGGATGTAAGCCATTTATTAGATTCTTTATGCTCTATTGCCAGCTTCTTATAATTATTATGGTCTTTGGTTTGTTTTGGCGCTCTTTCTTCAGCCCGGTTCCAAATCGCTATATAACAGTACCCGTACGGAAAATAGGTCGCTGCATCCACTACCAAAGAGGGGTGAATAAAAAAGCCAAGCCCGTTTACAGGGGCATTGGTGGCACCTATCGATCCATCGTGTTTAATGCGGTTCTTCTGATTATATAAATTGATCTGCGATGTATCCTTTATGCTCAATACCACATTGCCTTTTACTGCCAACGCACAGCGTTTAGTGATGTTTGCTTTTATTGAACTTTCCGTTGGACGCTTATCTTCTAAAAACCGGTAGCACCCTTTTTATTCTGAGCTGCCTGTACTTAACTGACGGATAGAATGCGTTTCTTTAAAAAATAAATGCTGTACAAATTTACTAGCCCGCTTATCCAGACGCTCATCCCCAAAACTGTTTTTAAACGTTGATCCTAACATCGGTCAAAATATTTTCCACCAAATCTATCTTACTTTGTGTACCCACGGTAGCTGTTGTACTTTGGGAACTAATGCAGCATTTATTGCAGCGAAAGTTGATGGTTACAACACCTTCAACGGCAAAAAAATCTTCGCCTATGGTTGTTGCCCACCGACTTAAACCGCTTCAATCTTCGCTTATATAAAAGCTCAATAAATTATCAGATAGTACAAGTGTGCGACGCAAGGAACGATGCCATGAAAATTTCTTCTGCCTGGCCCAAAAAATAAAAGGTGTTTATACTTTGGAAGTATGAAACACCTTTTACTGCTAAAATATATAAACTGCTAATTGGGCTTAAAGCTGGCGGTTAACTCTTCCTTGGTAACCACTTTTACTTTTGCACTGTCTTTAAGCTGTTTGCTTACCACATCGTAAGGGCCGGTTATCACTTTGTCTCCTGCCTTTATGCCTCCGGTTACTTCGATGTAATTGATGTCCTGTATATCAGTTTTTACAGTTCTTTTGCGCACCAAGCCGGCGCTGTCTACCACGAACACTACTTCTTCTATATCATCATCGAGGGATGCAGATTGCTTAACATCGGATTGTTGATCGTCGCCTTCTTTTTTC
Source organism: Chitinophagales bacterium (assembly GCA_038203525.1). Classification (GTDB taxonomy): domain Bacteria; phylum Bacteroidota; class Bacteroidia; order Chitinophagales; family Chitinophagaceae; genus Limnovirga. Next base: position 29,676 of record JBBRDW010000016.1, on the reverse strand, counting down.
TCGCTGCCAGGCACTTTACCGTCTTTTTTATCCCTGGTTGTTACTGCATTTAGAGAAATAGATAATACCTGTGGGTGGGTACGGGTTTGTATATCTGCACTTGCACTCATATTGGGGCGGAAAGGGAATGGCTGGCCCTTTACAATTAGATCTTTATAACTGTCTTGCAGCAGGCGGATATGTACCTGGTAATTGGTAACCTGGGTAGAAGATGAGGAGTTTAGCGCATTTGTAACCGGGTTGGCTATTTTATACACCACGCCTTTAAATTTACGGTTGCTGAAAGCATCTATTTCAACAATAGCGGTATCGCCAATCTTTACTTTTGGTATATCGTTTTCGCCAACATCTACCTGTGCTTCCATGCTGCTCAGGTCGGCGATACGCATCATTTCTGTACCAACATTAAAACTGTTACCTGCTACACGTTCGCCTTTTTTTACAGCAAGTAAACTGATAACACCATCCATAGGTGCAATAATTGTTGCGCGGCTTACATCTTTGTTAGCGCGGTTTAAACTGGCCATGGCGCTTTGTACATTGGCCTGATTTGCCCTGATGCCATCGTTGGCAGCCTGGTAGTTTGCCTTTGCAGCTAGATAGGCCTGCTGCGCTACTTCAAACTCTGACTGAGAAATTACTTTTTGATCTACCAATTTTTTCTGCCTGTTGAATGCGGACTCTGACTGGTCGAGCGATGCTTTAAGCGCCTGCAGCTGTGACTTTGAATTGGAAACCTGTGCTTCGGACTGCGAAACAATTGCCGCCGCTTGGTCGCGTTGGGATGCATATATATCTGCATAAATATTTGCCAGCACTTGTCCGCGTTTAACGGTATCGCCTTCAATTACATTTAGCTGGACGATCTCTCCGGAAATATCGGGGCTAACTTTTACTTCTATTTCGGGAAATACTTTTCCGCTCGCCGTTACTATCTCAGTAATATCTCTTGTTTCGGCTTTTTCTGCAGTTACTTTGGTGCCTTCATTGCCGCCAAAAATACCAGCTTTGCTTAAAGCAATTAAAGCAATAACCGCTACAACCAGAATACCGATCAACCATTTTATTTTTTTGCTCATATAGAATTTTTCAACGTTTTGGTAATTATAATTTAATGCCCTGGCCCTTATAAAATTCGAGAACCTTCATTTTAAAAACAAAGTCGTAGTGATTTGCCAGCTGCTGTAATTTAGCCCTAAGCAAATTATTTTGATTGGTAATAAGATCGAGTGTAGATAGTAAGCCAACTTCATAACGCTTCGAAGCAAAATCGTAGGCCTTTTGGGCTGACTCCACGCTTCTGGCGCTGGCATTATATTTCTCCATTGATGCAACAGCGTTACTGTAGGCTGTATAAATATTGGATTGTAAAGTCTGGTTAGCCAAATCTCTCGTTAGCTTTAAATTTTCGAGGTTTAATCTCGAATTTGCAACCGCTATTCTTGCATTTCCGTTATTAAAAATGGGCACAGAAATATTAACCCCCACGCTTTGGCTAAAGAACTGGTCCAGCTGATTGAAGTATTTTGTTTTACCATATGTACTTTGAGTATATGGTTGATTGGGAAATACCTGGTAATCCAGGCCATCAATATTTACTTTACCAATTGGAGGATTTACTGTAAATGAACCATTAGGGCTTTGAGCCAAATTATTAAAAGTAGTTCCCAGAGAATAAAATCCGGAGAGTGAAGGATTTAATGCTGCCCTAGCGGCAAGAATACTTTTTTCTGCGCCTTTAATTCTAAAATCATTGGCTTTTTGCTGTGGCTGTGTTGAAATGGCAAGCTGGTAAACATAATCAGGCTGTAATTCAGCAATCGGCTCGAGCGGAATAAGATCAACCGGGGGAGTTTCTATGTCAAAGGGCGTTGCCATGTCTATATTAAGCAGGGCCCGCATCATTAGCAGGTTCTGGTCGTAAGTAGCCTGGGCAGTAATCAGGTTACTGCTGTCCGTTGCCAGTTGCGATTCCAGTTCAACAAGGTTTAGTTCTGGCAGCGAACCAGCATCAACTCTTTTCTTTGTGTTATCGTATTGTGTTTTTGACTGTTCAATTTGCACCTGCACAATGTTTATTTGCTCTTTTGCAGCAAGCAGTTGCAAATAGTTTGAAGCTACGTTAAGTGCAATATCATTTTTTGCTTTTTCGACATCTGCGATTGCCGCCTGCAAATTAAGATCAGCGGCAATCTGGTTGTTTTTCAACCTTCCAAAACTAAAAATAGTGGCACCGCCCTGCAACTGAAAGTTATTATATAGTAATTGAGTGGTAGTGAAAAGGTTGGTAGTGGGGTCAATGGAACGCCCAAATTGAAGACCGAGACCTGTACCCAACGCTGCAGTTGGTATCTTATTTAATTTTGCCTGTTCAAGCTGCAGTGCACTGTACTTAGCCTGAATATCCGATTGCTTTACCGAGATATTGTTTTGCATGGCGTAATCCACAGCACGCCTTAGCCCCCATTTCTCCTGTGCAAATATTGTAACGGGCATTATCAATAATAGAATACCCAAAATTCTTTTTCCCATGAAACAAAATAACTGAAAGCCTTTTTTAGAAAAGCAAAAATTTAGATGAGCGGAAACCTACCATGTTATTAGGTTTATTAAACAAGATTTTCCTGATCTGGGTTTGATACTGAGTGTCTATTGTTTGTATTAAAGAAATATTATGATACCAGCTAAGGCTGTTATGGCATCTTCGTTGCGTCGCAATCCTTTCATCGTTCGGCACTTTGGTCAACGGTTGCTCAGTGGCGAACAGCGGTTTTGCACCATGCCGCTTCAGGTTATCCAGTACAAGCGTGCGACGCAACCTGGCTTAATAGCAGCTATAAAGCCCGGCTCATAAAAAATAACAAACAAACTTGTCTGCCGCATTATTAAACGGCCGGGGCGTATGCTTTTTCAAATGCCTGTTTAAGATCGGCAATAATATATGCCGCGTCTTCCAAGCCCACGTAAAGGCGAAGCATCCTGTGCTCCTGGCTTATCGCTATAAAATTTTCGCGTTTAATACCCGCACACCTTGGAATGATAAGGCTTTCGTGCCCGCCCCAGCTTACAGCCATCAATATATGTTTTAGTGAATTGCAGAATGTTTCAAGGGTTTCTATTTTGTTTGCTTTCATTATAAAAGTAAGCAGACCACAGGCTCCGTTCATTTGTTTTTTTGCGAGTTTTACCTGTGCAAAATTTTCGTCGAAAGGAAAGATGACCGTTTCTACCTGTTCATGGCTTTTAATAAAATCAATAACCAGTTGCGTGGTTTTTGAAATACGTTCCAGTCTTGCGGGCAAGGTTCTTAAACCACGTATCAGCAGCCATGCATTGAAGGGTTGTATGCCGCTGCCAATATTCATATACTCGCTGTTGAAAATTCTCTCAATCATTTTTCTGCTGCCGCTCAATACGCCGGCAACCGTATCGCTGTGGCCGCCTATATATTTGGTGGCAGACTGTAACACCAGGTCAATTCCATACTCAATGGGTTTTTGGTAAAGCGGTGTGCAGTAACTGTTATCGCAAATGGTGATGATATTTTTTTCTTTGGCAAGTGTTGCAACTGCGTTGAGGTCCTGCAGCTCATAGCTCCAGCTGTTAGGCGTTTCAAGATAATAGACGGTGGTATTGGCAGTAGTTGCTTCTACAAAATTTTCAACATTGGTACCATCGATATAGGTAGTGGTTACATTAAAGCGGGGCAGAATTTCGTTAAACATTTTCTGGGCCCAGGTATAAACACCTTTCACGCTAACAATATGGTCGCCACTTTTTACATTGGCCAGCACAGCGGCAAAAATGGCTGCAGCACCACTGTTGAAAACCAAACAATCTTCGGCGCCATCCAAAGCTGCAAGTTTTTTCCTTAATATTTCTACCGTTGGGTTAAGTCCACGACTATAAAGCCAGGTGCTGTATTCATCTTCAAAACTCTTGCGCAAGTCGTCAACGGATCTAAAAGCAAAATTGCTGGTTTGTATTATGGGCGGAGCAACGGCCCTGAAATATTCGTCGCGGTCTTCACCCAGTTCGTTGATGATGTAACTGATATCAAGATCATCCATAATTTGTTTTGTTTTACACAGAAAACGGAAATGTAGGAAATATGAATTGCCTGGTAAAAATTATTAAATGGGGAAGTGTTTTTTAATTTCAAGGTTTAGGAAAAATTGGCCTGAACAGCGTAAGTTCCGTGTTACAACGAAAGATAAACTTTGAATAAAAATGATTGCGTAATGTTGCTACAGCGGGTCCGTGATACGATTTTTATAAAGTCAAAAATTAAACCAATGAGAAAAATTACGTTGATATTTGCTACCAACAATGCGCATAAGGTAGAAGAGATTAGAAAAGTGATTGGCGACAAATTCGATATTATAACACTGAAAGAAGCGGAAATTGATATTGATATTCCAGAGCCGCATGATACACTGGAGGCCAATGCATCGGAAAAGTCGGCAACGATTTATGCGCTTACCGGCCAAAACTGTTTTAGTGAAGACACCGGTTTGGAAACCGATGCATTGAATGGTGCCCCCGGCGTAATGAGTGCACGTTACGCTGGTGAGGAAAATAACGCACAGGCAAATATCGAAAAACTGCTGGCAGAATTGCAAGGAAAAGGCAACCGCATAGCGAGGTTTAGAACGGTAATCTCACTGGTGCTGGGACAGAAAGAATTTTTGTTTGACGGCATTTGCGCGGGCAAAATAATCGAGCAACAGCAAGGCTTTCAGGGTTTTGGGTACGACCCTGTTTTTATACCTGACGGAAGTAGTAAAACATTTGCTGAGATGAACATAGAAGAGAAAAATATTTTTAGCCATAGAAGAAAAGCAACTGACAAACTGATCAATTTTTTAATGGAATACAACAATGGAAAGAGTGAAAGTTAATCTTCCGGACAGGTTTTTATTTGCCACCGATTTGGATATACGTATTACCGATCTTAATTATGGAGGGCATGTTGGTAACGATACATTCCTAACACTTATGCAGGAAGCAAGGCAGCAGTTTTTAAGTAAATTAGGTTATGGCGAATTATCTTTTGCTGGTTACAGCCTGATGCTGGCAGATGCTGCCATTGAATATAAAAACGAATTAAAATACGGCGACACTGTAAAGATTTCTTTAGCAGCTGCGGGTTTTGACAAATATGGCTTTGACCTTTACTATAAAATGGAGATTGTTGAAGGCACAGAATTTAAGCTTGCCTGTAAAGCTAAAACAGGCATGCTGTGCTACGATGCGACCAACAAAAAATTGGTAAGTATGCCTGGTGAAGCCAAAGAGAAGTTACTGCAGCAATAAAAAGTTACAGTATTGCTGCGAATGTTTAATGAAGCTGATGCACATTGCCCAATAAAGTACAGAAGGTACAAGCGTACGACCACCGCTGTTTGCGCATAAGCGTTAAGCTAAGGAATACATTTATTGACCCAACAGCATTGCTACTATTGAGTTTCCGTTGCGTCGCACTCTTGTACTTTTGGTTCTCTATGCAACTTTCAGGAATCAGTTGCCTTTTTTCCTTGCAAATGAAAGCGAAGATTATTCGGCAACGCGTTAATATTTAAAATCATTTACTAAATCCTCATTGCAAGACAACCTAAAACCATTACCGGTAAACACTTTCAGCGATTTTTATCAAAAATTAGCTTTACGCATATGCGCCTTGGCGGCGCAAGCTGCAACGGACGTTAAATAGCTGCAATATTGCCTGGCCAAAAAATATTATTTATTCATTCCATATTCTCCAGTTTTCTTCGGCCTGCAGCACTAGCATTTCGTAACCATTTTTTATCGTTGCGCCATATTGTTCGCCAAGTAAAAGAAATTTTGTTTTGGCTGGATTATAAACCAGATCGTAAAGATAATGCCCGGCTGTAAGCATGTGATAAGGCAAATCCGGAGCAACTTCTATATTGGGGTAAGTACCCAGCGGCGTGCAATTAATTATGATTGTGTGTGTGTCAAGCAGGGACTTATTCACATCGTTATAGACCAGTATATTTCTTGCTTTGTCTGCTGTCCGCGACACAAATTGGTAGTTGATATTAAGTTTTTGCAGCACGAATTCTACGGCTGACGATGCGCCGCCGGTTCCCAATATCAAAGCATTTTTGTGATGGGGCTTTAAGTCCCTCGTAAAAGATTTTTCAAAGCCAATAACATCGGTGTTAAAGCCATAGAGTTTGCTATCTTGTATTTTAACGCAGTTGCATGCATCCATTTTTTTAACGGCGTCTGAAGCCTGATAAAGGTAGGGCATCACAGCTCGTTTGTATGGAATGGTAATACAAAACCCTTCAAGCTGCGGATGGCTTTCAAGCAATAGTTTTAAATCTTCAATAGACGGAATTGCGAATGCGTTAAATACTGCATCGGCTATGCCTTCATCCGTAAATTTTTGGGTAAAATATTTTTGCGAGAATGAATGTGATAAGGGAAATCCAATTAAACCATATTCACGCATTTTTACCTGGTTTCGTTGTTAAGGTAAAGTTCAAAAGTGTCGCCACGTAATCCAATACGCATGGTTTCGAGCGGAATAACTTCATTTGGTGCAATATTGCCAAGGTTTACATTGCAGCCCAACAGTTCCAGGAAGTATAATTGCTGACCTTTTTGGGGAGCTTCCCATAAAATTTTTTCACCAGGTATCTGTGTAAGAATTTCCTGAACCAGGCCTTCTCTTACTTCGCCACTGCCCCTGTAAATACCCACATTACCAGATTCCCTTGCTTCGGCAATAACATATGTGCTTCCAGCCTCCAGTTCGGCCTTCATTAATTCTATCCATTTATAAGGCGGAATAATGTGTGCTGCATCTTTGCTGCCTACTTCACTTAAAACAATACCGTGTTTAGTCAGTTTTTCAATGTAACCACATTTCTCGGCATGTGGTATTACCACAGATCCATCGCTTACTTCCATATGGGTTATATTGTAATCCTTGCAGATAGCAATATAATCTTCAAACTGATTGCGTATAAGAAAAGCTTCGAACAAAGTGCCACCAAAATATACCGGTATTCCATAACTCTGGTAAGCCTCAATTTTTTCCCGAAGGTTCGGGGTTACATAAGAAGTACCAAAACCTAATTTTACAATATCTACATGGGGTTCGGCAACGCTCATGAAATTATGCACTTCAGTAAGACTAAGCCCCTTATCCATAACCATGGTAATACCATCAATACGGGGTTTTGCATTACGATCGGGCATTTGCGATAAGTTGAAATTCATCGTTATATGGTTGTAGTTAAAAGTTACAAAATTAAGGTAACACAATATTTCAATGGCAGGCGAAAATAAAAACTAATTATTCAAATGGGCTTTTAAGTTTCTTAAAGCACAAATAAATATGTGATTTGGTATATGAACCGGTCTGCATTACTGCTATCTGGCTTTACTTGCGTCGCACTCTTGTACTTTAGTAATATTCGCGGCAATGGCACAAAAACTGCCAACTGTTTCAGCTTCTAATATTAGAAAGATTTTTACTTTTAAGCTGTCAGCAGACTAACTGTTTGTCTCGTTAAATAGCATCTGATTGCAGGAGAACCCCAAATGAGTATCAACACCGTAAACTGCCAGAAAAACAATATAACGCTGGAAATTATTTTCTCCCCCAAAATAAAACTTTAATCTAGATTTGAAACAGAAGCACAGGTAAAAAAGCGATCCGCATGTTCATTAACAAATTTTAGGTATTTACTTAACGTTTTCTTATTAAACTATAAGGGAACTTTGCGTCAGAATAAAAGAGAAAGATGTAAGGCAGAGATGAAAAAAGTATTAAGGATTGATTAACAGAGGATAAGATTTCTGGCACCGCATTTGCAAATTATAGTTTTATAAAAAGATAATAATCGATTTTCTCATAAGCAGTTAGTTTTGGTTGCGGCCCCTGTTTCTACAGGGGCTCATTTTTTTATATACTACCCTGCTTCCATTTTTTTAACCACAAAGTCATCAAGTAAAACCCAACAATAGATCCCACGGAATCTGCCACCATATCAAAAAGGTCAAAACTTCTTTGGTAAGCAAAATATTTCTGAACAAATTCCATGGCGATTCCATATGCTATCGCAGCTAAAGCCACAACCCAAAAAATCTTTTTGGATCCTGCTCCAGATTTTAAAAAAGGGTGGCACCATGCAACAGTCAGCAGCCCAAACATTCCAATATGCACCCATTTATCAAAATAAATTGCATCGAAAATAGACGCTTTAGGAATATCAGAACCGGGTAAAACAAGCAATACGAATGTTATTATAAAAAGAATTGATGCTGGTAGAAACGAAGTTGCTTTTGGTTTCATTTTTTGGGCAAAACTAATATAAAAGGGTTTGTGTAAAACAGTAAATATTTATTTGAAGGGCAGATATTCCTGGGGCTGCGCAAATCAAATATAGGTTTCAACGCAGGCATACTTACTTTTTGTTATTTTCTGATTATTTTAATTTCAAGAAAAAATTCCGGGTTTGATGAGGAATTTTGTACCAATTGTAAAAGTGTGCGACGCAACAAAAGCCTCATAGAATTCCCCCTGCCCGGTTCCAAAAATTGTATTTATCCCCAAAATAAACAGTGGTATTTTAGTATTTTAACATTTTGGGTATTATCCCCTATTTTTGCGACCATTTAAAAACTAACAACCATTGTTTATGGATTATCTTTTTTATGCCGTTCCGGCGATGGGGGTGCTTGGTCTCCTCTACACTTTAGTAAAATTTAACTGGGTTGGAAGACAAGATCCAGGTAATGAACGTATGCAGGAAATCAGCAAATACATAGCAGAAGGTGCTATGGCTTTTTTAAAAGCTGAGTGGAAAATACTTTCTTATTTTGTAGTGATTGCCAGCATATTACTTGCGGTAATGGCGAGCAGTAACCCTGACAGTCACTGGAGTATTGCTATTGCATTTATTATTGGTGCGGTGTTTAGTGCTACTGCTGGTTATATAGGTATGCGTGTGGCAACCAAAGCCAATGTGCGTACGGCACAAGCTGCTAGAACAAGCCTTGCAAAAGCATTGAATGTATCTTTTACTGGGGGTTCTGTTATGGGCCTTGGTGTGGCAGGTTTGGCGGTACTTGGTTTGGGTACTGTGTTTATTGTATTGTATCATTTCTTTGTTGGAGATATGGCTTCGGGAACTCCCGAATTTAGGGAAGGTATGCTGCGTTCTATTGAAGTGCTTACGGGCTTTTCTCTGGGCGCCGAATCCATTGCATTGTTTGCCCGTGTGGGTGGCGGTATTTATACAAAAGCTGCCGATGTGGGTGCTGACCTTGTAGGTAAAGTAGAAGCAGGCATTCCTGAGGATGACCCCCGTAATCCTGCAACAATAGCAGATAATGTGGGTGATAACGTGGGTGACGTAGCCGGGATGGGCGCCGATCTTTTTGGTTCTTATGTTGCTACGGTATTGGCAACAATGGTATTGGGGCAAGAAACAATTTCAGTTGATAAGTTTAGTGGAATGGCACCTATTCTTTTGCCAATGCTTATTGCAGCGACAGGTATCATTTTCTCTATCATCGCTACTTTCTTTGTAAAGATTAGTGATAGTGCCGGTATCAGCACAGCAGTTGTTCAAAGAGCTTTGAATATGGGTAACTGGGGTTCTATGATACTTGCCGGTTTAGCAAGTATTGGACTTGTTTATTATATACTTCCGGAAACAATGAGCCTTCGCGATTTGGAATTTTCCAAATGGGGGGTGCTCGGCGCAATCGCTGTTGGTTTGGTGGTGGGTACTTTAATGAGCATGATCACTGAATATTACACAGCTATGGGCAAACGCCCGGTGCTAAGTATAATTAACCAAAGTGCAACCGGTCATGGTACAAACGTAATTGGTGGTTTGGCGGTTGGTATGGAATCTACTTTTTTACCCATTCTTGTTTTAGCAGGTGGTATCTATGGTTCTTACTATTGCGCAGGTTTATATGGTGTGGCTATTGCCGCCGCAGGTATGATGGCTACAACTGCAATGCAGCTTGCTATCGACGCATTTGGCCCTATTGCTGATAATGCTGGCGGTATTGCTGAAATGAGTGAATTGCCCCCCGATGTTCGTGAAAAAACCGATGTGCTTGATGCCGTAGGTAATACTACAGCAGCAACCGGTAAAGGTTTCGCCATCGCTTCTGCGGCTTTAACCGCACTAGCTTTGTTTGCGGCGTTTGTTGGTGTGGCTGGTATTAAAGGCATTGATATTTATAAAGCCGATGTACTTGCCTCCCTGTTTGTGGGTGGTATGATTCCGTTCCTATTTTCTTCCCTTGCTATTAAAGCAGTGGGACAGGCAGCAATGGCGATGGTTGAAGAAGTGCGCCGCCAGTTCCGTACTATCCCGGGAATCATGGAAGGTACAGGTAAACCGGAGTATGATAAATGCGTGGCTATTTCAACCGAAGCTTCGTTAAAAAAGATGATGTTGCCGGGTGCTATTGCAATCATTTCGCCAATCATTATTGGGTTCCTTTTAGGTCCTGAAGCATTAGGAGGTTTTCTTGCTGGTGCTACCGTTTGCGGTGTGTTGATGGGCATGTTCCAGAACAATGCTGGTGGTACATGGGACAATGCAAAAAAGAGTTTTGAAAACGGTGTTGAAATAAATGGCGTGATCTATAAAAAGAAAAGTGAACCACATAAAGCGGCTGTAACAGGCGATACGGTAGGTGATCCTTTTAAAGATACATCTGGCCCGTCAATGAATATTTTGATTAAACTAATGTCAATCGTTTCATTGGTTATTGCCCCAACACTTGCACAGTTTTTCCATACAAAAGATGGTGCAACTGCAATGGCTCAAAATAAGGTTGAAATAAAAGTTACTGCTACCAATACAAAGGATGCAAACGGCAACACAGTAAATATGACTGTTAGCGGCGACGACAAACTGAATGGTTTAGTTGAAGCACTTAAGAAAGATGGTGTTGTAGGTACAGGCAGCGTTTCGGTTGATGTTAAAGATGGCAAACTTACCATCAATGGTAAGGAGCAGTCTGCAGATGTACTTGCCAAATATGCTTCTTATTTGGAGGCAGACCAAAATGTAAGCATCAATGTAGAGGTAAAATAGATTTAAATACTTTTTTTAAAATCCCTGCCAGCTTGTTTGGCAGGGATTTTTTTTGGACCGAACTAAAGGTTAGTAATGAGCTTTACTTCCATCGCACTCATCAGCTTTAGACCTCTTCTCAACAGCGTCTGCAACAGGCTTGGTTTTCAGCTATTAATATTGCATGTTTTACCTTCTGTCCTAAGCAAAAACCGTTTGAACAAAAACATTGGTAATCTTACCGAAATAACTATTTTTGATATCAAAATAATATCAAAACAATTTAAAATGGAAAAGAATCTAAAACCCATTTCAGGCTTCCTGGTGCTAGTTATTGCTCTTGCCTGTTTTGCAGCTGCAATCTATTTTTTAGTAAACGGCTCTGGCAGCTCAGACATACCCGAACCTTCTTTTTGGGTAGGGGTAGGTTTACTCGTCGTCGCAGTATTTCTGTTTAAAGGGCTTACGATTGTAAACCCAAATCAATCCTGTGTGTGCACATTCTTTGGCAAGTATGTAGGCTCTGTAAAAGATAATGGCCTGTTGTTCGTAAACCCACTTTTTAAGAAGCAAAAAATATCTTTAAGGTCAAACAACTTTGAAAGCACTAAGCTTAAAGTGAACGATAAAATGGGTAATCCAATTGAAATTGCCGCAGTAATTGTTTGGCAGGTAAGTAATACGTATAAAGCTGCTTTTGAAGTAGCCGACTATGCACAATATGTAAAGATCCAAAGCGAATCTGCCGTAAGGCATTTGGCTACAACATGCCCTTATGATGAAATGGAAGATGCAGGTGCAGATATTACGCTGCGGAATGGCGGCGAAAAAGTTACTGCACTTTTGGAAAATGAATTAAATGAACGTCTGGCCGAAGCTGGTCTTATTGTAAAAGAAGCCAGAATAAGTCACCTGGCATATGCCCCGGAAATAGCAGGAGCCATGCTGCAACGCCAGCAGGCCACAGCAATAGTGGCTGCCCGATTTAAAATTGTGGAAGGAGCTGTTGGTATGGTGGAACTTGCTCTGGAACAGTTAAGCAAAAAAGGGATTGTTAACCTTGATGAAGAAAAGAAGGCTGCAATGGTAAGTAACCTGATGGTAGTTCTTTGCGGTGAAAAAGCAGCAACACCAGTTTTAAATACCGGTACATTATATTAATAAACAACGAGCGCTATGGCAGGTAAAAAAAACTTTGTTTTAAGAATTAATGAAGCCGCATATAAGGCGCTCGAAAAGTGGGCCGGCGATGAGTTTCGCAGCGTAAACGGTCAGATAGAATTTTTAATTGATCAAAAATTAAAAGAGACTGGAAGGCTAACAACAAGTAACTACACAGACCAGGAAGATTTGCCGGTTTCAAAACCTGTAAAGGTCTGAGCGGCATTAAAGTATCCCGGTACCAATGTAGAAGCAAATAAATTTTGTCTCTCGCAATAAAATCCCTTCCGGCTTAGCTGGCAGGGATTTTTTTTGAACCCGGCTGAAGGTTTTTATAGCGCCATCTGTTGCGTCGCACTCTTGTACTTTATCAATTCTATTCAACTGGAAATACAAGCATGTTTCACCGGTAAAATCTCATTTTTAAAAGAGTACCTTCACAATCATATTATTTAACTCAAAAGAAATAATATCCTACTAAAATGAAAAAGCATAAAAATACGTTCAGCCTTTTGCTGTTTGGTTTAGCCTTAAGCATTTTCAATGCAGAAAACTTAACCGCTCAAAACCAGGATACACCCATACGCCTGGCTGTTGCAGGCCTTACCCATGGCCATGCTCCATGGATATTTGAACGTAAAAATAAAGCAGATGTTACGCTTGTTGGTATTTATGAACCCGATACCGGTTTGGCCCAGCGTTATGCAACAAAGTATAAACTAAGCCCGGCGCTTTTTTATACTGATTTGAACACAATGCTTGATGCCGTTAAACCAGAAGCGGTAGCAGCCTTTGGTTCAATACTTGAGCATAAAATGGTTGTGCAGGCCTGCGCGCCAAAAGGTATTAATGTGATGGTAGAAAAGCCCCTTGCCACAACCTACGCCGATGCTCAAATGATGCAGCAACTTGCAAAAAAATATAACATTCAGCTGCTTACCAATTTCGAAACTTCCTGGTATCCTACTACTGCAAAAACTTACCAGCTGGTTAACGACAGTAATTATCTTGGCTCCATTAAGAAAGTGGTGATTCATGATGGCCATCAGGGGCCAAAAGAAATTGGCGTTAATAAGGAGTTCTTTGACTGGCTTACCGATCCTGTGCAAAACGGAGGCGGTGCACTAATAGACTTTGGCTGTTACGGTGCCAACCTTATGACCTATTTAATGAAAGGGGAAACACCTGTTTCTGTAACCGCGGTAACACAACAATTTAAACCTGATATCTATCCAAAAGTTGATGATGAGGCAACAATTATTGTTGCTTACCCAACCGCGCAATGTATTATTCAGGCTTCATGGAACTGGCCGTTTAGCAGAAAGGATATGGAAGTTTATGGGCAAAACGGCTATATTATTACGGTAAACAACAATACCATGCGTTTAAGAAACAATGCAGATATACTGGAAAAAACTGTGACCGTTACTCCCGATGATATTCCTGTTTACACGGATCCATTTTCTTACCTGGCGGATGTGCTGAGAAAAAAAATAGCGGTTCCTTCATTTGGCGTCTATTCTTTGGAAACAAATGTGCTGGTAGTGCGTATACTTGATGCTGCAAGAGAATCCGCAAAAGCCGGGAAAATAATATTTCTGAAAAACTAATTTTTTGCAATACTGAGCTTTTTGTATTAACGCTGCCAAATGTACTTAAAGCTGAAAAGTGCGACGCAACAGGCGATGCCATTGAAAGCTTGAGTCTGGCTCAAAATAAATTGTATTTTCTATATTTGACGACTGTTCATTTCTTTCTTTTCTGTGCATATCTTCGGATACTTTTTACAATGAAATATTTTAAAAGTTTTTTTCGATATGGTTACTGTATTTATGCAATGATATGTTTTGTAGTTATTATGCTGGCGGCGCTTCCATTCGTTCTTATTTTCTCACTATTCGGTATAAAAGGCGGCAATCTTGTGTATATTGTTTGCAATATCTGGGCAAGGCTTTGGTATGGAATTATTGGCATGAGGCACAAAGAAATTCATGAAGGTGTTCAAGACAAAAAAGGGCAATATATTTTTACTGCCAATCATACTTCTTACATGGATATACCGGTACTTATACGCTGTATGCGGCAGCCTGTAAGGGTTTTAGGCAAACACGAAATGGTTAAATTTCCGGTATTCGGTATTATTTATAAGGCGGCTGTTATTTTGGTTGACAGAAGCAGTTCTGAAAAAAGGGCAAAAAGTGTGCGTGCATTAAGAGCTGCACTTAATTATGGTATTTCTATTTTTATATTTCCGGAAGGAACATTTAATGAAACCGAAAAGCCGTTAAAAGAATTTTATGATGGAGCATTTCGCATGGCAATAGAAACACAAACACCTATAAAACCTTTACTGTTTATAGACTCGTTAAGCCGCATGCACTGGAGGAGTATTTTTACATTAAACCCCGGAAGATGTGCAGTGGTGTTTATGAATGAAATTACTGTAGCAAATTACACCATGAAGGATGTACAGTTATTGAAAAAGCAGGTATATGAAGCAATGGAAGCCGGGCTTTTAAAATATCGTCCAAGCAATGCCGGCGCTTTAACTAAATTATAAATTACTAATGACTGATTCTGAAAATGTAAGTGAATTCTCTTTCCCCCAGGCAAAAGAAAGTCATCTTCTGTTTGCTGAAGTAATTATTCCTTTGGCATTACCTCAAAATTATACCTGGCGTATCCCTGTGCATTTGCAATCAACGGTGGAGCAAGGCTCAAGAGTTGAAGTGCAGTTACGCAATAAAAAATATTCAGGTATTATTAAAACGCTGCACAAAAACAAACCGACTGCATTTGAACCAAAAGAAATTCTAAACGTGCTTGATACAGAGCCAATCCTGTATAAACATCAATTAACGCTTTGGCAATGGATGAGTGAATATTATATGTGCAGCATAGGCGAAGTAATGAATGCGGCCGTGCCATCGAATCTTAAGTTATCAAGTGAAAGTATTTTGCTGTGGAATGAAGAACATGGCCTGGATTTCAGTGAACTGAATGATGAAGAATTTCTCGTTGCCGAAGCGCTGGAAATAAAGAAAGAACTTCGTTTAAGCGAAGTACAGCAAATACTGGATGCATCACATGTATACCTTGTTGTAAAAAAGCTGGTCGAAAAAAAGGTATGCTACATCTGGGAAGAACTGCAAGCAAAGTACAAACCTAAGACAGAAACATATATTGTTCTGAACCCCGTTTATCACGATGAGGAAAAGCTGGCTGAGTTAATGAATAAATGGAGCAAAGGCCCTAAACAGCTGGAACTGCTTTTATCTTATCTCTACCTGATAAAAGCAGAAGGTGAAGTAACCCAACCGCAGTTACTCAAGAAATCAAATGCAACAAACGCACAGCTAAAAGGACTGATTGAAAAGAAAGTATTGGTTGCTGAAAAAAGAGAAACGGGTCGCATACTTTCATTACCCAAAAATATTTCCGTTGATTTCTACTTATCATCTGCGCAGCAAAAAGCACTGGAAAATGTTGAAAATGTATTTAGAGAGAAAGCTGTATGCCTGTTACATGGTGTTACTGCAAGCGGCAAAACACAGATCTATATTAAACTTATTGAAGACTGCATTAAAGAGGGTAAACAGGTATTGTATTTGTTGCCCGAGATTGCACTAACGGCGCAGATTATTCGCCGTTTACAAATTCACTTTGGCGGTAATATTGGTATTTATCATTCAAAGTTTAACCCCAATGAACGGGTAGAAATATGGAACAAAGTAAAGCATGGCGAAATAAAAATAGTATTGGGTGCAAGGTCTGCTTTGTTATTACCATTTAAAAATATCGGGCTCGTAATTATTGATGAAGAACATGACACTTCCTACAAACAGCAGGACCCGGCACCCCGCTATAATGCACGTGACTCAGCGGTATATTATGCTTCATTATTTAATGCTAAAGTATTACTGGGCAGTGCCACACCGTCTATCGAAAGCTATTACAATACCACTACAAAAAAGTATGGCCTCGTTGAATTAAACGAACGTTTTGGCGATGGCCGTTTGCCTTCAATAGAAGTAATAGATTTAAAAAAGATTGCAACAAAAAGTAATCAGAAAGTAATGCTTGCAGCGCAGCTGAAAGAAGCCATCCAAAATACCTTAAACGAAAAAAAACAGGTTATACTTTTTCAAAACCGCCGGGGTTATTCGCCCTATATGATCTGTAATGTTTGTGGTTGGATTCCGCAATGCCAGCATTGTGATGTTACCCTTACTTTTCATAAATCTAAAAATAAACTAGCCTGCCACTATTGTGGTACCACCTATCCGGTAATACATACCTGCGCTGCATGCGGGAGTCATAATTTCATGGAGAAAAATTTTGGTACCGAAAAGATTGAAGAACTTATTGTAGAAGAATTTCCCTCAGCACGTGTGGCACGTATGGATTTCGACAGCGTTAAGGGCAAGTACGATCACGACAACCTCATCAAGTTATTTGAGCAGCAAAGAATTGATATACTCGTAGGTACACAAATGGTGGTAAAAGGCTTAGACTTTGAGCATGTTAATCTTGTTGGTATTCTTGACGCTGACGGTATTTTAAACTTCACCGATTTCAGGGTTAATGAACGCGCTTTTCAATTAATGGAACAGGTGAGTGGCAGAGCTGGCAGAAAAGACGACAAAGGCAATGTGCTGATACAGGTAAGCAACACGCAGCATCCTGTTTTACAGTTTGTACAGCAGCACAGCTACAAACAGTTGTTCGATTACGAAATACATAACCGAAGACAATTTTTCTATCCACCCTTTTCAAGAATCATCCAAATTATTTTCAGGCACAAAGAAAGCCATATTGCTGAAGAGGCCGCCAATATTATGGTTCAGGGCTTAAAGGCAGGCTATGCGAAAAATATTACCGGCCCTGCCGAGCCCATTGTAAACCGCATACGCAACCAGTATTTGTGGGAGCTGCTTATCAAACTGCCCAAAGATGTAAACATCATTAACAATTGCAAACATCAGATAGAACAGCAGGTAATTATCATTCAGTCAAACAAAAGATACCGTGGGGTAGATATTATTCCCGATGTTGATCCGGCTTAAAAATTTGGTAGAAAAAATGTATTTTTTTTGAACCGGGCTTTAGTGCAAACCCAGTCTGCCGTTGCGTCGCACACTTGTACATTTGAACTAATAGCAGCACCTATCTGCATATGCAAACCTGCAAAATATCATTAGGTAATGGGGTTTGTAATATTGTTAAACCTAATAAAACGTTTTGTTAGCAGATCGTTATAAACAGTTGCTGGTTTTTACTTTTTTCTCCTGCCGCATTCATAGGTTTAAAATAAGTAACGATGAAAAGATTAATCATTTTGATGCTCACTTTCGGAATGATATCCGCAGCATCAGCAGAAAGACTTGCAGTCAATTACAAAAACCCGGTAGCTGTTCATTACAGGCCGCGGCCTGTATTTATTGGGGGTGGTTTTTATCCTTATTACAGGCCATATTATGGGTACAATCCATTTTATACTCCAACTTATTATTCTTATGAAAACAGGCCAAGCAAACTCGATCTTCAGGTAGAAGATATTAAGAAAGACTACGATGATAAGAAGTGGAGCGTGCGCCACAATGATCAGCTTTCCGGTAAAGAAAAAAGAAAGGAAATCCGCGATTTAAACCATGAGATGGACGCTGCGGTAACCGACGCCCGGAAAAATTATTACAAAAAATAATGGATGCTGTTTAAAATACGAATGCCGCTCAATAATTTGAGTGGCATTTGTATTTTATAGTTTTTTAGTGATTTTCTAAGCTACGCATAAAAGCTCCATAAAGTTATAAATGTACAAGAGTGCGACGCAACAGAAGCCAGATCTGGCTTTGAAGTTGGGTAAAAAATCTATTTCAATACTACCGCACTTAATGCAGGCAAATGCACTTTTAACTTATACCATTTTGTTTTTTTGTCTGTTGCTTCAGATTTAATGGTTGGGTTGTAAACATCGCCAGTGCCCCAGAAAGCTTTGCTATCGCTGTTAAAGATTTCTTTCCATTTTTCTTTGCCCTGTACGTGTACTTCCCAGTCGCGGCGCACTACCGGCGTCATGTTTAAGATAACGAGTATTTCTTCTTCGGGTTTGTTGCCTTTGCGCCTGTAAACAATTACAGAGTCGGCCCTGTGGTTAAGGTCTATCCATTCAAAGCCGCCCTGGTCGAATTGTTTTTGGTAGAGTGCCGGCTCGTTTCTATAAAGTTCATTAAGCTTTGTTACGCAATGTTTCATGCCTTTGTGGCTTTCAAATTTCAACAGCTCCCAGGGCAATTCGCTTTTATAATTCCATTCACTTGTTTGCCCAAACTCATCGCCCATGAATAATAATTTGGTGCCAGGGTGAGTAAACATATACGTGTACAATAAACGCAGGTTGGCAAACTTCTGCCAGTCGTCGCCAGGCATTTTATACAGCATGGGGCTTTTTCCATGTACCACTTCATCATGGCTAAGTGGAAGCATAAAATTTTCATCATTAAAATACGCCATGCTAAAGCTGAATTTGTCCTGCTGAAACTGGCGAAAAATTGGGTCGAGTTTAAAATAGTCGAGGGTATCGTGCATCCAGCCCATCATCCATTTCATACCAAAGCCAAGACCACCATCATAAATTGGTCTGCTTACATTAGGCCAGTCAGTCGCTTCTTCGGCAATGGTTTGTATATCGGGAAAATCGCGGTACAGCGTAATGTTCAAATCCTTAATAAAAGAAATGGCTTCAATATTGCCGTTACCACCAAACTCATTGGGTTCCCACTGCCCCGCATTGCGGCTGTAATCTAGGCGCAGCATAGAACTTACGGCATCTACGCGTAAGCCATCAATATGAAAACGGTCGCACCAAAATCTTGCGCTGCTGATGAGAAAACTCTTTACCTCGCCACGTGCATAGTTAAAAATATAACTGTTCCAGTCAGGGTGATAGCCTTTACGCATATCGGCATACTCGTAAGTGTGTGTACCATCGAACATAAAAAGGCCATGAGAATCGTAAGGAAAATGCGAAGGCACCCAGTCTATAATTACCCCAATTTCTGCTAAATGAAAAGCCTCTACCATGGCTGCAAAATCCTGCGGACTTCCAAAACGGGAAGTAGGTGCAAAATAACCCGTTCCCTGGTAGCCCCAGCTGCCATCAAACGGGTGTTCATTTACCGGCATAAACTCCACATGCGTAAAGCCCATTTCCTTTACATATGGAACCATTCGTTCGGTTATTTGCGCATAAGTATTATAGCGCTCTTCGTCATTTTTATCAGGTCGCATCCAACTGGCTAAGTGCACTTCATAAACACTCCAGGGAACGTTAAGATCGTTGTGTTGCTTGCGGTTTTGCATCCAATCTTTATCCTGCCAGTCATGAAAAGTTCCCCAGGTTATGGTCGCTGTTTTAGGGCGTTCTTCCCATAAATGGGCATAGGGATCCCCTTTGTCCAGACGCAAACCATTAAAGCCATGAATATGATATTTATAGGATTCACCTGCCACCATGTTGGGAATAAAACCTTCCCAAATGCCCGAACTGTCCAGCCTTACAAATAATTTATGCGCCTCATTGTTCCAGTCATTAAAGTTTCCTATAACACTTACCTGCGTTGCGTTTGGTGCCCATACGGCAAAATAGGTTCCAGGCGTATCAAGTACATCAAACTGCTTATTGCCCAAAAGCTCATACATTCGGCAATGAGCGCCATTTTGAAAATCGCGAATATCCTTCCCCGAGAACAGGGAATAATTCCAGACAGGCTTAGTACTATCAACAAAGTGAATGTCTTCGTATTTTTTACCCACAGCAGTTAATTTTTTATTTATTGTTATTTCATTGCCTTTCAGCAGGTTAATATACCACTAGCGTAAAATTAGGAATACTAAAATTGCTTTAACTAAATATTTAGAGAATTTCAATCGTTATTTGGAGTCTGGTAAATTTCAAAGAATCTTTTGAACCAGGTTGAAGAATAAGAATTTAGCTTCTCTTGCGTCGCACACTTATACGTTCGGAACAATGATGAGCAGGTTAGCAAGTCAATAATAAGTTAGTAATGAAGAAAACCAAGTTTGTGATGCTATTTTCCCTTGTCTTAGTTTATGCCTTTTTGCCTTGGATAATTTTCACGCTTCATTACAAGCGTGCGACCATTTCTCTAGCAGGGCAAGCTGCAACGTAAGCTGAGAAATAAACCCAATGCCGGTTACAAAATCAATTTCAAAATACCTAATCGAAGGGTGTCAAACCAAACCAGTTAAAGAATTATGAAAAAACAACTGCTGCTCCTTTTAACACTTACCCTGTTTTACTTTTTTGCCAATGCACAATTGGCTAAAATAAAAGGCACTATTTACGACACCATTAACAAGCAAAACCTTACCAATACTTCCATTTCCCTGTTGAGGGAAAAAGATTCGGTGCTGTATAAATTTACCCGAAGCGGCGCTAAGGGTAATTTTGAAATGCAAAATCTAAAGGCTGGTAATTATTACCTTTTTATCACTCATCCTTCGTATGCCGATTATGCAGATAAACTTGAGTTAAACGATACTTCTAACCTGGATCTAGGCACATTAATAATTACGTTAAAGGCAAATCTTTTAATGGATGTAATCGTAAGATCCAAGGTAAGTGCCATTAGAATTAATGGCGATACAACTGAATTTAAAGCAGACAGTTTTGCCGTTCGCGAAGGCGCCAGTGTAGAAGAAATGCTGAAAAAATTACCCGGTATACAGGTGGACAAAGATGGTAAAATTACTGCCATGGGCGAAAAAGTGAATAAGGTGTTGGTTGATGGAGAAGAGTTCTTTGGGGACGACCCTACCATTGCCACAAAAAATTTACAGGCCAGCGATATAGACAAAGTGCAGGTCTTCGACAAAAAAAGTGACCAGGCAACTTTTACCGGCATTGACGATGGCAAGCGGGATAAAACCATTAACCTTAAAATGAAAGATGATAAGAAGAAAGGTTATTTTGGTAAGCTCGATCTTGGCAGCAGCCTTAACGACAGATGGAACAATAGCGCCATGATAAACAGCTTCAGGGCAAAACGAAAGCTTTCTGCATATGGGATTATGAGCAGCACAGGCAAAACCGGTCTCGATTGGCAGGAGAGTGGCCAATTTGGCTCTGGGGACAGCGGCCCGGAATACGATGCAGACAATGGATATTTTTCCTGGTCTGGTGAATCAGATGAACTGAGTAACAGCAATTATTACGGTGAAGGCTTGCCTAAAAGCTGGAGCGCTGGTTTAAATTACTCCAATAAATTTAATGATGATAAACAAAACCTTAACGGGAGTTACCGTTTCAATAAATTAAATGCCGAGGGTGCAGGCAATAATTTAAGCCAACTTATTACCGGCGAAAACACTTTTACTACAAAGGAATACGGCAATACGTTCAGCAGTAAAATGCGCCATTCGCTAAATGGCACCTACGAATGGAATATTGACAGCAGCACATCGCTAAAAGTAAAAGCGGTGGCTTATACCGGAAAATCAAATGGATTTAGTGTAAATAATTCGCAGGCAACAAACAGCCTTGGTGCGGTCACCAACAACTCCATCAGAAACTATAGCAGCAATGGAGACAATGCTAACCTTGTTGCATCTATATTGTTAAGACATAAATTTAAAAAAGTTGGAAGGAGTATTTCCTTAAATACAGAACAAAAAAATAACCAAACCAATACGGAAGGTTATTTATATGCAACCATCGATACTTTAAATGCAGATGGTAATTTAATAAGATATATTACCGATCAAAAGAAAAATGATGGCAGCACTACATCTTCAATTAGCTCAAAATTGATCTATACTGAGCCGCTTGCTAAAAATGTTTTTGCAGAGATAAATTACAATTTCAGAAAAACAACCAGCGATGCTGAAAGGTTAACACATAACAAAGATGTTTCCGGAAAATATCTTAATCTCAGTGATACGTTCAGTAACCATTACAAGTTTGATGTAACCACCAATTCCGGCGGACTTTTCTTTAAATACAACGGCAAAAAAACAACCATGTCGGCAGGAACCGATATTGCTTTTGCAGACTTTTCACAAACGGATCTCTTTACTAAGGAAATTACCAACCGAAAGTTTACCAACTTTTTTCCACGTGCCAACTACGCCTATAAAATCAATCAGAGTAGCAGGGTTAATATAGGTTATAATGGAAGTACACAACAGCCAACTATTCAGCAGATTCAACCGGTTGCAGATAACAGCAACCCTTTGAATATCACTATTGGCAATCCGCTGTTGAAACAGCAGTTCAATCATAATTTCAATATCAACTTTAATACTTTTAAAGTACTTAGCCAGCGTGGATTTTTTGTTTACGGAAATTTTGGAGTGCAACAGGATGCCATTGTTACCAACACCGTTACCAATAACACTTCCGGTCAAACAGTAAGTCAATACATAAATGCAAACGGTAATTATAACTATTATTTTGGCGGCAACTCATTTATCAAGCTTAAAAAGCTGAATGCAAATTTCAATGTAGGTATAAACGCAAATGGTTCTAAATTCAGTTCTTTTGTAAACGGCCTTAAGAACACTACCGTCAACAATGCCCCCGGTTTTGATGTAGGCCTTGGCAAAGACAAAGAAAACAAATATAACATCTACTTAAGGGCCGGATATAATTATAATTTCGCCACCACCTTTGTTACAGAAAAAGTAAAAACCAATTTCTTCACAATGAACTACAATCTTAATTATACCCTGCAGATGCCGCATAAATTTGAGTTGAATACCGATCTTGATGCGACTATCAGGCAGAAAACAGATTTATTTTCAGAAAATAATAATGTGTTTGTATGGAATGCATATTTAGGGCGCAAGATTCTTAAGAAAGATAAGGGCATCATCAAGTTTGTGGCGCATGATATACTTAACCAGAACATTGGCTACAGCCGGTATATAAGCGCCAATCAAATTTCAGAAAAAAACTACCAAACCATTACCAGGTACTTTATGCTAAGCTTTGTATGGAACTTTACCAAAGCACCACCAGCACCGGTTGCAGAACAAAAATAAATAACTATGAAAAAGATAATCATCATTACAGCCATTTCACTTTTCACCTTTTACTTTCCACTCCAGGCTCAAACACTTTTTGTTGCCAAGGGGAAAATAGAGTTTGAAAAGAAAGTAAACATATGGAAAGACATAGATTCCTGGAGCGATGACGGCGAAGGTGACAACTGGCTGACTGGAATGAAGAAAACCATTCCGCAGTTTGAAATCTCCTATTTTAATCTCCTGTTCGATGATACAAAAACGCTTTACCAGCCTGGCCGCGAACTTCCGCTTGACCCCAAAGTGCCCGACTGGTTTCGAGGGCCTGCAACGGACAATATCGTTTTTACCAATTTAGATGCGCAACAATCTGTAAGCAAAAAAACAGTTTTCGATAACACTTTTCTTATACAGGACAGCGCCCGCAAAATTGACTGGCGCATAACCGGCGATCAGCGCGAAATTGCCGGGTTTAATTGTCGCAAGGCCGTTGGCCGCATTATGGACAGCGTTTACGTAATTGCATTTTACACCGATCAAATAACTACAAGCGGCGGCCCGGAAAGTTTCAACGGTCTACCCGGCATGATTCTCGGCGTTGCCATTCCACGTATCAATTCCACATGGTTCGCAACAAAATTGGAACTGGTAGAAGTAAAACCGCAAGAACTCGCCGCCCCCGTTAAAGGCAAGAAAGTTGACCAGGCCAGCCTGTTAAAACAACTGCAGGGTCCCATGAAAGACTGGGGAAAATCAGGCCAGCGCAATATCTGGAAAATAATGATTTAGATTTTTTTGTACCCAGCTGTACAATATGCATTAGGCATTCTTGCGTCGCACTCTTGTACTTTCTTACGATAATGCAGCAGTAAAATACAACGACGCGCAAGACAACAAATAGCCGTTCACTGGGGCTCTGTGCCTCAGCGGTTAAAAAATTCTTGCCCCTCAGCAGCTTCATAATTTGTAAACGCCAAAGCTAAATAGCAGTACAACCGATGAACGGATTGCGACGCAACCATGATGCCATGAAACCATTAGCTGGTATTAAAAAAACTAAAGCAAAAATGCTCACCTCATAAAAAAAAGCAGGCAATATTTTATCCGTTGTATTTTTGCCGCCTCTTATAAAAATTAACGGGAAACAACAGTATTTATGGCAAAAGAAATAACATCTAGAGAGCAGGATTACTCGCAGTGGTATAACGATGTGGTCCTAAAATCGGGGCTTGCCGATTATACCGCTGTGCGGGGTTGCATGGTAATAAAGCCACATGGTTTTGCTTTATGGGAAAACATGCGGGATACTTTGGATAAAATGTTCAAAGAAACCGGCCACGTAAATGCTTATTTTCCGTTGTTCATTCCTAAAAGTTTCCTTAGCAAAGAAGCCGCGCATGTGGAAGGTTTTGCAAAAGAATGTGCCGTAGTTACCCACTACCGCCTGATGAACGACCCGAATGGTGGAGGCGTAATAGTTGATCCTGATGCCAAGCTGGAAGAAGAACTGATTGTGCGGCCAACTTCAGAAACGATTATATGGAGTACTTATAAAACCTGGATTCAATCTTACCGCGACCTGCCCTTACTTATAAACCAGTGGGCCAATGTGGTGCGCTGGGAGATGCGTACCAGGCTGTTTCTTAGAACAGCAGAATTTCTTTGGCAGGAAGGCCACACCGCCCACGCCACAAAGCAGGAAGCCGTTGATGAAACTTTGCTGATACTTGACCTGTATGCCGACTTTGTAGAAAATTATATGGCACTACCGGTAATTAAGGGCGTAAAAACACCCAACGAACGTTTTGCGGGTGCTGTAGATACTTATTGCATAGAGGCGCTTATGCAGGATGGCAAAGCATTACAGGCGGGCACTTCTCACTTTCTGGGACAAAATTTCGCAAAAGCTTTTGATGTAAAGTTCAGCGACCGCGATAATAAGCTGGAATATGTTTGGGCTACCAGTTGGGGTGTAAGCACAAGGCTTGTTGGCGCCCTTGTTATGGCACACAGCGATGATGAAGGATTGGTGTTGCCACCTAAAATTGCACCCATTCAGGTAGTGATCGTTCCAATTTTTAAGGGTGAGGATCAACTGGCATTAATTGCTGAAAAAGCAGACCCGATTGTTAAAGAATTAAAGGCCCTGGGTATATCGGTGAAATTTGACAAGTCAGATCATCTAAGGCCGGGCTGGAAATTTGCAGAATACGAAATGAAGGGTGTTCCCGTTCGTGTAGCCATGGGGGCAAGGGATCTGGAGAAAAATACGGTTGAAGTAGCAAGAAGGGATACCAAAGAAAAAATGACCGTTGAATTAGATGGATTGTCTGGCTACATAAAAAGCCTGCTTGATGAAATACAGGTAAATATTTATAATAAAGCGAAGAATTATCTTAATGATCACATTACCAAAGCCGATACATGGGAAGCGTTTATGAGTATTCTTGACGGCAAAGCTGGGTTTGTTGCTGCGCATTGGGATGGAACAGGCGAAACTGAAGACAGGATAAAAGAGTTAAGCAAAGCCACCATTCGTTGCATTCCTGTAAACAATGAACAGGAAGAAGGAACTTGTATACTTACCGGTAAGCCTTCAGTGCAAAGGGTTTTGTTTGCGAGAGCTTACTAATTTTCTAAGCATAAATAAAAGCTCTGCGGTTTTTGTCGCAGGGCTTTTCTATTTTGTAGAATAAATGCTATTTTACATGATCATCATTAAAAAAGCGCTGCTATGTACCCGGACAATCTGCAACAACAACTGCAATCGCCGCCAAAAAACTGGTTGGTTGAATCTGTTCTCGTTACTATTTTTTGTTGCCTGCCATTTGGAATTGCAGGTATCGTTTTCGCTTCGCAGGTAAATTCGAGACTGGCAGCCGGTGATTATGAGGGTGCCGTTCAAGCTTCTAAAGATCCCGGACGATGGACGAAGATTGGTTTTTGGCTTGGTATAGCATCCGTTATATTGACCATTTTCTGGATTGTATTTGTAATAGGAGCAGGTATCTTTTTTTCAAATTTTAGAAATTTCTAAATTTATGGGCTATAGCAGCAGGAAGATGCTGTCGGTTATTCTATTGAGTACAACGGCAATATGTATGGGTCTGTTATACTATTTTATTTATCCTTTATATGGTCAATATTTTCCAAAATGCATTTTTCACAGTATTACGGGTTTGTACTGCCCCGGTTGTGGTACGCAAAGAGCGGTAGTTTCTTTACTCCATAGCGACATAGCAGCTGCCTTGCACAACAACTTACTTGCAATGGTTGCGTTACCTTTTCTTTTGTATTCGGCTATAATATTTTGCCTTAATATTTTCAATAAAAACCAGCTCACCCGAAAAATATTTTATTCGCCTGTATTTGTTAAAATTGTTTTGGCTAGTGTTATTCTGTTTGGTGTGTTGCGTAATATACCCGCTTATCCCTTTTCGCTGTTGGCACCAATTGAATAGGTACATTAAAATTTTATAGAATACATAAAAACAGACAAATTGTTATCGCTCCAGACATCAAATTTTTTTAGCCAAACATAAGTTACACTACTAAGCTTTACTTGCGTAGCACGCTTGTACGTTTGGATTCTTTGTTTAGCAAAATACAAAGACCTGATTTATTACTTACCAGGGTAAATATTGAAAAAAAATTCCAGAACATAATCAATATATTCACCTGCCCAAACCACTTATCTGTAATTATATAAGCGCTGTTACATTAACAAACCGTTTGTATTATAATTAGTTTGGTAAAGATCCGGAGTGTAGCTTTGCAGCGCAATAAAAAAAGGATGATTATCCCAAATTGCAAGTTGGCCTGGCCAATGCTCTAACGACAACGCATTTAGCTTGTAACGCCTGCCATTAAACGGTTTTATAAAGATTAAAAATTAGACACAATGAACAGCAATGTTACAAATTCCATTATTAAAATGGAAGCAGATGAATTAAGTAAACTGGTTACAGAAGTAAAAGAAACAGTGGCAACAGGGTTAAATAATACGCCTGTTTTTAATGCAGCAGATCTCTGGAATATTCAAAAATCCATGCGAACTGCACACAAACTCTCCAGGCGTAGAGATATTAATTTATAATGCTTGCTGCAGTAGTTTGTTGCCGCAATAGACAAGCCAGTTGCAATGAACCTATTTCAACAAAAATCAGTTACTGAATTTGTTGACATCAAAGCCTTCCTTACCGGAAGGCTTTTTTATTTTAATTTTAAAAAATTTATCTTCGAAAAAAAATGACTTTGAAAAATTTTTATTTCCTTACCAAAGTAATTTTCGTCTGTTATCTGAGCAGTTATATACTTGCCTGTAACATTACCAACGGTAAAGAAAAAAACACAAAGAATGACAGCATTCCCGCGGTTTCTGCTATTGATGTTACAATACCCGGAAACTTCAGCAGCCAGACAACAATAATGTTCGACAGTATTCAAATCAACTCCTTCATTACACAGTATCCGTTATTGAGACCAGTTGAAAAAAACTTAATGTTGTTTTACCGGGGCCGCAAATTTGCTTTTGCCTGGTTCGATAATAGAGGTTTGATAGAGCAGGCAGCCAACCTCTACAATCGCATGGAAAATATTAATGAGGAAGGACTGCCCGATAAACTCCCTTATAAAAAAGAATTTACAGATTTAATGAATAACAATGGCACAGACAGTATCACCGGCAAGCCATCGCTATTTACCGAGCTCATGATAAGTGCCCAATATTTTATTTATGCTTCAACTGTTTGGCAGGGCGTCGGTGAAAAAGAAATATCAGCGATCGAATGGTATCTTCCCCGTAAAAAAGTTTCCTATACCGATCTGCTCGACTCCTTAATTTCCGGTAAAGACGTACTTGAGTCTGCACCTGTTTACCGGCAATATGATTTATTGAAAAACGAATTAAAAAAATACCGGGCAATACAGGCAAACGGTGGGTTTCCTTCCATTAAAGCAGAAAAAAAATCATATAAGAATGGCGATTCGTCTGCTGTTATAGATTCTGTACGAAAACAACTTTTTATTACAGGCGACTTATCCCATAACAATGGCAGTAATATATTTGACGAAGAACTTCAAGCCGGCGTTAAAAATTTCCAGGAACGTATGGGGCAAAAGCCAGATGCGGTTATTGGAGGTTCTGTTTTAAGTGAATTGAAAGTTCCTGTCGAAAGCCGTATTCAACAGCTTATTGTAAATATGGAACGAAGCCGTTGGGTACCAGTAAATCTTCAGCCGAATTATATAGTTGTAAACATACCCGAATACACCCTGCACGTTTACGAGCATGATTCACTTGCGTGGAACATGAATGTGGTTGTTGGCCAACCAGCACACAAAACCGTGGTCTTTAATGGCAACATTAAATATGTTGTGTTTAGCCCATACTGGAATGTGCCTTCCGGCATTTTAAACAAAGAAGTTTTGCCGGGTATAAGGCGAAATAAAAACTATCTGTCCAAACATAATATGGAGTGGAACGATGGCAGGGTACGCCAGAAACCCGGCCCCAATAATTCGCTTGGACTGGTAAAATTCCTGTTCCCCAACAGCTACGATATTTACCTGCACGATACACCCGCAAAATCTTTATTTGGCGAAAACAACAGGGCTTTCAGCCACGGCTGTATACGACTTGCAGAACCCGAAAAATTGGCCAACTATTTACTGCGCAACGATTCTTCCTGGACCAAAGAATCAATCAACGCAGCCATGCATGCAGGCAAAGAAAAATATGTAACCTTAAAAGAACCCATGCCTGTTTTTATAGCCTATTTTACCTCCTGGGTAGACAGGAACGGAAAGCTTAATTTTAGAAAAGATGTTTATGGAAGAGATAGCCGCCTCGCCGAAATGATTATGGAAAAGCCGGCATTAAAATAGCAATATTTTGGGCCGGGCATCAAATTATAAATTGTACTTCCGTTGCGTCGCAGGCTTGTGCTTAAGAATATGTTTGAACCTGGATCTGCTGAGATTTAAAAGATTGCTTTCACAATAAAAAATAGTGTCCACAAATATCCACTACCAAAGCTACGGCAATCGAACAAAACGCTTTTACCAGATGTCTCATAAGGCGTAGGTCTGAGGCGGATTCGGTCACTCCAAAGGCGTGATTGAAAAAATGCGGAGCATATTTTTTCAAAGAAGCGAAAGCAGCGACGTTGAGACAGCGAGGCCATGCTGCCTGCGCTCAAAGAACATAGCCTTTCAACGCTGCAAATAATAATTCATTTCACGGCCGCCTCATGAATTTCCGGCTCAAAACAAAAAAGTAAATAACAATTTGCAAAACAATTTCTATCTTTCTACTTCAACCCCAAACGGTTGCCTCACCAGAGCATGTCACCAGAATTAATATTACTCATCACAGTCGCTTTAT
>JBBRDW010000015.1:0-53150 GCA_038203525.1 Chitinophagales bacterium | reverse complement strand
CAGTGGCGGGTGAATGGACTTTTATTTCGTTCATGATATTTTTAAATTATACTCTGGCAACACGGATAATATCTGCAAACACACCGCTTGCTGTAACGTCTGCACCTGCACCTGCACCTTTTACTACCAGTGGTTGTTCGGGGTAACGTTGAGTAAAAAAGAAAAAAATATAATATTTTCCGTAAAGATGATAAAAATCAGAATTGGCAGGACTGTGTTGAAGGCCTACAGCAGCTTTGCCATTTTCAAAAGATGCAACAAATTTCAGCTTACAATTATTTGCCGCGGCTTTATCATACAAAGCTTTAAAATGCGCTTCGTGTTTTTCGATTTCTATATAAAAGTCGGCAACAGTTCCATCGAAGCAGGAGAGGGGCAAAAAGTATTCGTTACTGATGTCTTCCATTTCAACCTGTTCGCCTGCTTCACGGGCAAGTATCATGATCTTGCGCATAACATCTGTACCCCCGAGATCTAGGCGAGGATCGGGTTCTGTGTAGCCCTCATCCTGTGCCTGTTTTACAACTTCTGCAAATGGTTTGGTGCCATCATAATTGTTGAAAACAAAATTAAGTGTGCCGGATAAAACGGCCTGTATCTTGTTTACTTTATCACCGCTTCTTCTAAGATCGTTCAATGTGCCAATAACCGGCAAACCTGCGCCCACATTGGTTTCGAATAGATAGAGTGCATTGAATTCCTTTGCCAGTGACTTTAACTTGCTGTAATTTTCGTAAGATGATGAAGCTGCAATTTTATTACAAGCAACAACTGAAATACTTTTCTCTAACAGTTTGCTGTACACATTTGCAACAGCATCATTTGCAGTTACATCAACAAATACAGAGTTGCGCAAATTCTTTTCAATGATCGTGTTTACAAATGCATCGAGCTGCATTGCAGGAGCACTTTGTAAAGCATCTTTCCAGTTGTTTATATTAATGTCGTTTCCATTATCAGCAAACAGCATTTGCCTGCTGTTTGCAATTCCTGTTATGCGAACCTGTAAGTTTAAATGTTCTAATAAAAATTGCTGTTGCTGTTTTAGCTGATCCATTAATTTACTACCTACATTACCGAGACCAACGATAAAAATATTTACCTGTTTATAACTTTCTTCAAAGAAGGCTTCGTGTAAAACGTTTACGCCTTTTTTTACATCGGCAGTTGCAATTACAGCAGAAATATTTCTTTCGGAAGAACCCTGTGCAATGGCCCTGATATTAATGCCGTTTCTGCCCAATGCACTAAACATACGGCCACTGATGCCGGGATGACTTTTCATTTTATCGCCTACCAATGCAATGATAGATAAATCAAGCTCCACTTTAAGCGGTTCTAATTTACCGCTGTTTATTTCCACTTCGAAAGCTGCATCCACAGCGAGCTTAGCCCGATCCGCATCCACAGTGTTTACTGCCACACAAATAGAATGTTCCGATGAGCTTTGTGTAATCAGTATCACATTGATTTTCTCACCTGCAAGCGCTTCGAATAATCTTTTCGAGAAACCGGGTATGCCAACCATACCACTGCCTTCAAGACTTAATAAAGCAACCGTACTGATGCTTGAAATGCCTGTGATGATCTCACCGTCTTTATTAGCTGCGTTTGTAATTACTGTTCCATTTTCATCAGGTGCGAATGTATTTTTTACCCAGGTAGGAATATTTTTATGCTGCACCGGCTGAATGGTTGGCGGGTAAATAACTTTAGCGCCAAAATGCGATAACTCCATTGCTTCCTGGTATGAGATCTGCGGGATGGTTCTTGCATTGCTTACCCAGCGTGGGTCTGCGGTCATCATGCCGGTAACATCTGTCCAAATTTCTAATGCGCTTGCATGAATGGCAGCAGCAAAAATCGCTGCTGTATAATCCGATCCGCCACGGCCTAACGTGGTAGTATTACCATGATCATCGCTGGAAATAAAACCCGGCGCCAGAAATAAATTTTTATCCGAAGCGGTAATAGTATAAGAAATAATATCGT
This sequence comes from Chitinophagales bacterium, assembly GCA_038203525.1. Classification (GTDB taxonomy): domain Bacteria; phylum Bacteroidota; class Bacteroidia; order Chitinophagales; family Chitinophagaceae; genus Limnovirga. The sequence goes on along the minus strand of JBBRDW010000015.1, from coordinate 51,158 downwards.
TTGTTACACTAAAGTTCACCGCAGCAAAACCATGATTGCTGTTGGTCTTGATCACTTTTCTGGAATCAATCCAGTCGTGCTGTGCATTTAGTGACAACAAATAAGCAGAGATAATTTTTGACGAAAGCAGTTCACCAAAACTGATGATGCGGTCTTTTGTGCGCAGCGATAATTCTTTTAAATAAAATACGCTGCTGCATATTTCATCCAGTTCATTGAACTGTTGTTTTACCATGCTCAGGCAACTGCTTTGGTGCGTAACGGGCAACAATGCCCTTGCCGTATCTAAGTGTTTATTTTCCAACTGTTGCAATACTTCTTTGTAGGCTTCATCGCTTTGTTCGGCAAGTGTTCCGGCTTTTATCAGGAGGTCGGTTACACCGCCTAATGCGGACACCACAACGATTTGCGGCTCATTGCTTCTTTGAATAATCGCTACAGTCTTTTGTATATTTTCCGCACTTGCTACAGATGAGCCACCGAATTTTAAAACCTTCATATAGATTCCTTATTGTTAAGAAAGATGGGTGTAAAGTAAATGTTTCTTTGTGTTATCAGCTAAAAAAGCCCTGTTGGTAATATGGTGCCGTACAACCCTTAACGGGTTGTGGTAATAGTTGTAGTAGTAGCAATTGCTACTGATAAAGATGTGGTAATATGTTTGAATATCACTTTCATTTGAGTGATGGCGAAGATAATGGCTCACTTTTAAAAAACAATCGTTAGTGTAAGATTTTTAAAATACAGTTTTATGAACCCGGCAACGGATCATTGATGAATCTTTTCTTGCGTCGCACTCTTGTACTGATGGAATTTTATTGAGCAAATAAAAACCACAGCGTTACACAGACTGAAGAAGCACAGAGCAAACTCCTTAAACGCTGTGCAATAAACTCCATGCAACGCAGCGGACAAAAACTACACTTAGGTAAAAGCTCAATAACGTTCCGAACCTACAAGAGTGCGACGCAAGAGGCGATGCCATAACAATCTATAGTTTGGGTCATAATTTTTATTAATCCTTATTTTATGCACTGTGAACATTTACTGCGGCAGATAATTTACTTTTATAGTATTGAGCAGCGATAAAAGCATCTTATGCAAAATACTACTACTAATAACTTCTGGCAATTTGGCGCCGACTATTGGTTTAAACAACTGAACAGCTCGGTTAATGGCCTCACCCAAAATGCTGCCGATAAAATTATACTTAGCTCTGGCCAGCATAAGAAGCAGGAGTCTGCGGCAAAAAAAGACTTCTATCTTTTTTTGGGTCAATTTAAAAGTCCTCTAATGTTATTGCTGATTGGTGCTGTTATTTTATCGGCATTTTTAGGCGATACATCAGATGTGTTTATTATTCTTTTTATTGTAGTATCAACCGGGCTGCTTAGTTTTTTTCAGGAAAGAAATGCGGGGCGTGTAGTGGAAAAACTGCAGTCGATGATTTCGTTAAAATGCGATGTGTTGAGAGACGGTAAACAGCAGGAAATTACATCGGATAAAATTGTTGCAGGTGATGTACTGGTGTTTAATGCAGGCGATATGGTACCTGCCGATTGTTTAATAATAGAAGCCAATGAACTTTACTCAAATGAATCGAGCCTTACCGGCGAATCTTACCCCGTACGAAAAGATACCGGCGTTTTGGATGAAAACATTGAACTGGCAAAAAGAACAAATTGCTTGTGGGAAGGAGCCAGTGTTGTAAGTGGAAATGCCAAAGCATTGGTAATTGCAACCGGCAGCAATACAATCTTTGGAAGTATTGCTAAAAGCGCATCGGCCAATACAGAAACAAGCTTTGAAAAAGGCATTAAAGATTTCGGTTATTTCCTGATGAAAATAACCCTGGTGCTTTCTATTTTTATTTTGGTTGTAAATCTTCTTAATCATAAAAGTGTTATAGACTCCGCACTTTTTGCACTTGCATTGGCTGTTGGCATGGCACCTGAATTACTGCCTGCAATAACCACCATTGCTATGAGTGCTGGTGCTAAAAGAATGCTGCAAAAAAAAGTAATTGTAAAAAAACTGGCTTCCATTCAAAATTTAGGTGAGGTAAATTTATTGTGCACCGATAAAACCGGAACAATAACTGAAGGCGCAATTAAAGTGACGGGATTGGTGAACGGGCTGGGCATTGAAGATAACTTTGTAAAACAACTTGCTTTTTGGAATGCCACATTTGAAACAGGTTATGCCAATCCGGTTGATGAGGCGTTAAAACAACTAAAAGTAGCGGTTGATAATAAATATGAAAAATCGGGAGAAGTACCTTATGATTTTATACGCAAAAGATTGAGCATAGCTATAAATACAGGCCAGGAGCAGCTATTGATAAGCAAAGGTGCCTTTAAAGAAATACTGAGTATCTGCTCAAAAATAAGGTTAGAAAATGAGGTGATTAAAGACATTAAAGAATACGTGCCTGATCTTGAAAACCGTTTTACGGAATTTGGTGCCCATGGTTTAAGAACCATAGGAATATGCTACAAAAAAATGCCCCCTGGCAATATTTCAAAAGCAGACGAGACAGAACTAATATTTGCAGGATTTATTTTATTGCAGGATCCAGTTAAGCAGGGAATTGTTGAAACGATTAATGAGTTAAGAAAGCTGGAGGTTAAATTAAAAATAATTACAGGCGATAACAGGAATATTGCCCGGTCTATTGCAAAAAGTATTGGTATTGAAAACCCATCTGTAATGACTGGCGAAGAGCTTTTTAAAACCAGCCCGGAAGCACTAAAACAACTGGTAAAGCGCACACATATATTCGCAGAAGTTGAGCCCCAGCAAAAGGAACGAATTATTCAGGCATTGAGGAAAACTTACACCGTAGCTTATATGGGCGATGGTATTAATGATGTTTCTGCTATTAATGCAGCCGATGTTGGTATATCTGTAGAGAACGCTGTTGACGTTGCCAGGGAAGCTGCAGATTTTGTACTGATGGAAAAGAACCTGATGGTTTTGGTAGACGGTATAAAAGAAGGCAGAAAGACCTTTGCCAATACCCTAAAATATATTTTTATTAATACAGGCTCTACATTTGGCAATATGTTTAGTGTTGCTGTTGCTTCGCTGTTACTGCCATTTCTCCCCATGCTGCCAAAGCAAATTCTATTGATGAATTTTATTACCGACTTCCCTTATTTAACCGTAGCGTCAGACAATGTTGACCAGGAACAGCTGGACCGGCCTGGTAAATGGGACTTGAAATTTATCAGCAGGTATATGGTAGTATTCGGGATACACAGTTCTATTTTTGATTCAATAACATTCCTCACGCTTTTGTATGTTTTAAAAGTTAAAGAATCTGTTTTTCAAACAGGATGGTTTATTGAATCAATTTTAACTGAGTTGTTCATTTTATTTATTATCAGAACACATAAAAATTTCTTTAAAAGCCAACCGGGCAAGTATTTGTTTATCCTCAGTATTTTAGGATTAATTGTTACTTTAGTCTTACCCTATTTGCCATTTGCGAATGACATTGGGCTAACGCCTTTACCCATCATTAGTTTAATGGTATTGTTTGCGATAGTATTGGTTTACATTATTACGGCCGATCTTTTAAAAGTATGGTTTTTTAAAAAATACAGAAGTGCCTGATAATTCATCGTGCCAATTCAATTATTGGCAAATCACCAACTATTATCTTTAAATTTATTTTTGATTGGAGGCTTGCAGATAAATAAACAAATCAAGATCCCCTGTAAAATTCAAATCACTTAAAAATCGAATTAAATATTCCGTATTCACATCTAATAAAAAAACCATGTCAGAACAAAAAAAGAAAAGATGTTTCGTAGTTATGGGTTTCGGCCTTAAGACTGACTATGCAACAGGCCGGGTGCTTGACCTGGATAAAACCTATCACCAGATAATTAAAAAGGCTGTGGAAGATGCCGGGCTTGAATGCATAAGAGCCGATGATATTATTCATTCCGGCGTAATAGATAAGCCAATGTACGAATTGCTTTTGGGCGCAGATGTGGTAGTTGCCGATCTTTCAACATCAAATGTAAACGCAGTGTACGAACTGGGTGTACGCCATGCACTAAAACCCAACACCACGATAATCATTGCTGAAAAGCAGTTTAAATTCCCGTTTGATATTGGCCACATTGCCATTAGAATGTACGAACATTTAGGAAATGGAATTGAGGAAGGGGAGGCTGAAAGAATGCGCAAAAACCTTAAGGATACTATCATGTTCCTGGTGGATAAGCCCGATACCGACAGCCCGGTTTACACTTTTTTGCCAACATTAAACACGCCTACAATTGGGCAAACTGTAATTAACAGGTTTGTTACTGAAGCTGCTGTGCAAACATCAACATTACCACAAACAGCACTTATAGTTGCCGCACCTGCAACCCCACCCGCACCTGCAGATGATGGCAGTGCTGCACTTATTGCAGAGCTGTTTGCCGGTGCACGTAAAGATGGAAACTGGGATCTGGCGCTTAACCTTTTGTTTCAGCTTTTAGTAAAAAGGCCCGGCGAAATTTATATTAATTCTATTTTGAAAGACTTGTTTATTGAAGCAAAGGGTAAAGAAAACTGGGTTGCAGCAATAGAATTATTAAAGAAGCTGGAACTGCGTATGCCCAACGATGCCTATATTAAACAACAACTTGCACTGGCAACCTATAAAAGCAAAAAGCCAACTCCTGACGAAGCACTCGCTGAAGCTAAAAAAATATTATCAAAGTTAAATCCTTATCAAACCACCGATCCCGAAACACTGGGATTGTGGGGCGCCGTTCATAAACGACTTTGGGAACTAAAGAAGGACAACGAAGATTTAGCCGAAGCAATATGGGCACATGAAAAGGGATTTATTGTAAAGAATGATTTTTACAACGGTATAAATCTTGCATTTCTTATGAATGCCCGGGCATCCATTTCAACTGCGCGTGACGCACAGGCCGATATTGTATTAGCCGAGCGCATTAGAGAAAAAGTAATTGTTATCTGCAACAATGTATTGAAGAAGAAAACCGATGCCAGGCTTCCTGTTGAATACATAGAAACCGCTGAGCAAAAATTTTGGGTACAAGCTACTTTGGTAGAGGCATATATTGGAACTGGCGATACCAAAACTGCAGAAAAAATAAAAAAGCAGATTGCCAAAACGGTACCTCAAAGCTGGATGATAGCTTCTTTAAATGAGCAGCTGGCAAAGCTTCAGAAATTTATACAAATCGGCGCATCAAGACGCTAAAACCATTGCTGTAATTAGCCCTGGTAATTATTTATGGGCCAATGCTTTAGTACTTCTATGAGGCTTCTGTTGCATCTTGCCCCGCCAACGGCAGTGGTCGCACTCTTGTACTGTTGAATGTTGGTTCATCACTTGAGGTGCAGTAGCTTTCATTGGTGTTAGCATACAAATCAACAGATAACTTTTGAACCCGTGAACAGGTGAACCGCTGCATAATTTTCTAAAAGTAAAAGTGTGCGACGCAAGTAAAGCCTAATTATTTTTCTGCAGCCCGGCCCAAAAAAATTTGCTTTCTACATCCCGATGCTGGTTTTAATTATTTTCCCATATCCATAAATCGTTTTCCCGATTCGGCAGCAAACTTTATTTATGTAAAGTTTTCTTTGCACAAAATCTGAAAAATGAACTTTAGGCATTTACTAATACTGGCTATAGTATATATTCCTTTTCTATTAAAAGCCCAGAATATCGATACAGTTAAAACGCAAACCCTAAAAAAAGTAAAGGTTACCGGTTTTAGAACCGTGCGGGGCACGGGCCATCTGCCGGAAATAAAGGAAGGAATTATTTACGCTGGCAAAAAGAATGAAGTTATACTTGTAGACAGTTTAGATGCAAATAAAGCCATCAACAATACCCGGCAGATATTGGGGCGGGTTCCCGGCCTTAATATTGCTGAAACCGAGGCTGGAGGCTTTACTGCAAATGGCATTGCAACGAGAGGGCTTAACCCCATACAAAGTATAGAAATGAATACGCGGCAAAACGGGTATAATATAAGTGCAGATATTTTTGGGTATAACGAAGCTTATTATTTGCCACCTATGGAAGCGGTGCAGCGCATTGAAATGGTAAGAGGGGCTGCATCCTTACAATTTGGTTCTCAATTTGGCGGGCTGGTGAATTACGTAATAAAAGATGCGCCCTTAAACACCCCGTTCGAATTTACCACTTCAGAAACAGTGGGCAGTTTCGGTATGTTTAATTTCTTTAATTCCGTTGGCGGAACCTATAAAAAAATAAGCTACTATGCATTTTTGCAATACCGTTATATGGATGGTTACCGCCCAAACAGCAGGCAATGGCAGCTTTCGGGTTTTGGAAAAGTAAAATACCAGGCGTCAGAAAAAGTAAGTATCGGCGCAGAATATTCACTCCTTCGCAACCAGGTACAAATGCCCGGCGGCTTAACGGACAGCTTGTTTAATGCCAATCCAAAAATTTCAACCCGGTCGAGAAATTGGTTAAAAAGTCCGTGGAATATTGTTACTGCTTTTTTAAACTATACACCAAACGAAAACACCACCATCAGTTTAAAAACTACCTACTTATTTGGTAACCGTTCGCTGGTTTGGAGAAATGAAGACGGTGGCCCTGCGGCTACAGATCAATTAGATCCGGTTACGCATGAATATATTGCCAGGGAGGTGGGTATTGAAGACATGCAAAATTCAACCACGGAACTTCGGTTTTCGCAAAACTATCAAACTGGTAAACAAAAATCTACTTTGGCGGCAGGTATAAGATATTCGTATGCCGGTTTTAAAAGAAGCGGCGGCGGCGAAGGAACTACAGCAAGCGATTTTGATTTGTCAATTACCGGTGACTGGGCGTACAAATTAAATTTTACCACGGTAAATATTGCCCCATTTATAGAGAATATTTTCAGGGTTAACAATAAGTTTTCCGTTACACCCGGGTTTAGATTTGAGTATTTACACAGTACAGCAAAAGGCTATAAAACAATCGACGATGTTAAGCAGGCACCCAATGAAAGCAGCAGCAGAAGCTTTCCATTATTTGGGCTGGGTTTAGAATATAAAGCCACTACCAATACCAATGTTTACGCCAACTTCAGCCAGGCATACCGCCCTATCGAATATAGCCAGCTTGAACCATTTGGTTTAACATCGAGGATCGACCCTAACTTAAAAGATGCAAAGGGATTCAATACAGATTTGGGTTACAGGGGTACCGTTAAAAACTTTTTAAACTTCGACATTGGCGGTTTTTATATGGCTTACAATAAACGCATAGGAGTTGTGGTTGAAACAGACCCGCTTACAAACGAATTATATTCAGTAAGAAAAAATATTGCCAACAGCGTACACAAGGGTATAGAAAGTTACATTGAGTTTAATATTCTAAAATATTTGAAAACAGATTCAAAATCGGGATTAAGCGTCTTTAATTCATTCGCGTATATTGATGCAAAATATACCAGTGGAGAATTTAAAGGCAACAGGGTAGAAGCCGCCGCCAAAACCATTAACAGGATGGGATTAATTTTTAACAACCTTAATTTCTCGTCAACTTTTCAGGTAAATTTAGTTGGGGATGCTTATGGAGATGCTTCAAACGTTAAGATAAGTGAAGATCCTGTTGCCGGGTATATACCCGCCTATTCGGTTTTAGATTTTAGTGCTACTTATAAAATAAAAAATTACGCCATCAGATTTGGTTCAAATAACCTTACAAATAAATCCTATTTCACCCGCAGAACCGACGAATATCCCGGGCCCGGCATAATTCCTTCAACTGGCAGAAGTTTTTACTTTGGGTTGAGTGCTACACTGTAAAGCAGGATGTATTGAAGGTTTTGTTTAAAACCAATTAGTTATTAGCTGGCATGCCAGAGCTGCTGAGCCAGCGGTATTTTGTGCCAAGTAATTTTTGTGAGCCAAACTGCAGATTAAGAATGAAGCTTTACTTGCGTCGCACTCTTGTACTGAGGAATAGGAGGCAACAAGGCAACGAGGCAAATAGGCAAAGAGGCAATAGCCAAAGAGGCATCGGCCAGGGAGATTGAGCGAGATGCTTTTTTTGCTCATAATTATGCACGTACAAGAGTGCGACCATCGCCGTTGGCGGGGCAAGCTGCAACGGAAGCTTAATTTCTGTAATTGCGCCGGGCCAATAAAAATTCCTGATTCGGATCAATTAAACATATGACTTTTTACATCGCTTAAAAAATGAATATCATTGAACTTTGCAGGTTGATGCTTAATTTGAGACTGGCTAATTAAAAACATCCTGCATTTATGAAAATATACTTAACCGGTTTTATACTTTCTGTTACGTTTTCTGCCTGTAGCAAACCCGTGGAGAACACAAAGCCGGTAATTGAAAACATAACCGAAAGCGTTTATGCTGCGGGGATAGTAAAAGCAAAAAATCAATACGAGGTTTTTTCTACGGTAAATGGCCTGATCAGCAAAATACTGGTAACAGAGGGTGATACAGTAAATAAAGGCGATGCTCTTTTAATTGTACAAAACGAAACCGCCCGGCTTAACAAAGACAATGCACAACTTTCGGCGGATTACAATGCGTTTAATGCCAGCCAGGATAAGTTGAATGAATTAAAACTAAACATTGACCAGGCCAAAAATAAAATGGACAATGACGGGGTGCTCGTGCAAAGGCAACAAAACCTTTGGTCACAAAATATTGGTTCTAAAAATGAAGTGGAACAAAGAGAGCTTACACTAAAAAACTCCACGGCTGCTTTTGAAGCGGCCAGTCTCCAATACAAAGAATTAAAAAGGCAATTGAATTTTGCTGCACAACAGGCACAAAATAATTTGAGTATTAATATCAGCCTTGCAAAAGACTTTACCGTTAAAAGCGAAACCAATGGCCGGGTGTACGACATTCTAAAAGAACAGGGAGAAATGTTGAACACACAAACACCGGTTGCCATAATTGGCGACGCATCAGCGTTCCTGCTTGAACTGCAGGTGGATGAATACGATATTGCACGAATTAGATTGGGCCAAAAAATAATGCTGAAACTCGACAGTTACAAAGGCCAGGTTTTTGAAGCAACCGTAACAAAGATTAACCCTATCATGAACGACCGGTCCAGAACCTTTAAGGTTGAAGCGGGATTTACCACCAAACCTCCGGCACTGTTTCCCAATCTTACCGCTGAAGCGAACATCATTATACAATCCAAAGAAAAGGCTTTGCTGGTTCCGCGTAATTATATTATCAACGATTCCTTTGTAATGATGGAAAACAAAGAGCAGAGAAGAGTTACTATTGGTTTAAAAGATTACCAGAAAGCAGAAATACTCAGCGGCTTAACCGCTGCAGATGTTATACTTAAGCCGGCCGCCAAATGAATTACAAACTCATTTTCAGCATAGCCAAATCACTTCTGCTTGCAAGGTGGAAACAAACTCTTGTTGCGGCTATTGGTGTCACTTTCAGTATTACTATGTTCATAGGATTGTTAAGTTTTATGACAGGTCTAAACGAACTGCTTGATGGCTTAATCTTAAACAGAACTGCTCATGTGCGTTTATACAATGATATTAAGCCCAGCGCAGACCAACCCATAAATTCAAGTGCTGCTTATAAAGATGGCTATAACTTTATAAACTCCGTTAAACCCGGCAGCAGCCGCAAAGAAATTTATAATAGCGGCGCTATAATGCAAAGCCTTGAAATGGATAGCCGGATTACCGGTATTGCCCCCAAAATAACAGCGCAGGTATTTTTTAACGATGGTGGCATTGATTTTACAGGCGTAGTTAATGGTATTGATGTAGAGGCGGAAAGCAGGCTTTTTCACTTCGGTGATTATATAACGGAGGGCAACCAACAGGAGATAAAAAACGCAGCAAACAATATTGTGCTCGGCATTGGACTTGCACAAAAATTACTGGTAAATATTGGCGATGTTGTGCAGGTAACAACCGTAAACGGAGAGATATTCCAGTTAAAAGTGGTCGGTTTCTTTCAGTCGGGTATTAGTGATTTCGATAATGTGCAGAGTTATGCATCCATCAGCACCACGCAAAAAATACTGGGCAAGGCAAATAATTATATTACCGATATACAGGTAAAGCTAAAAGATATAAATCAGGCCCCGGCGCTTGCAAAACAATACGAGCAAATATATTACTGCGATGCAGAAGATATACAAACCGCCAATGCCCAGTTTGAAACGGGCAGCTCTATTAGAACGCTTATTTCCTACGCTGTAGGCATCACTTTATTAATTGTGGCTGGCTTTGGTATATACAATATTTTAAACATGATGATCTATGAAAAAATGGACTCCATCGCCATCTTAAAGGCAACCGGCTTTTCGGGTAGGGATGTAAAACGTATTTTTTTAATCATTGCGTTAACCATTGGTTTGTTTGGCGGCATCGTTGGTTTATTGTTCGGGTTTCTTCTGTCATCGGGTATAGACCAGGTGCCGTTTAAAACTTCAGCATTACCAACCGTTACTACTTACCCAATAAATTACAACCCGTTATATTATTTAATAGGCTTTTCTTTTTCATTGATCACCACTTATCTGGCGGGTTTTTTCCCGGCCAGAAAAGCCAGCAAGGTAGATCCGGTAATCATCATCAGGGGAAAATAATTATGAGTGAACCAGTATTACAGGCAAACCATATCAATAAATATTTTCACGATCCCAAAACCGTGAAAGTGCTCAACGATATTACATTTAATGTCAACAGGGGTGAGTTCGTTTCAGTAATTGGCAGGTCGGGTTGTGGCAAATCAACACTGCTCTACATACTCTCCACAATGGATACAGATTACGAGGGGGAACTGCTGATAGATAAGGAAAGCATGAACAACAAAAAGGAAGGTCAGCTGGCCATCATCCGTAACCAAAAGATTGGTTTTGTATTCCAGTTTCATTATTTGCTTAACGAGTTTAGCGCACTACACAATGTTATGCTTCCTGCATTAAAGCTTAGTAAATACCCCGAACAGGAAATTAAAAAAAGGGCATTGGAGAAAATGGAAATTCTTGGTATTGCAAAATTAGCTGCCCAAAAACCCAACCAGCTTTCCGGCGGCGAAAAGCAACGCGTGGCAATTGCCCGGGCCCTAATAAACGATCCGCTTATACTTATGGGCGATGAACCCACCGGTAATTTAGACAAGAAAAACTCCCAAATTGTATTCGATATTTTCCAGCGCCTTACAAAAGAATTCAATCAAACCCTGCTCATTGTAACACACGATACCGGCTTTGCTGAAAAAACAAACCGCATCATCGAAATGGAAGATGGCCGCATCATTCGCCAATAAAAAATAAAAAAATTGGGTGTTGCTCTGCGGGCCGCTCCGCCTAAGGCGGATGAAAGTCCTCACTACACTGCGTTGCACTCCCCTTCGTTGCGGGCTTTCCGCTTCAATGCATAACGCAGATGCAACCATCCATACTTACCCATTTTGCAATAGATTAAAATAGTGGTTGCAGTAATGGAAATGTTTAAAATAATTCGGGCAGCTACAGCGTGCCTTACCTGTGCTTAAATCACGTGTTTACCTGTTTACAGGCAGAACCGCATTGGGCTTTGCTGAATTCATTTGATAATAAGGAAACACAGGGTAGCTGTTTCCCTCGACGCTAAGGCTTCCGGAGATTGAAAATGTTTTGGCATCATTTACATACATAAGACCCAAAGATGCGCTGGAATAAACGCCAAAACTATTTGATCTGGAATAAGGATTGTTTTTGTTAATGTCAGCGGAAATAAAAGACTGATTGAAGTTAACGTAGGCGGGTGCAACAGCAACGTTTGCAAAAGCGTATAAATTATTGTTTAACCTTCGGTTTAGCTGTAAACCCATTGGTGCCGAAACTACGGTTGCGCTTCCACCTTTAAAAAACGAAAAACTGGTTGATATACCGCTGTACCTGTTGAATGACCATTTCTGTTTAGATAGGCTGTCACCTAAACGTATATTATTTGCAAAGTTTGTTCTTTGGGAATAATCAAAAAAGCTTACTGGTAAAAGGCTTTGTGCCTTTAGTGTGGTTGCAAACAGTATTAAAGCTATTGAAATGATTAAACGCATAAAACAAAATTAGGTTGTAAAAATACGATATGTTGCTTTAATATAATTGCCTGTGGAAAAACGGTCGATTTATTAACGTTATATAACTTTTTGTATTTTTATGAAAGCTACTTATCTCAATATTGCCGCTGCACAAATTAATAAGCCGTGTAAAATCAAACGTCAATTATTTTTTTTTAGAACCTGGATAAACTAAAACAACAAGTGATGTTAGACAAGCAAAGAATATTTAACTGCGTTCCGTCAAGGGACAAACAGGATGACTGGAAAATTGAAAAGGCAAAAAGAATGGGTTATTTGCCCGCAGAAATTGTACTTCCAAATAAAGTTGACCTGAGAGCAAAATGGTGGAACGTAGGTAACCAGAGAGCAACCGGAAGTTGCGTTGGCTGGGCAACAGCAAGTTCTTTACTCAGGTTTCATTTTACAAAAGCAAAGAAAATAAGACCCAACGAAAAAGTATCCGTTCGTTTTATCTGGATGGCTTCCAAAGAAATGGACGAATACACTGACTATCCAACTACATTTATTGATGATGCAGGAACGAGTATAAAATGTGCTTTAAAAACAGCAAGGAAGATAGGGGCACTTAAAGCATCGCTTTTCCCTTTTTATGGAAAAATGTTAAGCATTAAAGAAAGGAATTTTTTAACGATTGCAGAAAGGCTAAAAATCAAAGCATATTTCAGCCTTGTAGATAGTAAACAAGATAAGCTTACAATGTTTAAAACCTGGCTTGCATACCAGGGCCCTATATTAACGAGTCTTGACTGTGATTCATCCTGGTTCAACGTTAAGCGTGACGGCTTAATTGAAAAGTATGATACTAAAAATCGAAGAGGTGGACATGCTATGTCTATCGTAGGTTATACACCTACACATTTTATCATCAGGAATAGTTGGGGCACCGGCTGGGGCGATAAAGGCTTTGCCTATGCCAGCTACGAGTATACCAAAAAAGCATTTAAAGAAGCATATGGTGTTGTTGTATAGCATTAGTGAAGTGGTATTGCAGTAAATAGCCACTAAAATTTTTTGTAATGCCGCAATAGCACGGTTCTTCCTGTATTAAATGCTCCAAAAAAATACAGCAGTACAAGTGTGCGACGCAACCAAAGCCCCATTGAAATACTACATGCCGGGCCAATAAAAATTTTTACACATTACTTCAACCGTCTGCATAATATACTGCATCGTTTGCGGTCCCACACTCATGCTGCAGAGGTATTCGCTGTTGGGTATTTTTTTAGAAGTATCAAAAAAATCCGGCTTTAAAATATAGCCAAGTGCATCCATGCTAAGGCCCATTACAAACTTTGGTCCGTTGGTTTTCATCAGGTCTTTTGTTGCAAAACTCATTGCCGGAACCGTTTCGCCGGGGTGCGTAGCAAAGCAAGCCTCACCAATACTAAACAATGCAATTTCGGTAGTAACAGAATCAGTGATTTTACGTTTAATTACGTTTATTGCAGAGAGTTGTTTAAACCCGGCATTCTCCACCGGCATGGTAATTATTTTACTTTCAAATAGCACATTGTTTTGTTTCAGCATAACAAATGATTGCAATGCTGCTGTTACGTTCTTTGCCAAACCATTTCCTTTTTCATAAGCATCTTTAAATGTCTTGGGTACATGTTCCGGCTGCACCCAGCCGCCAATTGCTCCCTGCAAAAACATGTTTACACCACCTTGTCTTTTGTTCATGTATTCGTAATAGCCACCTACATAATCAGCGCTTACAAGGCCCGAGCTGCCATCCATTACAGTTGGGTGACAGGCGAAGTTGGTAAGCGTTGCAATATTGTTATTTTGCTCATCAATAAAGCGGATAATATTTACCGAGCGGTCCAGTTCTGCAGGTTGCGAAATATTTTCTACCCATCCTTCTCCATATTCGCTAATGGCATATTGTGCGGTAGCCTGTTTGCGGTTATTGTACGCTTTTACAACCTGTGCCGCCGCTGTTGAAACGAACGATTTAATAAAGTTACTGTCAACACCCGAATGCCCCATATCGGTTCCCCAAATGCCCACTACATCAGGGCCGGAATGGGTATGCGTACTGCTCATTACTATATGCTTCACGGGGAACTCGGGCAGTTGTTTTTTAACTGCTGCCCGCACTTGTTGCAATTGCGGGTACAGCATGCCGATACAATCCACCGTAAAAATGGCGATCGTATTTTCTTTGCTGCTTATAACTACTGCTTTTACAAAAAGATCGTCATGCACACCGGTAAAATGGCGGTTTTGATCTCCACCGGCAATAAACAATCCTGGCTTCGGCGTAATGATGGCGGACGATGCACCCACGGTAAAACCAGTACCCGGTTGGGCATGTATAATTTTAATTGCAAAAAAAGCAATTGACAGAAAGGCGAATCTTTTTTTCATAAGGCTTTATTGTATTGAATGCTAAACAAAAATACAGCAAGTACTTCATCAATTAGTGGTTATTTAATCGGTAACAATGCATTTAAAATGGTCGGTAATTTTATGGGCCCGGCAATTAATTCTTTGAGCATCTTCGTTGCGTCGCACTCTTGTACTGAAGAATAAGTTTCATCAGAGTTCACCAATGCCTTCGTTTACCGGATTTAAGATGCAGATTCTTGTATGACGCCTGAACGCTGTTACACGTGTCCCAATGCCCCGTTGCGTATCTCCACGTACATGAAGCTACCATGAAATATTTTCCTTCGCTTCAATGGAAGCTCCGTAAAAATTCCAAAAGTACAAGAGTGCGACGCAAGCAAAGCTTAATTATTTTCCTGGCGCCAGGCCCCAAAAATGAGTTTCTTAAAACAATTGTATTTTCTGATGTAAGAAGTAATGTTTAGGATTCATTTGCTACAAACTGACCAAAGCATTAAACAGAATCAGTAACCACCACTTGTTTTATTATGAAAACTTTGTGCAGATTGATTTTGAAACCTTTAAGAGAATGTTATTTTTGCGCACAATAAATTAAAAATAATGGGTTGGATCATTTTTGTTATCGGTACAATTGGCTGGCATCTTGGTATGTATGGCATGTTTAAAAAGGCCGGTATAGAACCGTGGAAAGCCCTGGTTCCTTTTTATAATACCTGGTGCATTGTAGAAAAATGCAACATTCCTAAATTCTGGTTCTGGCTGCAGTTAATACCAATTGCCGGGCAGTTTATCACCATCTGGATCACCATCATTTTTGTAATGCACTTTGGTAAATTTAATGTGGCGCACCATGCAGCCACCGTTTTTTTACCGTTTATTTATTTTCCATATCTCGGTTTTTCGAAAGAGGTAAGGTGGGGCGGTGATGATGTGGTTAAACACTATAAAAAATCAGCTTCACGTGAGTGGATAGATGCGGCGGTATTTGCAATTGTAGCGGCCACCATCATACGCACTTTTGTTTTTGAAGCGTACACTATACCCACAGAAAGTATGGAAAAAACATTGCTGGTAAACGACTTTCTATTTGTAAATAAAATGAGTTACGGCCCAAGGCTGCCGCAAACACCTATCAGTTTTCCCTTTGTGCACAATACTTTGCCGGGCATGCCCACCACCGCATCTTATTTAAAGTGGGTTCAGGTTCCTTATACAAGGCTACCAGGCTTTACAGAAGTAAAACGCAACGATGTAGTGGTGTTTAATTTCCCCGCCGGCGACACGATCATTAACCTTGAAGGGTTCGGTTCGGCAAGACCGTATTACGATATTCTGCGCGAACAATACAATGGCAACCGCGATGCTTTAATGGCGGATTATACCGGACATATTCTGGTACACCCAATGGACAAAACAGACAACTACATCAAGCGCTGCGTTGCTGTACCTGGTGATGTGTTGGAAGTAAGAGATGCAAAACTCTTTATCAATAATGAACCAGCATTTGTTGCACCAGGATCGCAAACAGAATATATAGTAGAAACAAACGGAACGCCTTTTACAGCAGATTTTTTAAAAGATAAACTTGGTATTGATATTGACGACGCTAAGGGACAATTGCAGCTGACTAAAAGCTCGCCTCCTGAGTATGTACTAAATATGACAGCCGAAGAAGCTGCGATAGTTGGGAAAGAGCCCAATGTAGCAGGTATGAAACTCGCTATTTACGACAATAATATTCCTGTATTTCCATATGATGCTAAAAATTATCCATGGTCGCCAGATCATTTTGGGCCGTTGAAAATACCAGCCAAAGGTGTTGCTATAACACTTAGTCCTTCGAATATAGAAATATACCGCAGGTTAATAACCGTTTACGAACACAATACGCTGGAAGAAAAAGATGGTAAGTACATAATTAACGGAAAAGAAACCGATACCTACACACCCATTTATAACTATTACTGGATGATGGGTGATAACCGCCACCGTAGCCAGGACAGCCGTTTCTGGGGCTTTGTTCCCGAAACAAACGTGGTAGGCAAAGCTTCCTTAATTTGGTTTAGCTGGAACAATGGCCCAAGATGGGAGCGCTTGTTTAGCAGCATTAAATAGTGTATTTTTAGTTTCCGTAAAAGGGTCTCCGCTGCATTGCACCGGGGACTTTTTTATCTAAAATGCGTAAGCTTTTCGAGACCATAAAATTTTTGTCATGCAACAGGAACAAACAGGATTTTCTTATGAAGTATATGAGTCAATTAAGCAGCTTACCACGCCAGATGCTGCGTTGTTGCTTATGGCGCAGGCTGTTACAAAAAATGCTTACGCCCCTTATTCTCATTTTAATGTAGGTGCTGCAGCTGTTCTAAAGAATGGAGTATTTATAAAAGGCAGCAACCAAGAAAATGCAAGTTACCCTGTGGGCATTTGCGCAGAACGGGTGTTGCTTTCTTCAATTTCTTCGCAATACCCGGGTGTTGAAATTGAAACAATTGCCATTAGCTACCATAACGAAAATGGAGAAAGCAGCAGACCCATTTCGCCCTGCGGCATTTGCAGACAAACGCTGGCAGAATATGAAGAAAGGCTTCAACACCCAATCCGCCTTATACTTGGGGGCCTTAGTGGAAAAGTAATTATTATTCCAGAAGCCTCTATGCTTTTACCATTAGGGTTTAATTCAGAAGATTTAAAATAGAAAAATTTTTTTGAGCCAGGCAATAGAAATACTATTTAGCTTTTGTTGCGTCGCACACTTGTACTTTTACCACATAGGTCATCAGTGAACAGCCGGATGCGCACTGGTAATTTTTACGTCTTTTTCAACAGATTGTTAGTGTACAAAGGAGAACAAATTGTACAAGAGTGCGACGCAACAAAAGTTGAGTAGCGAGATTCATGCCCGGCAAATAATAATCTTTTAAAAAATACGGTTAATTTAGAGTTGCCTGTAAATGACCATCAAAGCTAACTTCTGTTTCATGTGTGGTATTATTTTTCAGGTCTATATATTGCATTATGGCTTTATTTTTTTTCAGCAATATACCTGTTACACTCACGGTAAGCATAACGCCCCCGCGGTTCATATGAAGGTCATTTTTTGAATCTCCATCTCCAGCAAACTGGTGAAAAGTCAAAGCATCGGCTGCCGTTGGGTTCAGATTATTAATTTGCCATTTTGAAAACCAAGCCTCTCTTTTTTTAACGGTCAAGGCATCGTACAAAGTTGCAGACGACCATATATGCGCTTTGTTTTCATTCAACTGGCTGGCGAATTTTTTAATACTATTCCAGCGAACTTCATGCAGTTCATTATTAGAGAAAATAATCATAGTGAACGGCTCTATCCCTTCGAGAGAAATAGTTGAAAAATGTTCTGTTGGATTTGCTGCTGATATTATTTCCAGGAACACAATACCTCTGCTTTTTTTATATGGCGGTGATGAAATATGTTTCTCCAGCGCACCGTTGAGTAATACGGCAGCGTCACCATTTTCTTTTACAGCAATCCATGTACCCCCTGCATCGGCATCTTTAGGGTATACCAAACTTACATCGTTATGGGTATAAAAGGTTGGGGGAAATGCCTGCTTACGCCATGATTTTTCATCCCGGTTGGAAGTTATTAATACACCCTCTTTTGATGGTACAAATGTTACTGTGCACATTCCTTTCGGTATTTAATGGTAGAAGAAGCTACACCAAAGCCTTCGGCAAGTTGTATGTCTGAAATTTCCATAATGCCAACACGTATTAATGCCATATGGTGAACTGTGTGTTCAAGATTGTATACAACCTCCCGAAAATAATTCGTGTGTATTGTTATGGTGCTGTTTGTACTATCGTCGTAGCTGGATTGCAGCATTAGTGCTTTATCCGGCTTGTTCAGGCTTTGAGAAATTTCCTGTAGTAGTTGCCCTGCAAATTCTTTATCAGTTTCAATTGGTGGGTCTCTTTTGCGGTCGTCATAATTTACTATTCCGGATTCATATCCCTTATTCAGGCAAATAAAAAGCTCTATTATATGCCTTAAATGTTGACCAATGGTTGCCCCTGATAAAAGTTTAACAGGTTGTGTATACTGCTCCTTAGAAAGCATTTGCAACATTTCATTTAGTTGCATAAACACATTTTTTACAGCATTATTCAGGTGCATGGTATTTTTTTTATTTGTTTAACCGGTGGGCTAACATCTTTTATTAACTTGTAAACGCAAAACCACAGCTGATGAACATAGATATTCCAAAGATTTGTAAAATAGCTGCCGCGCTAATGTCAAAACATCTCTTTTTCGCAAGACGGATAACCCCGTTTTTTCTTACAAATATTTCTTTCCTGCGCAGTAATTGGTTTGTCATAAAAAATTGCTAGTATTTTAATGTCGACATACCTCAAATGCAAAAATAAAATAAGATATTTAAAATTTTCAATGTACTTTCGCCCACTTTCAAAATTAATACTGTTACATTACACGAGCTGCCCTGTAAGGCGGCGGCGAGTAGAATGTGGCCTATTTTAAACCGATAGACACATGAAATTATCGCAATTCAGATTTGATCTTCCGCTCAACCTTATTGCTCAAAATCCTACAAAGCGCC
Source organism: Chitinophagales bacterium (assembly GCA_038203525.1). Taxonomy (GTDB): domain Bacteria; phylum Bacteroidota; class Bacteroidia; order Chitinophagales; family Chitinophagaceae; genus Limnovirga. Next base: position 32,108 of record JBBRDW010000015.1, on the reverse strand, counting down.
GCGAAGACAGCCGAATGCTGGTTGTACACCGCAAAACCGGTCAAATGGAAAATAAACATTTCAAAGACATCATTGATTACTTTGATGATAAAGATGTTTTTGTTGTAAACAATACAAAGGTTTTTCCAGCCCGTATGTATGGACGCAAAGAAAAAACAGGCGCAAGGATTGAAGTTTTTTTACTTCGCGAACTAAACAAACCCAACCGTTTATGGGATGTAATTGTTGATCCGGCAAGAAAAATACGCGTGGGCAACAAATTATATTTTGGCGAGAACGATGAGCTGGTGGCAGAAGTAATAGATAATACAACAAGCAGAGGCCGAACTATCCGTTTTTTGTGGGATAGCGATGAAGAAAGCTTCAAAAAAATGCTTGAATTTCTTGGCGAAACACCTTTGCCAAAATACATCAAGCGTAAGCCCGATGAAGAAGACAAAGAAAGATACCAAACAGTTTATGCAAAACACGAAGGCGCAGTAGCCGCTCCAACTGCAGGATTGCATTTCAGCAATGAACTTATTAAACGTTGCGAAATAAAAGGTATCCGTTTTGCTGAGCTTACACTGCATACAGGCCTTGGCACCTTTCGCCCGATTGAAGTAGAGGATCTTAGCAAGCATAAAATGGATGCTGAGTACTATAAGATAGATGAGGAATGCTGCCGTATTGTAAATAAAGCAAAAGAAACCGGCCACCGTATATGTTCTATCGGCACCACCACAATGCGTGGTATGGAAACCAGTTTTACCGCTCAAAAATTATTGAAGCCCGGTGAAGGATGGACGAATATTTTTATTCACCCGCCCTATAATTTTAATGTTGCAGACAGTCTGGTTACCAATTTACATTTGCCAAAGACCAGCTTGCTTATCATGGTTTGCGCCTTTGCCGGCTACGATCTTGCCATTGAGGCTTACAAGAAAGCGATTAAAGATAAATACCGTTTCTTCAGTTATGGAGATGCAATGATGGTAATTTAAAATAGTATTTTTCTGCATAAAAAAGCCCCGTAACAAACGGGGTTTTTTGATTGGCCAATCGCAGAAACCAATGTGGTACTTTACTTGCGTCGCACTCTTGTACAGTATAACCATCATGAGCATGCAAACCCAACACGTCTATTTCCAGTTAGTAAGTGCGTGTTACAGTACTAAAATCTTTTGAAATAAAAGCCTTCATACTGCCAAGAGAATCCTTGACGCCGTTTTTTATCATGAGTACTTTAAACTCGCAGATGTAATTTACTTTGTTATCATAATAGATCACATCTTCTACGCGAAATTTAAAAATGGAAGAATCGCTTTTATTGCTTTTGAATAAAAAATCCGCCATGGAAGATTTAAGTTTGGCTTTCTGCTCCTCGGGATCAGGATTTGTATTGCAGGCAAAAAGTGTAATAATTAAAAATAAACTAAAAAAGATTTTCATTGCTACTAATGATTTTAATTTTATAGTACGGTAAAGTTAAAAAGATTTAGCTGTATCCAAAACGCATATTTCCTGCTGAAATTAAGCCTGTTGTTTATTGCTTTATGTTGCGCAATAATGTTATACAGTACAAGAGTGCGACGCAACGGATGCTAAATAGTTTTTTTGAAGCCGGGCAAATAAATTTTCGGTTGTTAAATTATTGTCTCAAAAGCATTGGCACAAATAGGGCAAACGTAATGGAGAGGTGCACTATTAATCACGCTTGTTGGTAAAATGGCCTTTGGGTAAATGAAATTGTTGTATTAAATGGGTCGAATACCAGACCAATACCCCAAAAAATTACGGCTTGTGAAAAATATTTGGTAACCATAAAATAGCTGCCGGCAAGGAGAAAAATTACCTATGCCGATTTGTTCAGCTTTTTAGCTACGGTATTTGTTTTTACTTCCGATATTTTTCTTATTTATAAAAATTACTGCAGATTAAAAATTATTCTTCTTTTTCGAGGTCTTTTATATTCTCTTCAAGTGCTTTAAGGTGTTTTCCAAAGCTTATTTTGCTAAACCATTTTGCGAGGTAGTAAGATGCCGGCACGAGTATGATAAGAGTTACGAGTAGTGAAATAAGTATAAAACTGCTTCCAATGAATGCTTCTACCGGTTTTCCTGACCCGATAACACCCCCAAGCATAAAACCACCGCTGGCACTTACCGGATAAACAAAAAGCGCAACGCGCTGTTGTGTTATTAACCAGGCACTAATAGATTGATGATGTCTTTTTAACTCGATTAGTACCGGTAAAGATGGTAAAGCTGAGCTGTTTATTTTTTTATATTCTTGCCAGGCTGTAAGCAATGCCCATAGTGAAAAAATTAATACACAGCCTATTGCAATCTGCACCTGCAATATGTTGTAATAAGTAATAATAAAAACATAGAAAAAACAGACAATAAAGCCAAAGACAATATTCATCAGCAGGTTTTTGCGGATCTTTTCCAATGGATTATGCGAAGAAAGTTTTGACAATCTCGATGGTTCCAGCAGGGCCGCTAAGTCGTCGTCCTGCCGCTGCGTTAAACCATTCCAGGAATTTTCTATACTCATCTTTATTGCTTTAAGAGATTAGCCAACTGTTGTTTAATACGGTGAAGTTTTACAGAAACATGATTATTCGATATACCAATTATTTCTGCAACTTCACTGTTCTCATAACCATCAAGATGCATGGAGATTAGTGCCCTGTCTGTTTCTGCCAATTGCCTGATAGCCTGTTGCAGCCTTAGCGCATCCTCTTTTTGCACACTGCTATTTTGTACAGCCGGAGCAATACCTTCCAGGTTATCTTTATAATCGAGCCGGTGTTTTTTTCGTTTTTGCGTAAAAATGGTATTTAAACAAATACGGTAAAGCCAGGTGCTAAATTTTGCATCACCGCGGTACGATGCCCAGCCTTTCCATGCCTGTAGCAGAACCTCCTGATAGAGGTCTTTTTTTTCTTCAGCATCGTTTGCATATAGCGCAACCAGCTTATAAATAATGCCCTGGTTTTGCCGTAACTGTTCTAAGAATGCTGTTTCGCTCAACGTTTATAATTTTATGGGCGTAACGTTATAACCAAGCAGTTCTAATTGTTCTACCAGACCAGATGGGCCAGCGAGGTGCAATGCCCCTACGGCAATAAATTGTGGTTCTTTCGAAATTAGCCCAGGCAAGACTTGCATCCAATTCTCATTTCTTTGCTTTACGAGGTAATCTTCTTCACCTGATAGTGATGTAGTTTTTTCATAGGTCGCAAACATTTTATCCATATCCTGTTGAAACCATCCCTGCAATAATTCGTCGCCAAGGCCAATCATTTCATCTTTATTGCGCAGGAAAATTTTCAGTTGATTTAACTGTTCATCTACGGGTGTTTTATTAAAAAGTAAATCCATTTGTTCTTCTACAGATTCGAGCGCCGTAATATTTTTGGCTGCCTGTTTGCCGTCAGATGCAAAACCCACATCTAAAGGCAGGCCGCTATATTTATCAAGTTCATTGTTATTGTTTTTCATCAAATAAACCATTGATAAAGTAATGGTAAGCGTCATTGGTTTTAACTGGTTCATTTGTGCCAGACCCACGCCAATTGTATTTTTAAGCTCAGTATCAAGACTGTCGCTGAAAGGCTTATCCAACAGTTGGCTAAGTGTATTATCTTTTAATAATCCCATCGATTGCAGCTCCTGCAGCTTTGATGAGTCAATTACAACTTCCACCACAAGCCCTTTAGCTTTGCTAAATGCCTGCTGCACCTGTGGCATCTTGTCGAGATAACTACTTTTAACCAAATGGTAAGTTCCAAAAAGCCAGGAAGTATCTTTTAGCCCGTTGCCTGTAACAGCATAAAAAATGCCCGGCCTGTTTTCATTTCCCTGTGCTTTTACAGTAATGCCAGGTAAAAGCCCCAGGCAAAGAATTAGCACATGTGCAACTGATCTAGCAAAAACTGTTTTTCTTTTTACTGATTTGGTTAAATTATTTATTGACATTTTTTTTAAGATTAATTATTATAAAATCGGCTGGACAGTTAACAGAAATAAGTCGCACACAGTTGGTAAGAATTACAGAAATATAAAAATATTTTTCAAATAATTGCGCAGCATAAAATTATCCGTTACCTGTTTATTATGTAAATAAATGGAATTCAAAAAAGCGTTTGGGAGATTTTTTTAGAGTTTTTTTCTGGCCGATTGTAAAGGAAAAAAGGAATATTTGGGGCCCAGCCAATCAATGCTATTTATCGTCCCTTGCGTCGCACACTTGTACTGCTGATCCTGGTGCCGCTTTATTTTGGAGAAGGTACACGACGATCGATAAGCCTATTTTAGATATCGCTCGCTTATAATATTCAGGTGCCTTCTATGGTGTCCGTAAAGATGGTTCACCAGCAACCTTGCAGATAAAGTATAACTGTTTGCCGTTCCTGTTCTGTTTAAAGATTCCTCATCCAACGAGTTAATAAAAAGTACACTTGCACCGCGGTACGCTCTTAGTTCCTCAAGCATGTCTTTTGTGTTGCGGTTTGTAGCGTTGGCAATTGCAACAAAATGATTTTCGTCAAAGCCCGGCAGATCAGTTTTATCGGCACGGGCAATTCTCATCGCCCTGTAAATAATCACACGCTCACAATCGCACAAGTGCAGCAGTATATCTTTTATTGTCCATTTACCTTCAGCATAACGGTATAACAGTTGTCCATCTGAAAGGCTTAAGATTAGTTCTTCTGTTTCTTCTAGAATATTTTTAAGGTGTTGTATAAGTTGCCCGTCTTCGGGAACACAGTCCAGGTAAGGTTTATAGAAGTCGGGAAAATCGATTGCTGGTTTACTTATTATTTTCATTGAGTATTTTTTTTTAAGATTGGTAAATTCAATTTCTTCGACAATATAAAAAAAGTAACAATCTGTTTGCCCAAAAGGCTGAACTTCTGTATAAAAGTTACCTGTTGATCTTCTCATTAAAACGACGGGTTGTATTTTACTGCGCAGTATTGAGTATATACCAAAGTACGCTCGTACTTCCTAATCTATAATCGCCAGTCGCGAAATTTGAAATGTGTAATTGGAAGTGGTAAATAGCATTAGCCTGGAGGCGCTGAGCCTTGCTGCCTTTGGTTATGTAGTACAAGAGTGCGACGCAAGTAAACTACAATAGAAGTGCCGAAGCCGGGCTAAAAAATGAATTAAAAAAATCCTGTTTGTCTGTTTGTCCATGGTTAGTATTCTCAGGAAGATGTATTTTTACAAAAAGCCAACTCTTATGAAAACGGGTATTTTAGCTATCAGTTTTTTTTGCGCTCTTTTGTTTGTTACTACGGTACGGGCACAGTTTACCGGCAGCGGAACCATTGACAGTTGTTTTAATCTGCAGAATTCTGTTTTTACAACACAGCAGATCCTTGTTGACCACAATATTTCCTATGCTGGCGGTAATGCCATTTTTGATTTTTATTCAATAGACGATGGTACAAACTGTAATACCAGTACCGGTTGCGATAACTCAGGAGCTGCTTTGATTTATGATGTGTATTACCCGTCGCCTTCAGCCTATACACAATATGGAAATGCTCCTTTACCTGCATTATTCCTTTTTCACTCCGGCGGTTTTTCTGACTGTAGCAATAAGGACAACGATAATATTGGTAGTTACTGTCAAGGTTTTGCGGAAAGGGGTTTTATAACATTTAATGTCGAATATCGCAGGGGGACAGTCAATCAGCCTGGCTTTGTTTCTGCTGAACAGGTGCTGGCTGTCTACCGTTGTTTTCAGGATGCAAGGGGTGCTATACGAAGCGCCATAAAAAGACAACTTAATAATGAAACGAATTTCAAAATAGATACTTCAAAATTATTTATCGGAGGTTCAAGTGCCGGAGCTATTATTGCATTGGGAACCGCATTTTATAACCAGCAGGAAATGGATATTGTTAGCCCCGGCGTTAGTGACCCCTCCATTCTTGGCCCGCTTGATATTGATAATTATTATGGATCAGTAAACACAGCGTTTTCGTTAAAGGGTGTACTATCGATGTGGGGAGGAATTGTGGACAAGAACTCTGCTGATCCTTCTGCCGTAGCTCTTATAAAACCAACCGATAATATTGCTGTAATTGCTTTTCATGGCGAAGCGGACAGTACCGTTCCTTTTCGTACGCAATTGTTTAATGTAAGCACCGGACCAAAGGCTAAAGCAACCCAATGTGGCTTTACCTATAAGATTCCAAGAGATATAACGAGTGTAATGCAATACGGATCAGAAGCTATTTATAATACATTAAGAAGCTATAATACCCCCACGGAGTTATATGCAGATTCAGACGCTGGCCATGGGTTAGGTGCCACTGCAAATTATGGCCTATCCACTTCAAATACAGATTCTGTTGTCAACTATATTACACGGCGCGCTGCCATTTTTTTTCAGGCGGTAAACAATAAAATTGCCGCCAATTTGGAAAGAACAAAATTTCGAGATTGTCAAAATTTGAGAACTGGCTGCTTGGTTAAAGATACATCCTGCAGTTCGTTGGTATTAAACCCCATAGTTACACAGGTAACCTGCAATGGCAGCAGCGATGGCGAAGTAAGCCTGTCTGTTTCGGGCGGCAGCACAAACGTTTATTTTAGCTGGAGCGGCCAAGGCGGTTTTGCGAGTACCAGTCAGAATATCAGCAACCTCTCCGGCGGTGAATATCATGTGGCTGCAACAGATACGCTATCTGGTGCTGTTGGTTTTTATACTGCGGTAATAATAAATCCCAATGTACTTAATATGAGTGCACAAGCCGGCGATGTGTCTTGTTTTGGAGCCAGCAATGGCGCTATTACTGTTACTGCGACTGGAGGAACAAGTCCGTATAAATACAGCCTCAACAACGGCAGTTATTCAAATAATAACAGTTTTAAAAATTTACCGGCAGGCAGTTATAAAGTTGACGTTAAGGATGATCATAGCTGCAAAAAAACGCTTGACAGCATTAGCATTAAACAGCCTTCCGCACTAGATTTAGTGTTGGTAAAGAAAAAAAATGTTTCCTGTATTAACGGTAGCGATGGGTTGATAAAAGTTAATGCAACCGGTGGCACGCCATTATACACTTATAGTTTAAACGGTGCAGCCTATGTATCAAACGCAACATTTAAACAGCTCACTGTGGGCAGCTATACCATTATTGTGAAGGATAAAAAGAAATGTACCGATACTTTAATATCAGTTGTTGCTAATGGAACCGTTGCCTGCTTTGCCGCAAATGAAACTGGTGTAAACAGTTCTGTGGCTGGTACTACTTCTTTTACAAATAATACGCTAAAAATTCAGTTGTCCCCAAACCCTGCTGTTAAAACATTCACGCTTGTTACAGAAAGCAGCAATGCTGAAACAGTTACCATAACTGTGTCTGATATATTTGGCAGAAAAGTTTTCCAGTCGCGGGGAAACGCTAATAGCAGGTATATTTTTGGTCATCAGTTCTTGCCGGGTATATATATGCTGCAAATTGTACAAGGCAAAAATATTAGAACCTTAAAGCTTATAAAGAGCGGCCTGTGACAGAAGGTTTCTAGAAGCCCGGCGCAGGGTACTTTGCACATTGTTACTTCCCGCCCTGCCGGCATCTTATATTCTATCGGCAGGCAAACAGATATTATATAAATAAAAAACTCAATCATTTTCATTTTTGCTATTATGGCAACACCCCTGCAACTGAAAACTTTTATCATCGATCAGTATGTAATAGAACTGTATGTTCCCCAGCCTGATCATGTAAAAGTATTATACCAGCACCATGTTCAGCAGAATGCAGAAACGGCCTTTCCTTATTGGTCGAAAGTTTGGCCCGCGGCCATTGCTTTAACCCAATTTATTTTTCAAAATACTTTTTATATTCAAAATAAAAATGTGCTGGAACTTGCTGCCGGGTTGGGTTTGCCTTCTATCGCTGCGGCAAGGTTTGCGCATTCAGTTACCTGTAGCGATTACCTGTCCGAAACTGTTCAGGTTGCTCAAGCATCCATGCAATACAACCAACTTAAAAATGTATATTGTAAGCAGTTAAACTGGGAATATCTTCCCGATAATCTTGAGGCAAATGTGTTGTTGTTAAGCGATATAAATTACAACCCCGAGGCATTCAGTATATTGTATAAAGTACTTTTGCAGTTCATCAATAAAGGCACTACTGTTTTGCTAAGCACACCGCAGCGTCTTGCATCGAAACCTTTTATAGAAAGCCTGTTACCTTACTGTATTCAACAACTGGAAATTGCCGTTGAAGAACTTGAGCAAAAAATAATCATTTCGGTATTGGTTTTAAAGAAAAGCAGTGATTATCCCGGCATCAGTTTAAATGGCATCGTCTGTTGCGTCGCACTCTTGTACTGTTGGATATTTCATTCGGCTTTTATGAAAGCATAACTTTTGCATTAAGATGCATTTGACAACCGCAGATTATTTTTTTGCCAATGTTTAAATGGTCACATCAACTTGCATCGGTTTATCACATTTGTATCAAGCACACGGCTGTTAAGGTGGTAACTTCGTTGCCTTACAAATGCTTGTTTTTTTGTGATGTGCAAAAGTTTTTTAACAACTGGTAATCAAATTCGAACGGCTTTTTTTTAACAATTTGCGATCCTTTTAAAGACCCTTATATTTTAGGCTTTTATCTTTTTCTTTTTTTGTATTCTTATTTTCAAACAGTATCATTCCCCATTTTGCTTTTATTTAACGAGTCCAGATATAACAAATACTGAAATAAATCTTCTTTAGGCTGCAGCAGTAACTTTTTACGTAAGCGATAACGGTTTATTTCTACTCCTCTTACAGAAATGCTCATTAACTGGGCCATCTCTTTACTGGTTAAATTCATGCGTAAATAGGCGCACAATTTTAACTCATGGGCATTTAAGTTGGGATGTTTGTCTTTTAGGTTAATTAGAAAATTATTGTGTACGTTATTAAAATGTACAGAAAATTGTTTCCATTCTTCATCCAGTTTTTCTTCAGATGTTAAACTGCGCAACACTTTTTTTAACTCGGCGGTTTCTATTCTCTCTTTGCCAGATTTGTTTAACTTATTTAACTCGTCTGTTATCTTTAGAAGGAACTCTTTTTTTTGAACAAGACTCATGGCAATCCCGGCTAATTCAGCATTTTTAAATTCTATTTCAGCTTCTAGGTTTTCATTTCGCAGGCGCATCATCTCTTTCTCCGATTTTTCCAATTCCAACTGGTATTGGTATCCTAACTGTCTTTGCTCCTCTTCAAATTTTTTCTGGTCAGCTATCCGGCGTTCTTCCTGTTTCTGCAGAAGTTTCTTTTCCTGGTATTTAAAAAGTGTGTACAATAGTAAAAAAAATAAAAAAGAGAAAGCCATATTTGCCCACAAGGTTCTGTACCACGGTGGGGTAACACTGAAGTTGTAAGTATAAACTTCCGATTCCAGGGAGGTAGGCCCCGTCCTTGCTTTTATAGCAAAGGAATAAGTGCCTTCAGGCAGGTTAGTGTAATCCTTTTCGGCCCTGTTACTCCAGGTACTCCAGTTTTTGTCAAAGCCCTGTAAATAATAACTATACTCTGCTGATTCCTGGCCATAGGAAGAAGCGGCATAAGTAAAACGTAATGAGTTCGATTTATAGGTTATCGATATTGGTTCCTTTTTTTCGTTTTGTGAAAATGTATAACCACCAAAAAGAATGCTATCCCCTGAACCGGTAATTTGTACTGTAGTAATGTAAGGCTTCAACGCACGAATATTTTGCTTGTATTTTTCATAATTAATATGGTAAAAGCCATTTTCGCTGCCAATAAATACATTTTGATTATTGTATGGATAAATATTTTCGAATCCACTCATTATCTTGTTTTTCAGTTCAGGTATATAGTATATAGCCGGCTTGGCAATACTGTTGTCTGCAACCCCCAACATTTTTTCATGTACAAACCAAATATTACCATAGCCATCCTCTTTCAGGTAGCGAACGGACAGTTCCCCAAATAAAGAGGCATACTGCTTTGCCGGGATCATTTTATCTTCAGCTGCATTGTATTCATAAATACCTTTACTGGTTGCAAATACTATTTTGTTTTTTATTTTAAATACATAATTGTCCAAATCGGCTGGCAGACCATTTTTAGAGCAGTAAAATGAAATAGCATTCGTTGCAAGACTTATTTTATATACGCCCCGATATGGGTGAGAAATCCAAATATTTTTATTGTCTGTTTCCACAAAGCGGCTTGATTCATTAAAATTTTGTATTTCTCCTTTGTCTATAAAATTCCCGCTTTTTTCCTGAAATAGGCGAATACCGGTATAGTTCCCTGCAGCAATTTGTGTTGGAGATGTTTCGGAAATAAGCTGGTAATTCCAATAACCCGATGTGGATGACACTGGTGTGGCCTTGTTATTAGATATTTGCCAGAAGCCATCATCCCGGCCAACTAAGATTTGATTTTTTATTACAGATAAATTCCAGGTTTGACCTTCCAGAATTCGCTGAGGTTCTCTTGCACTGCTACTGAGGTCGGTTGTTGTTGTCAAAGGAAGCCATTGCAGACCGGTGGAAAGTGCAAAATATATTTGGCCATTTAATATTTTTACGCCGTAGCCCCCGCCATTATTAAAAGCTTGTGGATTGATATGTTTAATAGCATTGTTTAAAGCGAAAAAACTGATACCATTGTCCAGGCCCGTCCACAAGTTACCGCCAATATCAGCATACAGACACCGAACAGTATTATTTTGTAAGCCATTTTTGGAGTTAATATTTTCCAGGATATTGCCATTGCGGTCGATGTGATAAATGCCATTTGAATAAGTGCCTGCAAAAAAGCTGTTTTGATCTAATGATACTAGTGAAGTGAAATTTTGATCAGACAAATTATTTTTTAAACTAAATGGATGCAACTTATTTTGCGAAAGCAAAAACAAGCCGTTTTTAGTGGTGCTCAACAGGCTCGTATCTTTGTTATATTGAATTATATCCGTAATAATAAAATTTTGAGGCAGGATAGATTTTTCAATTAATGTTTGCCATCCGCTATCCTGAAAAATTAGTAAACCTTTTTTATCATCTTGCGCCATTAACTGATCGTTGTACCTGCACATTGAAAGCCAGGAAGATGCTGGGTGGTAAACAGATATTTTATTATCCGACAACCTGATAATCTTATCATTCGTTCTAAAGAACACTCCTTTATTGACCACCTGTATATTCCAAACATCTGCAAAAGTTTTGTCTGACTTCGGAAGAAATCCTTTTAAAGATATAAAATGTAGTCGTCCAATTTTGTCTGGTTCATAATAACCAAACTCATTCTGGGCGCCGGCATATAATTTTCCTTCTTTGCCAAATGCTATTGAACGTAATATCGTTTTGTTTGGTACGGGGTATTGCTGCCAATTTGTCCCATCATAAACCAGCAACCCTTCATTGTTGGCAACGTAAATTCGGTGAAAGGCGTCTTGTGCCAGTGACCAGTTTTGTGTGCCGGCCCCATATTGAATTCTGGAGTAGTTTGTTGGTTCGATTTGACCTATTGGAGTTTGGCCAGATCCTAAACCCGGAAAAAAAATTATCCAGCAAAAAACTCGAATCATTTCTGCAGAAAGTAATTTCATAAACCAACCTTGGTATTTTGATGTAGCAAAGATGTATTCTTTTCTAATTTAAAGGCATATTTTAATTGATATGTAGTGGTAGTGATGTAGGCAAATATTTGGAAATGGAAGTTGTGCGAAGCTATATTTGAAAATAATTTCTGTTAGAAGTTATTCGATACAACGATTGTGTGATGGTAGTTTTCGTTATCTGCCGATTACCGATGGTAGTATCAAAGTAAAAATCAAAAAACTGCCATATGATAAAAAGAACTATCATTTCACTGCAACTATTATTTTTTGTATCCTTTGCCATGTACGCCCAGGAAGGGAATGTTTCTGTCAAAAGGACAGATGATGGATTTAAGATTATTGCTAACAATAAAGAGTTGTTCATCAATGGAATGAATTGGGATTATTTTCCAATAGGCACTAATTTTACTTACAGCCTCTGGAAACAACCAAATGATGTAATAAAGGCTGCGCTTGATTATGAAATGCCCTTACTCAAAAATATGGGAGTAAACACCATCCGGCAATATACGGGTGTGCCACCCAAGTGGATTTCCTATATTTACGAAAACTACGGCATCTATACGATGCTCAACCATTCCTTTGGCCGTTATGGACTTACGTTGAATGGTAAATGGGAGGCCAATACCGATTACTCCAATCCCCTGGTGAGAGAGTTGCTTTTGAAAGAGGTTAAGGATATGGTAAACCAGTACAAAGGAACGCCTGGCGTTTTGGTTTTTCTCCTGGGAAACGAAAATAACTATGGCCTTTTTTGGCGCGGAGCCGAAACTGAAGATGTTCCGATGGCTGACCGCAAGTCAACCGTTGGCGCTAAGCAGCTCTATAAGCTTTTCAACGATGCTGTGGTTGAGATGAAGACGATTGACCAAAATCATCCTATAGCTATTTGTAATGGCGACCTGTTGTTTCTCGATATAATTGCCGATGAATGTAAAGACATAGATATACTAGGCATCAACAGTTATCGCGGTATGTCCTTTAATGATTTATATGAAAGAGTTAATAAAGAGTGTGGAAAACCTGTTATGCTTACGGAGTTTGGAGCTGACGCTTATAATACACAGGCTAATAGTGAAGACCAAGAATTCCAAGCAAAATGTTTGATGTCCAACTGGAAGGAAATTTATGCAAATGCTGCAGGTTTGGGCAAGGCAGGTAACAGTCTTGGAGGTTTCACCTTTCAGTTTAGCGATGGATGGTGGAAAACGGGCCAAACCCTGAACCTGGATGAGCATGATGTAAACGCATCTTGGTCAAACGGTGGTTACCTTAATGATTATGTTGAAGGCGAAAACAACATGAATGAAGAGTGGTTTGGTATTTGTGCAAAAGGAACTACCAATGAGAGAGGCACATATCAATTATATCCTCGGGCAGCATATTATGTGTTGAAGGAAATGCATGCGTTTAATCCCTATGCCACCGAAAGTTCAAGACATATCAACCAACTTGATAATATTCAAATCACTAACGCTGTCTTGCTGGCAAGAGGTGATAAAGCAGCTTTGGAAAGTGAGGACAAGGGAAAATTATACCTAAGCAATTTGCAGGCAAATTTTACTACTTATAACACAGGTGGCAGTCTAATTTCTACACCCAAAGAAGCTGACCCAAATTCAACTGCATCTCCAAATAAACTTGGTTTTGACCACATGGAGTCTTTTTTTATTGGAGCAACGGCAAGACCGGCACCCAACGTAATTGCAAATGTTCAATTCAATATTTTAGGAAATGTGGCATTGAATCCAATTGATGAAGTTTTCTATGAAAATCGCGGAAGGCCTATTGCAGTAACAACGCCAACTGGAACGGATCAGATAATACCAGGCAACAGGGTTCAATTATATCGAGCCAATATCAACTGGGATTCAAAATTATTCAAGTTAAACGGGTTTTATCGGACGGGGCATTATCATTGGGGCTACGAGGGTGACTTTTTTGGCCTTTATCCCGAGGCAAATTATGGCCCCAATATAGACTTATATAATGGCGAAGCTCCGTTTGGTTTTGAAATTGAAGGCAAAAAGGCAATCAAAGGCTTGAAACTTGCTTTTGGCCCCGAACTTTGGTGGGGAGCTAATCCTGCGATATTGATAAAGTACAGCAAAAAGGTAGCGAAATTTGATGTAACTGCAATTTTTCATCAAGACCTGGCCCAGCGAAGTGGGCTTCAGAGTTCATTTGCTGTACCCTCACCCAAAACAAGAAGAACGAGTTTGAGTGCTGCAAGAAAATTTGGAAACTTCGGAATTGATTTGGGTGGTCTTTGGGCTGGCCAGCCATTAAACGGCCGAACTTTCCAGCTGAGTAGAGTAGAGGGGGGTATAACTAAAATATACGAGGATCAAATTAACTCTAAAGATAATTTTGGTGGTAAAATAAAGCTGACCTACTCTAGTGGCCGAATTCAATGGTACGGCCTAACTTCGTATATGGGCTTGGTGGCAAACGGTGGAGTGGATAATACAAAAACTTTTACGGGCTGGCGCCTAAAGGATATTGGCAGCGGGAATATGTATAGCGTATTAAGCGGCTTTACTTTTACTACCGGTAAATTACAAATTGCTCCAAATTTTCTTTATCAAAAGCCAATAGAGGGGCCCATACCTTCTGATGTGCTGGCCCCTGGAAGACCAAGAAACATCTTGGATGATCCATTTTCTGTCAGATCCAACAGGGAAACAATTGGTGGAGAACTTCAATTAACTTATGACCCTACACCTGGTACCTGGATGTATGAATGGGACAATGACCGCGCAGAAGATGCAAAATTTGCGATAAGTGCTGATTTTGTATATCGTCATTTACCTACCACACAAGATGCCGCCATCGGTATTTTAGGAAATGGCAGAACTACTTTTGTATTTCCTGGTGCTGCCCCTGCAGAGGATTTATGGGAAATAAACACAAGGGTTGTTTCCAAAGTAAATACGGACCTGGGTTTTATTGCTAACTTTTATATTGGTAATGGACAAGCCAACGGCAGCGATAAAAGAACAATTAATAGGGTTGGAGCAGATATAAGAACAATCTACAAAAAAGTTAGACTTATTACGGTTGCTAAATTTAATGACTGGGGGCCGTTTGATTATCACCGCGATTTTAACCTCACCTTCCCTCTACAGTTAATAGCCGATTTGTCCACCGAAATCGGAAAGCCCGACTGGTTCATGCTGCCTTCTACCAAAATTGGAATAAGAGGAACCTATAGAACACTTGATAAGTATTCAAACAGGTATTCGCCGATCAAAACAATTGATGCAGCTGGTAATTGGGTTCCTGACCCTAACGCTATTGGATTCCCCGATGGCAACGAATGGGAAATAAGAACATATATTCAAATAAACCTTGGTAAATAATTAGCATATGAAAAAAATATCATCAACACACAAACTAGGAATTTTTCTAGCGGCATCATTTATGATGCTTATTTTCGGGTGCAAAAAAAGGGATTTTAGCGATTTACAAACTCCGGCCTACCCAAACACTGGTGAAGTTTTCATAGACGGGTTCACGGGGGATTTAGCATATGGAGCATTCGGTGGTTCAGATGTGAAAGCATTCCAGGTAGATTACAAAGAAACTTATGGAGGAACTAAGGCTGCAATGCGGTTCGCAGTTCCCGATGCCAACAGTCCGCTGGGAGCCTATGCAGGGGGCGCTTTTTTTAGTAAGTCTGGTCGCAACCTTTCTGGCTACAATGCCATCACATTTTACATAAAGGCCACACAACCTGCAACGATCGGAGTTCTTGGTTTTGGAAATGATTTCGGTCAGTCGAAATACCAGGCATCATTAAATAATGTGCCCGTCAATTCTAACTGGCAAAAGATAATTATCCCAATCCCAGATCCTTCAAAACTCACCGCTGAAAAAGGAATGTTCTTCTATTCTGCTGGTCCGGAAAACTCGAAAGGATATACTTTTTGGATTGATGAAGTGCAATTTGAAAATATAAGTGAGCTTGCTCACCAATCTGGGGCAATTTTAAATGGGAGTAATAGCACAGTTACCTCTTATTTTGGAGTTACAAATACGATTAGTGGCCTCACTGCTAATTTTAATTTACCAAACGGTCTCAATCAGCCAGAGAGTCTATCTCCCTATTATTTTAATTTCAAATCTTCCGATTCTACTATTGCTTCTGTAAATAGTACCGGCGTTGTTTCAACCATGGGAACAGGCACAGCCGTTATTACTGCTACATTAGGCGGCATCGCAGCAGATGGTAGCCTCACAGTAAATTCTCTGGGCGATTACGTTCCTGCTCCTAGCCCAACTGTTGACCCAACAAATGTTATATCACTTTTTAGCGACACCTACTCCAATGTTCCTGTAGATTTTTACAATGGCTATTGGGCTCCCTATCAAACCACATTGTCTGCAGATTTTGGTGTTAATGGAGATAATGTTTTAAATTATTCCAATTTTAACTTCGTAGGCATACAGTTCAGTTCCCCTACCATTAATGGATCATCCGTGTCGTCCCTTCATTTAGATATCTTTTTGCCTAGCGTGCTGACCACAGGGGCCACTTTTCAGATACAGCTCGTGGATTTTGGCGCTGATGGAGTATTTGGTGGAAATAATGACGTAACTGGAACTACCACTATTTCAGCGCCAACTTTGCAAGGGCAAAGCTGGGTTAGTTTAAATATTCCATTGATCAGTTTTACAGGCTTAACGACCAAAGGCCATTTAGGTCAAATAATTTTTGTTGGAAACAAAATCAGCAGTTTTTATGCAGACAATATTTTCTTTTTTTCAAACGCTTCGAGTCCAACCACTGCGGCGCCTAATCCAACCTATCCTGCCTCTGATGTAGTTTCTATATTCAGTAATACCTATACCAATGTGGCCGGATCTGACCTTAACCCAAATTGGGGGCAGGCAACTGTCGTAACTCAAACACCAATTGCAGGAAATAATACGTTGCTTTATACCGGACTAAATTACCAGGGGTTACAATTTGGAAGTAGTCAAAATGTTAGCGCTTTCGGCTTTGTGCACTTAGATTATTTTACCAGCAATTCTACCAGCCTGAAAGTGTATTTAATTAGCCCGGGGCCGGTTGAAAAAGCATATACTCTTCCGGTTCCCACATCCGGATGGAACAGCGTAGATATCCCCTTATCAACATTTTCTCCTGTAGCGCTAGACAACGTTATACAAATGAAATTTGATGGCAATGGTAATATTTATTTAGACAATATTGTCTTCCACAAATAGGCAACGTGACCCATCGGGTTTCAAACAATTTAATTAATAAAAAATACGCTGATGAACTCTATAAATAAAAACAAGGCAAATAATTTTTTCATTATCGGAGGTTTATATTTCCTCCTTTTAATGTCGTCATTTGGTTGTAAAAAAGACGCTGTTCAAACTTTACCTAACAGAAGCTGGGAACTCGTTTGGAGCGATGATTTTGACGGTGCGTCGGGTATAGCACCAGATGCATCAAAATGGAGCTATGATATTGGCACTGGCGACAATGGCTGGGGAAACAGCGAACTACAAAACTATACAGACCGCCCCTCTAATGTTGCACTTGATGGTAGTGGACATCTGTTAATCACGGCAAATAATGAATCTTTTGGTGGATCATCATTTACCTCAGCAAGAATTAATTCAAAAGGAAAGTTTTCCCAGGCCTATGGAAGATTTGAAGCCAGGCTTAAAACTCCCTATGGCCCGGGATTGTGGCCCGCATTCTGGCTGCTCGGCGCAAATATAGACGAAGTAACCTGGCCCCAATGTGGCGAAATTGATATTATGGAACAGCGGGGGCAGGAACCATACATTAACCATGGAAGTGTTCATGGACCGGGTTACTCAGGCGGAAGTGCAATAACAAAATCTTACGGTTTAACAGATGGAAGATTTGATACAGACTTTCACATCTATGCAATAGAATGGGGCGAAAATTATATTGACTATTTTGTTGACAATTATCTCTATCAGAGAATTACACCAGACAACGTGACCGGTCAATGGGTGTATGACCATCCCTTTTATATTATTTTGAATGTTGCTGTAGGAGGAAATTTTGTAGGGTTTCCCACTTCCGGCACGCCGTTTCCACAAACAATGGAGGTGGACTATATCAAGGTTTACAACCAAAAAAAATAAATTTCGGGTTGCCTGAAAGTTAAGTTGGTTTGCCAGTAAAAAATTTGCGCATTGCTGCTTATAGAACAAAGCGTACAAGAGTGCGACGCAACGATGTTTAATAGATATACTAAAGCCGGGTAAAAATTATTTTCACCCATGACTGCATCGGCGACTATACTTAGCAAACGGTATAAAAAGTGAGTGGTATTTTTTTGAGCCAAACAGCAGTAATACTATTAAGCTTTACTTGCGTCGCACTCTTATGCCACATAACTTTCTTGAACATAGAACAAATGGCAGCTGGCTTAATTGCGGGGTAGGGTTGTATTGCTAAGCAGGCAAAATACAAACTACGAAACATTGGAGACTAATTTATCCCTTTCGAAGTATTTAATAAAAACCTGAAATTTATTTTAAACTTACCATCATTATGGAACCGGAAGTAAAAATTGAGTCAGTAAAAATCGGCAACGAAGATTTCTACACAATAACAAATGTAGATTCAATGCGCCCCTTTTTCATGAGCATTGTCAGCGATTCAAACCACTGGATGTTTATTGCCAGTAATGGTGGCATTAGCGCAGGCCGCAAAAATCCTGACTATTCATTGTTTCCCTATTACACTGATGATAAAATAACTGAATCTGCAGAACAAACAGGCAGCAAAACAGTCATTCAAATTGATAAAAACGGCAGCAGCCATACTTGGGAACCTTTCTCTGAACGCAGCGCAGGGCTTTATAAATGCATCCGAAATTTATATAAAAGCCGGTACAGCAATTCCGTTTTATTTGAAGAAATCAATACTGACTTAGGCATCAGCTTTCAATACCAATGGTGCTCAGGTAATGAGTATGGATTTGTGAGAAAGTGTAAAGTGGTAAATATTTCTTCAGCTGAATCAGCCATTACAATAATGGATGGTTTGCAAAACATTTTGCCTTATGGTGTGAGTAGCGATATGCAAAAAAATGTAAGCAACCTGGCTGATGCATACAAACGTTCTGAACTAATTCGCCAATCGGGTTTAGGCATTTATGCATTAAGTGCTATCGTAGTTGATAAAGCAGAACCCAGTGAAGCTTTAAAAGCAAATGTTGTATGGCAGCTGGGATTGCAAAATCCAACGTATTTACTTTCTTCTTTGCAACTGAAAAACTTCAGAGTTAAAGGTGTGGTACAACAAGAAGAAGATATTAAAGGAGAAAAAGGCGCCTACTTTGCCGTTAGTAAAATTATACTTGAGCCAGGTGAAGAAAAGGATTGGATGATTGTTGCGAATGTGAATCTTAATCATGCTGCTATTGTACAACTCTCCGAAAGCATACAAAACGATGGTGCAATAAACAAAAAAGTACAGGCAGATATAAAACTGGGAACAGAAAATTTAATAAAGCTGATCGCTGCATCTGACGGATTGCAATCAACAGCCGATGGATTGAAAGATACGCGGCATTATTCCAATGTGCTTTTTAACATCATGCGCGGAGGAATTTTTGATGACAATTATCAAATAGAAAAATGGGATTTCAGTAATTACCTGCGCAAAGCCAATCAGAAAGTATTTGAACAATCGCAAGCTCACCTGGAAAAACTGTCTGAAACTTTTTCTGTTGCTGAATTACAGGAAGCAGTTGATCATTCAAACAACATCAATTTTCTCCGGCTCGCTACAGAATACCTGCCTTTAAAATTTAGCCGCAGGCATGGTGACCCAAGCAGGCCCTGGAACCAATTTTCCATCAATACCAGGAGTGAAGTTGACGGCTCCAAAATTTTAGATTACCAGGGAAACTGGCGTGATATTTTTCAGAACTGGGAAGCGCTGGCTCATTCCTATCCAGAATTTATGGAAGGCATGATTTTTAAATTTTTAAACGCTTCCACTTTTGATGGCTACAATCCTTACCGCGTTACTAAAGATGGTTTTGACTGGGAAACAATAGAGCCGGATAACCCCTGGTCGTACATCGGTTACTGGGGCGACCATCAAATTATTTACCTGCTTAAGTTTTTAGAATTTTTACAAAACCATCGCCCCGGCCATATTCAAAAGCTTTTAAATAAAAATGGTTTTGTATATGCCAATGTTCCTTACACGATAAAGTCCTACCAAGATATACTGCATAATCCTAAAGACACAATAGAGTTTGATGAAAAAAATGACCGATCTATTCATGCGCGGGTGAAAAGTATTGGTGCTGATGGCGCCCTGCTTACCAATACACAGGATGAAATTTATCAGGTGAGTTTCTGCGAAAAACTTTTAGCAAGTGTACTGGCCAAGCTCTCCAATTTTGTTCCGGATGGTGGTATATGGATGAACACACAAAGACCTGAATGGAACGACGCCAATAATGCATTGGTAGGCAATGGCCTCTCCATGGTTACGTTATATTACCTAAGGCGATTTCTAAAATTTTTTGAACCTGTATTTGAAAAAGCTGGTGCAGTGGAACTAGCTTTATCTGCAGAGTTGTATGCATTCTTTGAAAAGGTTGCAGATACTTTTGAACAACACAAAAATAAACTGGCGGGGCAAATAAATGATACGGTAAGAAAGCAAATAACCGATGCCCTCTGTATGGCCGGCAGCGACTATAGGCACCGCATTTATACAGATAAATTTAGTGGCAAAAAAGAAACTGTTTCTGCAAAACAAGTTTTGGATTTCATAAAAGCAGCAAACCAATTTCTGGAACATGCCATCGTTGTGAATAAAAGAAACGATGACTTATACCATGCCTACAATTTAATTTCTTATGATGACCAAACTGTACAAGTTGCACATTTAAGCGAAATGCTGGAAGGCCAGGTTGCAGTACTTAGTTCATTTTTTCTTTCCGCTGAACAGAGTTTGAAATCGTTAGATGCGCTAAAAAACAGTTCGCTGTACCGGCAAGACCAGCATAGTTATATTCTTTATCCCAATAAAAATCTTCCGAAGTTTTTAAATAAAAACACTGTTCCAAAGCAATCGGCACAACGTTCTTTGTTACTACAAAAATTAATGGAAGAGGGCAATCTTACCATCATTGAAAAAGATATAAATGGTGATTTACATTTCAACGGAAATTTCAGAAATGCAAGTGATGTGGAAGCTGCCTTAAAAAAATTAGATCATCGTTATCATGAATTAATTGAAAAAGATAAAGCATTACTGCTGCAAATATTTGAAGAAGTATTTTGTCATAAGGAATTTACCGGAAGGTCAGGAGCAATGTATGGATACGAAGGCCTGGGTTCCATTTATTGGCATATGGTTTCAAAATTGTTGCTGGCAGTGCAGGAGACCTGTATCAAGGCAATTAATGATAAAGCAGATGATGCAACAATCCATCGCTTAATAGCGCATTACTACGATATTAATGAAGGTATTGGTGTGCATAAACCTCCGCAGGTTTATGGTGCATTCCCTACAGACCCTTATTCACACACACCTTCAGGCAAAGGGGCTCAGCAACCCGGCATGACCGGGCAGGTGAAGGAAGATATTCTTTGTCGCTTTGGCGAACTCGGCATATTTGTAAATGAAGGAAAACTGTTTTTCAATCCGCTCTTACTCCGCAGAAATGAATTCCTGAACAACGAAAAACAAATTGACTATATAAATACAAAAGGTGAAAAGCACTTCATTCATTTAAACAGTAACAGTTTATTTTTTACCTATTGCCAGGTTCCGGTGATATATGTATTGCAGGAAGAAGAAGGACTTGAAATTGAAAAGACCGACGGCACGATGATAAAAAATGAATCAACGATGTTGGCTGAAAAAGAAAGTGCCGCTGTATTTATGCGAACAGGCGAAGTGAAGATGATTAAAATATTTTTGAAAGAAGCAAGATTAATAAGTGGTATTTAAATGGTTTGAAAAAAAATCGGTTATGGCAGAAGATGCCATTAGCACAGGTGATGAAGTGATTGCGACGCAACGATGATACCATGAAAAACTGCTGCTGGTATTATATTTAACCAAGGCTAATAAAGTGAATTGATTTTTTTGAGCCAGACTGAAGTAATGCTATTAAGCTTTACTCCCCGCCGTGGCGGGGCTCTTGTATAGTAAGATTCTTTACTGTACAAAATGCGAAGTCACCATTTTAATTTTTGCTCGGTATAAAAATATTTTAAACAGATTGCTTATGAACAGAAAAATTATTTTTTACTCATTCCTATTATGCATGGCAACATCTTTACACGCCCAGAAAAATAAAGCGACTGTTCAGATATTTGAAACTGCAGCCAATGGAAATAAATTAGAACGGATTAAAGAATCGCCTGTGTCTGCTAATGCTACTCATATTTCCATCAATACAAAAGAACGCTTCCAAACAATCACCGGTTTCGGTGGCTCTTTTACGGAATCTTCTGCTTATCTCCTCAATAAATTAAGTAAAGCCAACAGCGATAAAATTCTCAAAGCATATTTCAGCGAAGAAGGTGCAAATTATTCGCTCACCCGTACGCATATCAACTCCTGTGATTTTGCATTGAGTAATTATGCATACGCCAATGTTCCTGACGATAAAAACCTGGAACACTTTAATATTGAGCCAGACCGAAATGATTTGATTCCTGTGATTAAGGAAGCGCAACAATTTTCAAAAGATGGATTTAAAATCATCGCTTCTCCCTGGACAGCGCCGCCATGGATGAAAGACAACAACGATTGGCGAGGCGGAAAGTTATTGCCGGAATACAATGAAACATGGGCTTTATATTTTTCAAAATATATTAAAGCGTATCAGCAGGAGGGCATCAACATCTGGGGCCTTACGGTAGAAAATGAACCATTGGGCAACGATAAGAATTGGGAAAGCATGCATTTTACCCCAGAAGAACTGACAAATTTTGTTCGTGATTATTTAGGGCCACGTTTGGAGAAAGATGGCTTATCCAACATTCCTATTTTAGGTTACGACCAAAACCGCGGAGAAGAATTGGAGAAATGGGCAAAAGCTATGTTTGAAGATAAAAAAGCCGCAACATATTTTGGTGGCACGGCCGTTCACTGGTATGCAAGCACTTACGATTATTTTCCGGCATCGCTTCAATACACACACCAGCTTGCTCCGGGTAAATATTTAATTAATACAGAATCCTGCGTAGATGGGCAAGTGCCTGCATGGAAAAATGACGCCTGGTATTGGAGTGCAGAAGCGAAAGACTGGGGTTGGACATGGGCACCGGAGAATCAAAAATATTTGCATCCTAAATATGTTCCAGTCTACCGATATGCAAATGATATCATTGGTTGTTTAAACAATTATGTAGATGGCTGGATTGACTGGAACATGGTATTGAACAAACAAGGCGGCCCCAACTGGTTTAAAAACTGGTGCACGGCTCCGGTAATTGTTGATGAAGAAAATGATGAAGTTTATTTTACGCCCTTGTATTATACAATGGCGCATTTTAGCAAATTCATTCGCCCTGGTGCTGTGCGAATTGGTTTTGAAAATGATGATACATCTTTAAAAGTTACCGCTGCACAAAATTCCGATAAAACGATTGTCGTTATTATTTTGAATCCAACAGATAAACCGAAATCAATAGAAATAAACCTTGACAATAGGATAATCAGTATTCCCATTAGTGCTCACGCTTTACAAACTGTAAAAATTAACTCTATATAACTGCAAAAATCAATTTTTAAAATGTCAACAAATAATTCAAAGCCAATTAGTGTAGTTCCAATGGGTCAAAAAATAGCCTTTGGTTTAGGAATGTTAGCCAACCAAATGTTTCCGGCAGCCCTCGGTATTTTTATGGTTGTTTTGGTAGAAAATTTAGGCATGCCTACCTGGATGTGGGGTATTTTGTTTTTTCTGCCCAGGGTTTTTGACGCGTTCTTTGACCCTATCATGGGTTTTATCACAGACAATACAAAATCCGTTTGGGGCAGGCGTCGTCAATATGTTTTTGCAGGTGCGGTAATCATGGGAATATGCTTTGTTGTAATGTGGCAGTTACATAGAGAAAACAGTGTCAATTATAATTTCATCTACTTTCTTATCGTTTCTACTATCTTTTATTTTGGACTTTCTATTTTTAGCGTTCCCTATGTTGCTATGGGGTACGAAATGAGTGATGATTTTCACGAAAGAACGCAAATAATGGCCATTTCGCAATGGATTGGTCAGTGGGCATGGGTAATTGCTCCGTGGTTTTGGGTAGTGATGTATGACCCTAAGTGGTTTCCTAATGCTGATACGGCGACCCGGACGCTGGCAGTATGGGTTGGTATATCCTGTATGATATTGGCCATGATGCCCGCCATCTTTATTAAAAGCAAGTCTACAAAAAATGATGATAGTTTGAAGCCGCTGACTTTCAAAACTATAGGGGGCAGCTTAAAGGAAATTCTAATTAGTTTTAAAGAAGCATTTGCTAATAAGCCATTCAGAAAACTTTGTGGTGCTACTTTCTTCATTTTTAATGCCTTTAACACTGTCGCCGGTTTCACCTTTTTTATTGTCGTTTATTATCTATTCAATGGCAATACAGGCGATGCAGGTATATGGCCTACACTTTTTGGAAGTATCGGTGCTTTAGCTACTACTTTTATTGTGATACCCATTGTGGCATGGATATCTAAAAAAATGGAAAAAAAGAGAGCATTCTTAATCTGTCAGGGGATATCTATTTTTGGATATGTTTTGCTTTGGTTTCTCTTTGTTCCGGGTAAGCCTTACATGTTTTTGTTTGCACTGCCTTTCTTCTCATTTGGTATTGGAAGTTTGTTTACTTTAATGATGTCTATGACGGCTGACGTTTGCGATATGGACGAGTTGAGTTCGGGCAAAAGAAGGGAAGGTATTTTTGGAGCCATTTATTGGTGGATGGTTAAGTTTGGGTTTGCCATTGCAGGACTGTTAACAGGTGTTATCATGTCTATCGTAGGTTTTAAAGCCGGTGCTGAAACACAGGCGGAAGGTGCAGTTACAGGCTTAAGGCTGTTTTTTTCTGGCGTGCCCATTTTGGGCACATTAATAGCAATGTGGGTTATGAAAGATTATGACCTTTCTGAAGCAAAAGCCAGGGCAATAAAAAAGGAGTTGGATGACCGGAAAGAACCCGTGAAAAAGCAATCTTCGGCCTATCTTTCCGGAAAACTGCTTGGATTAGAGAAAAACGGCTTTTCTATAAATACGATAAGCGGTTTAGACTTAAGTTTTAAAAGTGATAGCGAAATCTCGGCACTTTATTCGTCAATATTAAATGATGGCTTACATGGTTTATGCTTTAGCCCTTATGTAGAAGGGCAGGAATCTGGAGACATTGTATCAGAAGAACAGATTCGCAGAAGACTGGATATAATCGCTCCGCACACTCATTGGATACGATCATTTTCCTGTACACTGGGAAATGAACTGATACCTGCAATCGCCCAGCAAAAAGGACTAAAGACTTTAGTGGGTGCCTGGATTAGTAATGATAAAGAGAGAAATGAAAAGGAAATTAATTCACTTATTACCTTGGCGAAAGCGGGTTTAGTAAATATGGCTGCGGTAGGTAATGAAGTATTGCATCGTGAAGAAATTTCAGAACAGGAGTTATTACAATATATTATGAGAGTAAGGGAAGCATTGCCTGCTGCTGTTCCGGTTGGATATGTGGATGCCTATTACCAATATCTTGACAAGCCTGCACTGGTAAATGCATGTGATGTTATTTTGATAAACTGTTATCCTTTCTGGGAAGGAGCCGATAACAAACATGCACTGTCTTATTTGAATAGAATGACAGAATTAACGCAACAGGCAGCAAAAGGAAAAAAAGTAATTATTACAGAAACCGGATGGCCTGGTATTGGCGAAAATGTAAAAGCGGCGGAACCTTCCAAACGTAATGCAGAGAATTATTTTATCGCAGTTCAGGATTGGGCAAAAAGTAATAAAGTGGAGGTCTTCTATTTTTCATCTTTTGATGAATCCTGGAAAACAAAGCAAGAAGGAAAAGTGGGTGCCGGATGGGGTATTTGGGATAAAAATGAACAATTGAAAATCAATAAATAATATAAGTTATGTCATACAGAAAAGATCATGTCCTTTCTTTAAAGCCAGATATGCACGCCAATTATGTGGAAGGCGAAACAGAAGCAACATTAACCAGCCTGTTTACAGAAATACTGCAAGGCGGCACCCATGGCTTTTGTTTTAGTTTATATGGGGAGGGGCAAAAGCCGGGTGATATTATTTCCGAAGAACAGGTAAGGCGGCGAATGGAAATTTTAAGGCCGCATACAAAATGGATACGTTCATTTTCCTGTACAGAGGGCAATGAACTAATACCTAAAGTGGCAAAAGAATTTGGTATTAAAACACTGGTAGGCGCCTGGCTTGGCAATGACCCGGAAATAAATGAACGTGAAATAGCCGGTCTAATAAAACTGGCAAAAGAAGGTTTTGTTGATATTGCTGCGGTGGGCAATGAAGTGATGTACCGAAAAGATTTATCCGAAGACGAGTTGCTCGATTTCATTAACAAAGTAAAAGCTGAGTTACCGGGTGTAACTGTTGGTTATGTAGATGCGTATTATGAGTTTTCTCACCGCCCAAGAATTACAGAAGCATGCGATGTTATATTGTGCAACTGCTATCCGTTTTGGGAAGGTTGTCCTATTGACAATTCTTTGGACTATATGAAGCAAATGTATTATCAGGCAAAAGCCGCAGGTAATGGAAAGGAAACAATCATTACCGAAACAGGATGGCCGAGCCAGGGTGAAAACTTGAAAGGTTCTGTTCCCGGAGAAAAAAATGCAAGGGATTATTTTATTAATACCCAACTATGGTCTGCCAACGATAACATACCCGTATTCTATTTTTCCTCCTTTGATGAAAGCTGGAAAGTGGGCGCAGAAGGAACCGTAGGCGCATATTGGGGTATTTGGGATAAAAATGAAAAAATGAAATTCTGAATGAGTTTCTAAATTATTTTTATGAACCCGGCATTGGTTTTTCATAGCATCATCGTTGCGTCGCACTCTTGTACATTTGGTTCTATAGGGAGCAGGTAGAAATTCCTGAGAAGTCATGTGCTTTTAAAATGGAATAATTACCCGGTATTAGCTTCAGAGTTGTATAATATTATGATGTTAGTGGGGTATTGACGAATTGTATTTAAAAGTACAAGAGTTCCGCCTCGGCGCATATGCGTCAAGCTAGGTTTTGATAAAAATTGCTGAAAGTGTTTACTGGTAATGTTTTTAGCTTGTCTTGCAATAAGGAGTTAGTAAATGGGTTTAAATATAAATGCGTTGCCGAATAATCTTCGCTTTCATTTGCAAGGGAAAAAAGCAACTGAGTTCTAAAAGTCGCATAGAGAACCAAAAGTACAAGAGTGCGACGCAACGGAAACTCAATAGTAGCAATACTGTTGGGTCAATAAATGTGTTCCTTAACTTGACGCAAATGCACCTCGGCGGGAAGAAAAGCCAAATAGCAGTAAGCAAGACTGGCTAATAATTATTTTCAATTTATTGGTAGATGCACATTAAAATGGCAACGTTTTAGTTCAAAAAAAAAATCCTTAAGACAATTTTTAAAAAGCCACAAACATGAATTTTTTTAACCAGTTTGGACTGCAACCCGCTAAGGCCATTTGTTACTCCGGGTTTAGAGATGGGCAGCAGCCTGGAGGTGCATGTCCTTCTTATGATGAAGTGAAAGAAGATTTGCTCATTCTTGAGCAGCATTGGAAATACCTGCGTTTATACGATTGCGATGAACATGCTGAAACGGTAATTAACGTTATACAAAAGGAGCACTTAGATTTTAAAATAATGCTGGGTGCTTACATTGAAGCAGAGATGAACAATTTTGGATGCCCCTGGGGTGGCGGTACATTTGATGAAGAGCAACTGGAGTTGAATCAAAAGAAAAATTCGGCGAAAATTCAAAAGTTGATTGATATGGCCAATCAATTTCCTGAAATTATCTTTTCTCTTTCCGTTGGCAACGAAGCCTGTGTTGACTGGACGGATCATTATGTTCCCGTAAAGCACGTAATGGCATATACCGCAAGGGTAAAACAGTTTGCCAGGCAACCTGTTACCTTTTGCGAAAACTATCTGCCCTGGCTAAATAAGCTTAAACCACTTGCTGAAATGGTTGACTTCATTTCAATACATACCTACCCTGTATGGGAATATAAGAATATACATGAAGCACTGGAGTATACCCGTGAAAACTATGAAATTGTTGCAAACATGTATCCTGACAAAGCTATTGTAATTACTGAAGCTGGCTGGGCTACCAATTCAAATGGAAGGGGTATTCATCCCGAACATGTGAATGAAGAAAATCAAAAAATTTATTATAATGATTTAATGGACTGGTCTAATAAAAATAACATCCTAACCTGTTTCTTTGAAGCATTTGATGAGTCATGGAAAGGTTCCTCGCATCCATTAGAGCCGGAAAAACATTGGGGTCTTTTTAAAGCAGACAGAACGCCAAAGGTTGCGATGGAAGAATTTTATTTATAATAAATGATAAAGAGGGCAACTGCTTTTTCCCCTGATACAAAAAATACAATTTACTGATGTATCAACACTTTCAGCCGATTGGGCAACAAATAGTCAACACGATTATCTAAACCATGTCTAAATCCTGCACAAGCAAGAGCAAGAGAAGAAAAATTATTGAATATAGAGCGTGACCGTCCGCATTATAACGTATGCGAATTTCAGCATTGCTATTTATTGTAACTACAGGGCAACAATTCCTAATTGCAACCCCATGTACAAAAGAACCCACCAAGACTAACAGCCTGTTATTGTTTATTGCCGAAGCGTTCATTGATATTACCTGTATGATATCGGGCATGATAGCCTTACCTGCATGTGGCTTACTACAATTTCTTTGCATAGGACATTGTCTGCTGTTGTATATTTAAGATAAAATTGTCCTAAATAAAACTTTTTGATATTTTTGCTTCAGCAATCAATCAAAATAAATATGAAGCATTTAAAATCCAGCATAGCGCTACTAACTGTTTACCTGTGTTCCACCCCCGCGTTTAGTCAAACTGCACAAAAAGGCGATTCATTCTTTACGCAGCCTGGTATCATTATTACCATAGTGCTCATTTTGATTCCCATATTAGCAGGACTGCTCATCTTTTCATTAAGATTAAAAAATTTAGTAAACAAAATTAAAAACGAAAAAGACAAAGATGAAGCAGCGCGTTTTGCCAACTATTTAGCTAATCTGGAAGGAGATGAAATTGATACTGTTTTAGAAAAGAAAAAAAAAGCAGAAGCATTTCGCCTAGCCAACAATGAACTGGGTGGTGATCTTGCCCCATCAGATGAAAAGGGTTTGATTACACATGTTAATGAACAAACAAGCATGGGTTTTGTGGCTACTAAAAAAAAAGCCATTAAACGCCCAAACATTGATCCTCAATTATCTAAATTAATTGTTTGGTTTTTAGTAAGTGCAACGTTCTGGTTGCTGTTTGGAACAACTGTTGGAGAATATCTCGGCATTAAATTCGTAGCCCCGGATGCTGACCATTTCAGCTGGTTAAGTTTTGGCCGGTTAAGGCCGGTACATACCAATGCAGTGTTTTGGGGCTGGAGTTCTTTAGGTATGCTGGGGCTGGGTTATTATGTAATACCGATGGTTAGCAATAACAAAATTGCAAGCCTTAAATTGGGCTGGTATTCTTTATATTTAATTAATGCTGCCGTGTTAATAGGCAGCCTTTGTCTGATGGCAGGCATTAATAATGGCGGTGGTGAATACCGTGAATATATATGGCCGGTAATGCTACTTTTTGGAGTGGCGTTGGTACTTACGCTTATAAATTTTCTAAACACTATTGCCCGGCGTGCTACTAAAGAAATATATGTATCTAACTGGTACATGGTGGCAGCCATTATTTTCGCAATAGTAATTTCGTTGGTTGCCTATTTACCTTTTTGGCAAAATGGTTTAGGCGAAACAATTTCGCAGGGATATTATATGCACCAGGGCGTCGGCATGTGGTTTATGCTTTTTACCCTCGGATTGGTGTATTATTTTTTACCGCAACAATTAAACAAGCCTATCTATTCTTACAGTTTAGGTATCATGGCTTTTTGGGCACAGATATTTTTTTATACCGTTATAGGTACGCATCATTTTGTTTTTAGTTCCATACCCTGGTGGTTGCAAACGGTAGCCATTGTAGGCAGTGTGGGTATGATTATTCCTGTAGTGGCAGGTACTACCAATTTTCTGTTAACCTTCAAAGGGTCGTGGTACAAAGTAGGCAGCAGTTATACATTGCCTTTTTATGTGGTGGGTATTGTATTTTATTTTACCGGCTCCATGCAGGGTACTGCAGAAGCGTTCCGGTCAACCAACCTGGTTTGGCACTTTACTGATTTTACAACTGCACACTCCCATTTAACCATGTACGGTATCATTGCCTTTTTACTATGGGCATCTATATATGCAGTATTGCCAAGGCTAACAGGCAAAGAGCCGTCATTTACCTGGGTGGGTGTACACTTCTGGATGGCATTGATTGGGTTACTGTTTTATACTGTACCCCTTATGATTGGCGCTACAATAAAAGGTATGATGTGGCAGGAAGGGAAACCATTTATTGATAGTGTTGAAATGATGTTTCCGTATTGGCTCTGGAGGGCAATAGGAGGTACTATGATGTGGCTATCGCACATTGTTTTTGCATACAATATGTACAAGATGATATTGGGTAAAGAAGACATCAATATCCGCATGGAAGGTGTGGAGCAATTAAAACAATTGCAGCCGTTAACATAGTTTTTTTTATTACCCCAGCTATAGTGCTATCATGATGCTTTTGTTGCGTCGCACTCTTGTACAATTAGTACAATGAGCAACAAATGAAAGAAGTTTTCAATTATAAAAAGTAATCAATACAAAATGGACATATTCAGTAATCATAAAAGGTTATATACAACAGCCACTTTAATGTTTTTAACGCTTACTATTTTAGTAGCTATTTTACCCGCACTCAACAACCAAAAAAATAATCAACCCTTACCGGGTAGCTTACCCTTAACAGCCGCACAGCAGGCAGGTAAAGATGTTTATATTGCCAACGGCTGTGTAGCTTGTCATACGCAACAGGTTCGCAATGTTGATATGGATAAAATGTGGGGTAGCCGGCCCAGTATAGCTGCTGATTATGCAGGTAACAAACGCATTAGTATATGGGTAAATACGGCCACTTTAATGGGTACAGAACGCACGGGGCCGGATCTAACAAATATTGGAACAAGGCAATCGAGTATTGACTGGCAGCTATTACATTTATATCAACCAAGGGCCGTTGTTCGCCAATCCATAATGCCATCTTACAGTTTCTTGTTTGACGTAAAAAAGAACCCCAGTAAGAATGATGTTGTGGTGAATGTGCCGGACAAATATTTTGATACTGCACAGGGAAAAATCGTAGCAACAAAACAAGCTTTAAATTTGGTCGCCTACCTGTTATCATTAAAACAAATCAAATTGCCGGATGGTACCCCGGACCCAGACTTTTTGTACAAACGGACACAAAAAGCAACAGCAGCAAATGGCGCACCTGCCACAGGGTTGGATGGAGTAGCATTGTACACTGCAAATTGCCAAAGTTGTCACCAGCCCAATGGCGAAGGACTTAAAGGCGCTTTTCCACCGCTTAAAGGAAGTGCGATAGTTAATAACGACAATCCAGAAATGATGATCAACATCATTATGAAAGGTTATGACGCAAGAGCTGAGTATGGCGTAATGCCGCCAGTTGGTACCAACAACAATTTAACGCCTGAAGAAGTGGCTGCAATCATCAATCATGAGCGAAATAGCTGGGGAAATAAGGCCAGGGAAATACAGGTAGACGAAGTAGCTAAGATAATGGACTTTATCAAAAAGGAAAATAAGTAAAATGAAAAAGATTATCCTTATAATTTTCTCAATCATAATGTATCAATGGGTATCGGCTTGTCCGGTTTGTGAACAGAGCCAGCCCAGGATATTTAGAGGAATTACCCATGGCGCTGGCCCGGGAAGTAATTGGGATTTTGTAATAATTGCAGCCGCAATGACTGTGGTAACATTTTGCCTATTCTTAAGTATTCGCTATTTATACAAACCGGGCGAAAAAAATAGTAACCATATTAAAAACAGCATTCTTAATACAGCAGAATATGGAAGATAAAAGCACCATTAGTATTTTTATAGATGATCAAAAACAACCCATTGCAACTTTTGTAACTCCGGTAAACTTTGAACTGGATACCCGTAAGTTAACCGATGGAGAACATGTGATGACCATTGTAAGTAAAGACGTAACCGGGAAAGAAGGCTTGCGGAAAATCCCTTTTGTTGTACGTAATGGCCCTGCAGTAGCCATAGAGGGT